>CAZPXM010000113.1:9101-12563 GCA_964591015.1 uncultured Gemmatimonadaceae bacterium
TCGAGCCGGCGCGTTCGAGCTGGTAGAGAGACCGGGAGCGAAGGATGATACGATCCGCGACGTCATCGCCGCTGAGCGTGCCGAGCTCTGGCTCGCGTGCCGTCGTGGCCTTTTTCTGCTCGGCACTCGCACGGCCGTAATCGGTTCCAGCGTACTTGGGTCTCCTGTGGTCGGCCTCAAGCAGCAGGACACGCGTCTCTACCTCCTGACGTACGGCGGCCGACTGATGTCGTACCAAGCCGGTAGGCTAGAGCTACTCCGCGATTTCGGGTTGCTGGCATCGGGAGCACTGGTGGCAGATAGGGACAGGCGGATGTGGATTGGTGTGCACGGTGGCCTTTTCTGCCACGACGCATCCCACGCTCGCATCATGAAGGCGAACGCGGAGAACCAGCCGCACGTCACCTGCATCCTTGATAGAGGGACAGCCCTCTATGTGGGCGCTCGTGAGGGTCTGTACCAAGCGTCCGGGGGCCGATTGCACAGGATGGACTTGGGCCCCGAGATTGCAGGCGCAGCTGTGACGGCGGGGTGCCGCGACATCAGTGGTGCTGTGTGGCTCGGATTCTGGAATGGAGCGGTCATCTGCCTTGACGGGAGCGAACAGCGGTTCCTCGAACTGCGAGAGCCTATTCCGGGAGCAGGACGCATCAGCGACCTGGTCGTCGATGCAGCCGGACACGTGTGGCTGGCCTCGGCGAGTGCCGGAATCGTGGCGCGGTGCCGGAAGCAGGAAGACTTGCTCGCGATCGACTCACACGCTGTCCTCACGCAGACGTGGGTTGGTGCGATGGTCCGCGCTCCCGACGGCACGCTCTGGTTGGGGGCGGGCCGGGGTGCGCACTGGCGGGGGGTGGCATCTCTGGACGGATGCCGGGTCGTACCGCACCTGGGCTTGCCGGAGGGAGTGGTGGTTCGCTCGCTCGTGCCGCTGGCGTCGGGCGAGTTCTGGGTGGGGACGCAAGACGGGCTCTTCCTGCTCTCGCCCGGGCGTGCGGTCCGCTATGGCGGCGAGCATGGCCTTCCATGCACGATCATCACAGCGTTGCTGCTGGACCGTGACGGCACGCTGTGGATCGGCACAGAAGGTGGAGGCGTGTGCCGCCATGACGGCAGCGTTTTCCAGACCATCGGACTACCCCCTGGTTCGGCCTTCGCGGTCATACGCTGTCTGCACGAGGATGCGTCGGGGGGGCGGGTCTGGCTGGGGACCGATGGCGGGCTGATCGAGTACACCCGGCGGACGCAACAGCCGAGCGTCGCGGTGGAGCCGCTTGTTGGGGAGGGAGTGGGCACCGATGGCGAGGTGGCGCGCGTCAGCAGCAGCGTCGGCCGAGTGGTGTTCCGTCTGCGGGGTGCGGGTAGCGGTCTGCTCGATCGGCTCGTGTACCGGTACCGTCTCTTTGGACATGACCGCGAGTGGCAGCAGACGCGCGACACCTGCGTCGAATACGCGGACCTCCAGCCGGGTAGCTACGAGTTCGCGGTGCAGGCGGTCGATAGCGACCTGAACTACTCCCGCATGGCCGGCGTGAAGCTCGCGGTCTCGGCCGACGCCTGGCATGCCCTGCTCGTGACCGCGCAGGTGCAGCGCCTGCGCGAACTGCCCGAGCGCCGCGGCCGCATCGTCCTCGTCGACGAGGACCGAGCGTACGGAGTTGCCCTGCGTCGCCTGCTGGCGAGGATCGGTCACGAGCTCGAGGTGCTGCCCTCGGTGGACGCCGCGCGGGAGCATCTGCGCCACGGCTCCTGCGACCTGGTCCTGCTTCGTGCGGCGTGTCAGGCACCGAGGCTCGTGCAGGACATCTGGGCGCTCCGGGGTCATGGCGCTGACTGCGATGTGGTGGTCCTCGGAGCGCACGACAGCATCGGAGCGGCCCAGCAGTGCGCGCGACTGGGACCGGCAGCGGTCCTGCCCCGCACCGCGGCTCCCCAGGAGTTGGTGCGGGCTGTCGAGCGGGTGCTGCTAGTCCGCTGGGATCCAGTCGCGACCTATCTCCGCCGACACCTCGATACCGTCGGTGGCAGGGCCGACCTGGCACGCAGATGCCACGTGAGTCCAGGCACGATACTGAACCACTTCACCCGGTGCGCGGGGGTCAGCTACTCCCAGTTCGAGCAGCGCGTGCGCATGGAGCGAGCCATGGGCCTGCTGGTCCACTCGCATCTGGATATCAAGCAGGTCGCCAGTCGTGTGGGCATGTCGCCGGCAGCTTTCGCCAGGGCCTTCCGGAGAGTTGCCGGATGCACCCCTCTGCACTTCCGGCGCATGGCCCGTATCCCACTCTCGCAGTGAGTGTTATCGCTTTGCGATGCCCCGGGAACCTCGCCCGAATTGGCGCGCGTGCAACTCCTTGTCGCTGCGGTGAATGTCTGTCTGGACTGGCAAGTACTGTCTATCGGGCATATCCGCCGCCATTCATCCCGTGCCTGCGATCACCTACCCTCCGAGCTGCTTGGCGAGTGCAGCAGCCAGCCCTTTGCCCTGGGCAACAGCGCGCCGGGCGGCGCCAGACACGAGGAGTGGTGGTCCATGGCCAGGATTCTGCTTGCGAGTGCAGACGAGGACGTCTGTGGGTTCCTGTGGAGGTTGAGCCGGCGGCGCGTGCCAGACGCAGCGCTGTCGTGCACTCATAGCGGGCTGGAGGCCCTGGACCTGTTGCGACGAGCTCAGTACTGTGTTGGTGTCGTCGATCAGGACCTGGCGCATCTCTCCGGCCTGGAGGCCATCCGGCGGGCACGATGGCGTGGTGTACGCACGCCCCTGGTTCTGCTAGCGGGCGGGGCCACGCGCGCCCTGGCTCTGCGGGCTCGCCAGGTGGGGGCACAGGACCTGCTCGAGAAGCCAGTCCTCGTGGCGCAGTACGATGCCGTGCTCCGCGATTTCGTCGGGGCGCACCGGCTGCAGAGCGACTGGTGACGCAGTCGCCAGGAACCGCTGTGGTTGGCTGGGACAGAGCGGACTCCGGCGAGGGGGCGACAGCATGCCAGAGAGCACGAGCCGACGGGTGTCGATGGGAGTGTCCGTCTGGGAGCATTTCACCATCGCGGATGGCCTCCCGGACATGCGTGTCGAGTGCATCCATGCGACTGCCGGCGGCAGCGTATGGATCGGGACCCACGACCGCGGCGTGGTGCGCTACAGCGGAGCGGGATTCGCCTCGTACACGCGCGCGGAGGGGCTGCCCGGAAGCCGCGTCTTCGCGCTTGCGGAGGACAGCCGGGGACGCCTCTGGGTAGGAACCGATCACGGCGTCTGCTACCAGAAGGCCGAACGCTTCGCCGTGGTGCCAGGTGGCGAGCATGCTGTCCTGTGGGGCAGGTGCGTCGACCGATCGGGGCGTGTATGGTTCGGGCTCGAGCGTCAGCCAGGGTCTGCTGCGGCCGCGTTGTGCTGCCACGAAGACAGCGCCGAGCTGGTTCACCTCGGTGACTCCGCCTCGGAGTCCGGCGAGCCCATCC
>CAZPXM010000114.1:0-12435 GCA_964591015.1 uncultured Gemmatimonadaceae bacterium
GGGGCGGGTCTATCATACTCGCCGATACTCGCCCCGGCGTGCGCCTGTACCGTCTCCTTCCACTGCGAGCGGGTCCCCCATGAGCCGAGTCTTCTACGTCACGACGCCGATCTACTACGTGAACGGCGAGCCGCACATCGGCCACGCCTACACGACCATCGTCGCCGATTTCCTGGCCAGGTTCCACCGGCTGTGCGGCGACGAGACGCACTTCCTCACCGGGACGGACGAGCACGGCGAGAAGATCTGCCAGGCGGCTCGGGCCGCCGGCATGGCTCCGCCAGCCTTCTGCGACCAGGTCAGCGGGCGATTCCGGGCCGCCTGGCAGCTGCTGGACATCTCGAACGATGACTTCATCCGCACCACCGAGGCGCGGCACCAGCGCGTGGTCGCTGCCTTCCTCCAGGCCGTGCACGCCAGCGGCGACATCTACTACGCCGAGTACGAGGGCCTCTACTGCGTGGGATGCGAGAGGTTCCTGACGGACAAGGAGCTGGTCGACGGGAAGTGCCCGGACCACCAGGTCGCGCCGGAGCGGCGGCGCGAGGGCAACTACTTCTTCCGCATGGAGAAGCACCGCCCGTGGCTGCGCCAGTACCTGCAGGAGCACCCGCAGTTCGTCCGGCCCGAGGGGTACCGCAGCGAGGTCCTGTCGCTGCTGGCAGACCCGGTCGGCGACCTGTCCATCTCGCGGCCGCGCGCGCGCGTCCCCTGGGGGATAGGGCTGCCGTGGGACGATACGCACGTCGCCTATGTGTGGGTGGACGCGCTCGTCAACTACCTGTCTGCCATCGGCTATCCCGACGGGGAGCAGTATGCCCGGTTCTGGCCGGCGGCACAGCACCTGATCGGCAAGGACATCCTGAAGGCCCACGCCCTGTTCTGGCCGACCCTGCTCCGCGCCGCTGGCGTGCCGGTGTACCAACATCTGAACGTGGGCGGGTACCTGCTGGGCCCGGACGGCCGGAAGATGAGCAAGTCCCTGGGCAACCAGGTGGATCCACTGGCCCTGGCGGACCAGTACGGTCCGGATGCCCTGCGCTACTACCTGCTCAAGGACACCGTGTACGGCCAGGACAGCGCTGTCGGCGAGGCGTTCCTGGTGGCGCGCCACGACGCAGACCTGGCCAACGACCTGGGCAACCTCGCATCGCGGGCGCGGGCGCTGCTGCTGCGGCACTTCGGGGGCGCCGTGCCCGAGCCCGGTTCACCGTCCGCTTCGGCGCAGGAGCTGTCGGCCTGGGGTACAGGGCTGCTGACGCGGGTGTCGCCGCTGATCGAGAACCTGCGCTTCTTCGAGGCGCTCGAGGAGGTCATGCGGTATGTGCGGCGGCTGAATGTGTATTTCAGCGACGAGGAGCCGTGGCGCCTGGCCCGCGAGCCGAGGCGCCGGCCGCAACTGGGCGCGGTGCTCTACAACGTCGTGGAGGGGCTGCGCATCGCCGCGAGCCTGCTGGAGCCGGCGATGCCGCGCAAGATGGCCGAACTGCGCGCCAGTCTGGGCCTGGGTGCGGCCGATCTGCAGGCCACCCAGCGCTGGCAGGTGACCCCTCCAGGGACGCCGATCCCGGCTGACGCGCCGGTCCTGTTCCCGAAGGTCGACGTGCGAGGCGCGGGCCGGATTCCCGGCGCGGCGGGCGCGCGGCAGCCTGGCGCGCGCCCTCGCGAGGCTGCTGCTGCGCCGTCGCCCGCTGGCGTCGCTGCAGCCCCCGAGCAGATCTCCATCGAGGAGTTCGGGCGCGTGGACCTGCGCGTGGTCGAGATCCTGGCCGCCGAGCGCATCCCCAAGGCGGACAAGCTGCTGAAACTGACCGTACGCCTCGGCGGGGCGGAGCAGCGCACCGTGGTCGCGGGGATCGCCCAGCACTATGCCCCCGAGGATCTGCCTGGACGGCGAGCCGTACTGGTCGCCAATCTGCGGCCGGCCCGGCTTCGCGGCATCGTGTCGGAGGGGATGATCCTGGCCGCGATCGGCGCCGGCGGCAGGCTGACCCTCATCGAGCCTGACGCCAGCATGGCGCCGGGAGACCGCGTCCGGTGATCGTGCGGCGGCCGCTGAGGCCGCCCTGCGGCGGGCCGGTTGCGGTCTGGCGCCGGCGCGGTTATCTTCGCCACCGGATCGTGGTCGCGCAGGGCCTGCCCCACTTCGGCCTCGCCGACCGGATCCATACAGATCGCCGGGGCGTTCGGGATGCGTGGGACGAGCGTCGCCGGGACGTTGGCGCAAACGACGCGCGGGGGTTGCCGACATGGACGCGCGCAAGGTGAAAGGAGGTGGTCCATTGCCTAGTAGTCGCACCACAGGGAGGTTGATCTCCTGATCAACTCCCAGGTGATCAACCACCTGGCATGTGGGGGCCGGGCGCGTCCTGCGGACGGGCCCGGCCTCCTTGCGTACACCGGCGCAGTTGCGATTGCGCGCGAGCGCCATCGCGCGCGCCATCCGCGGGACCGCGTCCCTGCAGGAGGGCGGGAGGCAGGCGTCCATGGGGAAAGCCGACGACGAGGACGGGAGGCGCGGGCGCACGCTGCGCGGGTGGCTGCGGGTCGCGCTGCTGGCTGCGGCGGCACTGCCGGCGGGCGAGTGCGGGCGCGCCCAGCACCGGCAAGACGTCATCCTGGCCACCACCACCAGCGTGCAGGACAGCGGTCTGCTCGAAGCGCTGCTGCCGCCGTTCGAGGCCGGCACGCCGTACCGGGTGAAGACGATCGCGGTTGGCACCGGGCAGGCTCTGGAACTGGCCCGCCATGGCGCGGTTGACGTCGTGCTCGCCCATGCGCCCAAGGCCGAGATGGAACTGCTGGAGAGCGGCGCCGTCGCGGATCGTGAGCTGGTCATGAGCAACGAGTTCGTCGTTGTCGGTCCAGCGGCCGATCCGGCCGGCGCCGGGCAGCACAGGCGTGCCGCGGACGCGTTCGCGGGAATCGCAGCGGCGGGAGCGCCCTTCGTGTCGCGCGGCGATGCGTCCGGAACCCACCAACGCGAGCTGGAGCTGTGGCAGCAGGCGGGGGTCGAGCCCCAGGGAGCCTGGTATCAGCAGGCCGGCGTGGGCATGGGGCAGACGTTGAGCCTGGCATCCGAGCGCGGCGCGTACGCGCTGGCGGACCGCGCGACGTTCGCGGTTCTGCTGCCGCACCTCCGGCTGCGCATCGTTCTGGAGGGCGACCCCGAGCTGCAGAACCCCTATCACGTGCTGCGGGTGAGTGCCCGCCGGTTTCCCAGGGTGAACGCCGCCGGGGCTGCCGCGCTGGTCGCGTACCTGCTGGCGCCGGAGACTCAGGCCCGCATCGGCGCCTTCGGACGGGAGCGGTACGGGCAGCCGCTGTTCGTCCCTGCCATGGGTGGCGGGTCCGAGCCGCCGCCAGGTCGGTGACATGGAACTGATCGTCGAAGGAGTGCGGCAGGCGGGCGCGATGCTGCTGGCGGGCGATCCGGAGGTATGGCAGATCGCCTGGCTTACGCTCCGCGTGTCGCTGGCGGCGACCTGCATCAGCGTGGTGATCGGCGTACCGGCAGGAGTGGCGCTGGCCCTGGGCGCATCGCGGCTGCATCGCTTCCTGATCGGCCTGGCGAACACGGGCATGGGCTTGCCCCCGGTGGTCGCGGGCCTGTGGATCAGCATCCTGCTCTGGCGGTACGGACCCTTGGGGCAGCTCGGGCTGATGTACACCCCAGCGGCGATGGTGATCGCGCAGGCGGTGATCGCTACTCCAGTGGTGACCGGTTTCACGCTGGCCGGCATCGCCCAGCAGGATCCCCGGCTGCGGCTGCAGCTCCTCGGCCTCGGTGCGTCGCGGTGGCAGTTGTATCTGCTGCTGGTCTTCGAGGCGCGGATCGCGATCCTGGCCGGGGTGATCGCCGGCTTCGGCGCCGTGGTCTCCGAGGTGGGCGCCTCGATGATGGTCGGCGGCAACGTCAAGGGGCACACGCGCGTGCTGACCACGGCCACGGTCCTGGAGGTGGGCAAGGGCAACTTCGCCACCGCCATCGCGCTCAGTCTGGTGCTCCTGCTGCTGGCCTACGGCGTGACCGTGGTGTTGACCATACTCCAGCAGCACGGGCGGCGTCGATGACGAAGACACCCCTGGTCCAGGTGCGCGGACTGCGCGTCACGCGCGGCCGCCACACGATCCTGCAGATTCCAGAACTGGATGTGCGGCAAGGAGAAGTGCTGGCGCTCATCGGCCCCAACGGCTCCGGGAAGTCAACCCTGCTGCGGGTCCTGGCGCTGCTGGAGTCCGCACCGATGCAGTACTGGATGGACGGCCTGCCGGTCCGGCTGCCGGCAGCCGGACCGGCGCTGCGGCGGCAGATGGGGGTCGTCTTCCAGGAGCCCTTGCTGCTCAACGCCTCGGTGGGCACCAACGTCGCCCTGGGTCTGCGCTTGCGCGGGCTGGGCCGCGCGGAGAGGTCGCGGCGGGCGGCCGTGTGGCTGGACAGGCTGGGCGTGGGGCACCTGTTCGGCCGTCGCGCGCACACGCTCTCCGGCGGCGAGGCCCAGCGCGTGGCCCTGGCGCGAGCCCTGGTGACCGAGCCTCGCCTGCTCTTTCTTGACGAGCCATTCGCGTCGCTGGACGTGGTCACGCGCCAGCCGCTGGTCGAGGACCTCGGGCGTCTGATCCGGGCCAGCGGCACGACGGCGGTCTTCGCCACGCACGACTTCCTGGAGGTGCTGCTCCTGGCGGACCGCGTGGCGGTGCTCGACGGTGGCGCCATCGTTCAGCTCGACGTGCCCAGGCGAGCGTACGAGGCACCGGCCACCGAGCGAGTGCGCGAGCTGATCGGCGCGACGCGGGCCATGGTCGCCGCGTTGCCGTCCTCGGCGCGGACGCCCTCGGAAGCCAGTCCCTGAAAGGCCTGCAGGCGGCGCGCAGGGCACGGGCACAGGCCGGGGCAGCCGGGCCAGGGCCCGGCCCGCCCGTGCTGGACAGAGGCATTCGTTCTTTTTTTCTGCGACAAGTGTGCGCGTGCTGCTATCGGGCATGCTACTTGCTGTCCGGCGCCCGCGTCGTACCTTTCTCCCCGTGCTTCGCCGTCCATCGACCAGCCAGAGGAGCAGCATGCGGCTACCCTGCAGGATGCTTGGCCTGGCCTTGCTCGGCGCGTTGGTGGCGCACGGAGCCAGATCGGAGTTCGGCGCGCGGCTCGTGCGCACACCTGTCAGCGTGCCGGCGAGCGACGAGTTCGTGCTGCCTGCTCAGCCGAGCGAACTCATCCAGCGGCCCGGGCTGGCCGACAGCCTGGAGGCGCGCGTGGTGGCGGTGACGGTGGTCGGCCCCAGGCTGAGTCCCAGGGTGTTGACGGGCGAGGAGCTGCCCCCGCTGAGCGAGCTCCCGTCCGCACGGCGCTACCTCGTGCAGTTGCGAGTGGACTCGGTCGATGAGCTCCATGCCCTCTTGCCGAGCATGGGCCAGGACAGCAGCGGCCTGATGCTGGGCCCGGCGGTGCTGCCGCCGGATCTGGGCGAGCTCCCGGTCGGCGCCATGAAGGAGACCTTCCTGGCGGCGATGGCACCGGCGGTGTTGTTCGAGAGCGCCACGGTCATGGCGCAGCGCGAGCGCCTCCTGAGACTGCTGGAGGCCGGGGCGCCACCGCGCCCGGACGACCGCTTCTTCCTGGCGGAGATGGCCGCCCGCTATCGGCTGGAGAACGAGGAGATCGGGCTGCCCACCCTGGAAGACAGCCTGCGAGCCTTGCTGCGACGGGTCGACACCGTGCCTGCCTCGCTGGCGCTGGCGCAGGCTGCCATCGAGTCGGGCTGGGGTACCTCGCGCCTGAGCGTGCGCGGCAACAACCTCTATGGGCAGCAGTTGTGGTCTCGGCCCGGGCGCGACGTCTTCGGCCGGACGCCTGCCCCGCCGGCGTTCACCAGGATGGCCAGATACCCGACGGTGGCGGCCAGTGTCTGCAGCTACATGCTGAACCTGAACACCCACGAGGCGTACGCCGACTTCCGGATGCGGCGGGAGCACATGCGCCGGCGCGCCCAGCGCCTCGACGCAGTGGATCTGGCGTACGAGCTCAGGGCGTACTCGGAGCGCGGGCGCGAGTACGTCCACGACCTGGTCGACATCATGAGGGACAACGGCCTCGAGCGCTTCGACGCCGATCCCACCAGCGGCACCGAGCCTGCTCCCGGATGATGCCGGCCGGCCGGCATCGCCGCAATGCTCCAGCGGCCAGGGTGCCCCGGGCCGCACCAGCTCGGGGCGCCGGCGCGCCAGGGTCCTGTGCCGCTCGCGCGCGGGCCGCTCGCGCGGTCTGACCCTCCTTCCTGTCCACGGCATCGCCCCCCCGCCCCTGCGAGCGGCCGGCTCCACAGCGCCGCGGTCGCGGCCGGCGACCGGTTTTGACCGCGGGCGCGATTCGGAATACAATGCAGGGCAGCGCGAACGGAGGTACCGTCGATGAGGAACGCTTTCTTCCGCGGGCACGGACTCGGCAACGACTATCTGGCCATGGATCCGGCCGAACTCGACTTTGCCCTGACGCCGGAGCGCATCCGGCGCATCTGCGACCGCCACTGGGGCCTGGGCAGCGACGGCATCCTCGCCGTTGCGCCCGCTCGGCAGGCCGATTTCGGCCTGCGGATCTACAACCCGGACGGCAGCGAGGCGGAGAAGTCGGGCAACGGGCTGCGCATCTTCGGTCGCTACCTGTACGCCACGGGCCGCGCTCGCGGCACGCGCTTCACGGTGGAGACCCCGGGAGGCCTCGTGAGCGTCGAGCTCCACCTCGACTCGTGGGGAGAAGCCGCAGCGGCCACGGTCGAGATGGGCACCGCGACGTTCCGGCCGGCTGCCCTGCCGTGCGCGCTCGAGGTGGAGGAGCTGATCGAGCAGCCGATCGCCGCCGGTGGTCACTCTCTGCGCTTCACCGGCGTCAGCGTCGGCAATCCGCACTGCGTGGTCTTCCGGCCGCTCGGCTCGACCTGGCAGCGCGAGGAGATGCTGGCACTGGGGCCATTGCTGGAGAACCACGAGATCTTCCCGCGGCGGACCAACGTGCAGTTCGCCGTGCCCGTCGGCCCGCACCATCTGCGCATCCTGATCTGGGAGCGGGGCGCAGGCGAGACCCAGGCCTCCGGCTCCTCGGCGTGCGCGGCGGCCAGCGCGGCCGTGCGTCTGGGCCTGGTGCGCTCGCCGGTAACCGTGGTGGCCCCCGGCGGCGAGCTGGAGATCGAGGTGCGCGAGGACTACTCGCTGACCATGCGCGGACCGGTCGAGGAGGTGGCGCAGGGAACGCTGAGCCCCGCCTTCGTCCGCTGGCTGGGGTGAGGAGCGACCGTGAGGACGCAGCGCCGGCTGCCGGCGGCACTGCTGCACGTCGCCTGGACCCGCCAGCTTGCGGCGTGGTGGCAGCAGTACAACGAGGAATACCTGGCCGGGGCGCTGCGGCCGCCGCGGTTCGAGCTGGGAGCCGCGGCCACGCAGCTGGGCCGCTGGGACGGCCAGTTGCGTCGCCTGGTCATCTCGCGGGCCCATATCGAGCGCGACCCGTGGGTGGCGGTGCTGGCCACGCTGCGCCACGAGATGGCCCACCAGTTTGCCGACGAGGTGCTGCACGCCGGCGACGAGCCCCCGCACGGACCCGCCTTCCTGGAGGCGTGCCGCCGCCTGCGCTGCCTGGCCAGCGACGGCAGCGCGGCCGCCGGTGGCGCCGCCGCGGCCGCGGAACCCGTGCTGGCCCGCGTGCGCAAGATCCTGTCGCTGGCAACCAGTCCCAACGCACACGAGGCCGCCGCCGCAGCCAGGCAGGCGCGCCGGGTGCTCCTGCGGCACAACCTGCGTGCCGTGCACGCGGAGGCCCCGCGCGAGTTCGTTTGCGGGTACGTCGGCGCGGTCAAGGCCCGCCATGCGACCCACGAGCAGTGGCTGGCCCAGATCCTCCACGAGTTCTTCTTCGTCGAGGCGATCTGGGTGGGCAGCTACGAGGCGGCCGAGGCGCGCTGCGGCACGGTCCTGCAGGTCTGCGGCACACCTCAGAACGTGGCTCTGGCCGCGTACGTGCACGCCTCCCTGACGGCGCAGGCAGAGTGCCTGTGGCGCCAGTATCGGGCGGCACAGGGCCTGGCCGGTGACCGGCACCGTGCGCGCTACCTGGCCGGCGTGCTCGCGGGTTTCTGCGCCAAGCTCCGCGAGCAGGAGGAGCGCGTGCGCGCCGATGAGGCGCTCGTCTGGAAAGGGGACAGTCAACTGCGCCAGTTCGTGCGTCATCTACACCCGCGGCTGCGCACTCGCCAGGGGCGCGGGACGCCGGTCACGGCCATCTATCGCGCCGGGGTGGCCGCAGGCAGGAAACTGGCGCTGCCCCGGGGCATGCCCGCCGCGGAGGCGCGCGTCCGCGGCTATCTGAGCAGTGGCTAGGTCGATCGGCATCCTGCTGGGAGCGTTGGGCGTCGCCCTGGCGTCCTGCCAGCCGGTGTCGGCCCAGTTCTCCCAGTTCGGCAAGAACAAGGTCCAGTACACCCAGTTCGCCTGGCAGCGGCTGACCACCCCCCATTTCGACGTGTACTTCTTCCCGGAGGAGGAGGAGCTGGCGGGCCTGGCTGCCCACGCTGCCGAGGCGACCTTCGCCCGGCTGGAGCGGCTGTGTGCCCACGCGCCCGCCCGCCGGGTGCCGCTGATCGTCTACTCGTCGCACATCTACTTCGAACAGACCAACATCATCCCCAACCTGCTCCCCGAGGGGGTGGGCGGCGTCACCGAGATGCTCAAGGGCCGTGTGGCGCTGCCGCTCGACGGCTCGATCCCGGAGTTCGAGCGGGTGCTGGCCCACGAGCTGGTGCACGTGTTCATGTTCGACCAGATCCGGACCGTGCTCAAGCGGCACGGTGTCACCGAGTACCGCATGCCGCCGCCGTGGCTGACCGAAGGGCTGGCCGAGCTGTGGTCGGGAGGCCGGGACAGCCAGACGGACATGGTGCTCCGCGATGCGGTCTTCACCGAGCTGCTGGTACCGCTCGGCCAGCTGCCCTCCATCGGGGTCACGTTTCTGCTCTACAAGGAGGGGGAGTCCATCTGCCGCTACCTCGAGGCGACGTACGGGCCGGACATCTTCGAGCGGCTGCTCACCAACTGGTGGCGCGGCAAGAGCTTTGCCGAGGTCTACGCGGCGGTCACCGGCCAGTCGCTGGAGGAGCTGGATCGGGCCTGGCAGTACGATCTGCGCAAGCGCTACCTGCCCGACATCGCCGTGGGGGATCTGCCCTCGCAGGGCGCCGTGCAGCTCACGCGCGAGGGGTTCAACATGAAGCCAGCGGCGGTCCCCGGCAGCGGCGACAGCACGATGCTCGTGTTCTTCCGCAATCATCGGGGGTACACGCACATCGCGCGCGGCAGGCTGCCGCGCCCGGCTGTCGCCGAGCTGCTGCCCGGGGAGCGTTCGCCGAGCATCGAGTCGCTCCATCCGCTGACTTCGCGGCCTGCCGTGTCCGCCGACGGCGCCCTGCTGGCCTACGTGGGCAAGCGCCAGGGTCGCGACCATCTGTTCGTGCACGACTTGCGCACGGGCCGGCGCGTGGCCGATGCATGCTTCGCCGAGCTGGTCAGCATGAGTTCGCCGGCCTGGGCCCCGGAGGGCGCGCGCCTGGCGCTGTCAGCGGCCGGAGCGGCCGGGACGACGGATCTGTACTTGCTGGAGACCGGCACCGGGAGCCTGCGCCAGCTGACCGACGATCTGTACGACGACCGCGAGCCGTCGTGGTCGCCGGACGGGCGCTATCTGGTCTTCAGCTCGGACCGCTGGCCGAGCGAGGAGCCTGCCGGGCGCAACCTGTTTGCGCTGGACCTGCAGGACGGGTCGCTGCGGCGGTTGACCGCCGGCGCGCATCGCGACATCCAGCCTGTCTGGTCGCCGGATGGGCGGCACGTGGCCTACAGCTCGGACCAGAGCGGCATCCCGAACATCTTCGCCTTGCCCGTGTCCGTCGATCCGGACAGCGGGTTGCGGCACGGGGCGCCGCGGCAGGTCACCCGGGTGCTCACCGGCGCCTTCGACCCCGCCTGGCTGCCGCGCGGCGATGGTCTGGTCTTCTCCGGGTACGAGGCGGGCACTTTTCAGCTCTTCCGGTGCGACTGGACGCCAGACACGCTGGCGATCGACCAGGGCATGCGGGTGGCAGCAGCGGCAATCGCGCCCGATTCCACTTCGTTGCCGGCGGGCTGGGGCCGCGCCGGGGCGTTCAGCCGCGAGCGCTACCAGCGGCGGCTCTCGCTGGATGTCGTGCAGAGCCAGATATCTCAGGACCTGCAGCTCGGCACCTCGGGCGGCGTGCAGATCGGCCTCAGCGATGTCCTGGGGAACGACCGCTACTTCTTCGTGCTGTCGCATATCTCCGGCGGCGAGACGGACCTGTTGCAGGGGATGAACGTCACCTTGGCCAGACTGCACCAGGGACGGCGCGTCAACGTGCTGTGGGGGCTGTTCCATCTGAACGACCGGTTGACCAGCCGGTACGGGCGGTACGTGCGCGAGAAGCGCACGGGCGGGTACCTGGAGTTGAGCTATCCGCTGTCCCGGCACGACCGGGTGGAAACGCAGTTCTCGCTGCGCCATGCGCAGATCGACCGGCAGTTCGAGGGGCGGAAGCTTACGGGCTGGCTGGCGACCAACCTGATCAGCTACACGCACGACAGCAGCCTGTGGGTCGCCACCGGCCCGCTCGAGGGGCGACGCTACAGCATCGGTCTGAGCCAGACCGTGGACTACCGCAGCTCGCGCCGTTTCAACCTCACGGGCTTCGCGGACTACCGGCACTATGTGCGGCTGTCGCGGCGCGGCGCGCTGGCGCTGCGCTACATGGCCAGGCAGAGCGAGGGGCGCGTGCCCGAATTCTTCGGGCTGGGCGGTAGCTGGACGTTGCGAGGTTATCCGTGGATGTCGATCTGGGGCAATAGGATGATCCTTGCGAACCATGAGCTTCGATTCCCGCTGGTGGATCGGCTGGTGGTCCGCTTTCCGTTCGGCGACATCGATTTCAGCTCCTTCAGAGGCGCCCTCTTCGTCGACGCGGGCAACGCCTGGAGGAAATCCTTCGGTGGCTGGCGGGGGAGTGTCGGGGCGGGCCTGCGCCTGGCCCTGGGCGAGGTGTTCGTGTTCAGGCTGGACGGAGCCCGCCGCACGGACTTCCAGAGCCTGGGGAACGACACGAAATGGGACTTCTTTTTCGGGTGGGATTTCTGACTGGTGCGGTCGCCGCGGCCCTGCTGCTGGGCCTGGGCGGCGTTCAGGGGTGCCAGTCGCGAGCGCTGGGAGTCGCCGGCGCGCCTGCCAGGCAATGGGAGTCGGACGGTCCAGCCGATGCCTGCGCGGCGGTGCCGGCCGGTCCTCCTCTCCCGCTGGCGATCCGCTGGCAGGCGAGCGTGGGGCACGCTCCAGTCGGCGCGCCGCTGCTGGCTGCCGACGCCGTCCTGGTAGCCACGGCGCGGGGCGAGATCGTGGCTCTGGAGCGACGCAGCGGCCGCCGCGTCGGCGTGCGCAGGTTCGCCCGGCCGTTGCTGGGCGAGCCGACGCTGTGGCGGGGCTGGGTGATCGTCGCGCGCGCCGAACCAGCGGCCGCCCTGGAAGTGCTCGTGCGCGCCACGGGGGTGGTGGCCTGGCAGCGGCGGGGGGTGTTCGCGGCACCCGTGGGAGCGGTCGATGACGTCGTGCTGGCGGCAGCAGCGGATGGAGTGCTTGCCGCCCTGGATATCGGCACGGGCGCCCAGCGGTGGTCCACGGAACTGGGGAGCCGCCTCTGGATCGGCGCCGCTGCGGCGGGCGGGATCGCGTATCTGGGCACGGCTGCCGGGGAGCTGGTGGCGGTGAGTGTCGCCGACGGCACGACGCGGTGGCGGACGCCGCTGCGGCGCGGGTCGGTGCGCACCCGGCCGCTGCTCGCCGGTGCGATCGTCTGTGCGGGCACGGCATCGGGTGCGGTGGTGGCCGTGGACGCGGACGACGGCCGGCTGCGATGGTGCGCCGAACTGGGAGCCCTGCCGGCTGCGGGTCTGGCGTGCACGGGCGGGACCATCGTGGCGGGTGCTGCCGATCGGCGGCTGCACGGCCTGGACGTGCAGGACGGCGTCGAGCGGTGGACCTGCGCCACGGACGGGGTCATCGCAGGAGCGCCGGCGGCCAGCGCCGCGGCCGTGTACTGCGGCAGCGCGGACGGCCATCTGTACGTGGTCGATCCGGCTTCCGGGCGGGTGCTCGAGCGGCATCCCCTCGATGCTCCGGCCCGGGGCTCGCTGGCCGCAGCAGACGATGCCGTTTTCATTGTCTCGGAACGAGGAACAGCGTATGCCTTCGCGGCCAGATGATGTGCAGCCATCCGTGGCGGGCGTGCCGCTGGCCGGCGCCCAGGCATGTCGGGTGGGACGAGGGTGGGCCGGGTCGGCTCTCTTCCTGGCGGCGGCGCTGGCCGCGCTGGCCGCGCTGGCTGGCCACAGCGC
>CAZPXM010000115.1:0-12398 GCA_964591015.1 uncultured Gemmatimonadaceae bacterium
GCCCAGCGCGGGTACAGCAGCGCGACGCCCAGATAGCCGCACAGGGCCGCCACCGCCATGGTGGTCACCGCGTAGACGAGCTGGGTGCGCACGTGCGCCAGATGGTCGCACGAAGAGGCAATGCTGGACAGCACCGTCGTGTCGCTGATGGGCGAGCAGTGGTCGCCGAAGATGGCGCCGTCCAGCACCGCGGCCGCCACCAGGACGGCCAGCGGCAGCGCGCCCATGCGCCAGGCGACCGGGAGCATGGTCGGCAGCAGGATGGCCATGGTGGTCCACGAGGTGCCGATGGCGAAGGAGACGGCGGCGGCCAGCAGGAAGACGATGAGCGGCAGCAGGGAGGGCCGCAGGCTGCCGGCCAGGAGGGCCACCAGGTAGTCCGAGGTGCGCACGGCCGTGCAGGTCTCCTTGATCGCCCACGCGAGGACGAGGATGGCCAGGGCATAGTGGAAGCCGGTGACGCCCTGGCTCCACAGGCGCAGCACGGCCCCGAGCCGGAGCGGCCGGGTTCCGGCGGCGGTGCGCCGCGTGCACGCCAGCGCGATGGCCAGGGCGGAGCCCGCCATGGCTGCCGCGAACATCACCTTGGGGCCGTCTGCCGCTGCGAAGGCGGCGGTCCAGTATCGCTGGCTCCAGACCCCGCCCAGGGCGCGGGCGCCGGTGACCTCCGGATCGCCCCAGGCGTCCAGGTGCATGCCGCCGAGGACCCCCGCGATGACCAGCAGGACCGGAGCGACGGCCACGGCCCAGTGGCCGACCAGGTCCGGGTGCGGCTCGGTCTCGCGTCCGGCGGCCCCGACCAGCGGCCGGGCGCCGGCGGCCAGCACCTGGCCGGTGGCCAGCGCGCGCCGCTCCGCGCGCAGCATGGGGCCGAAATCCCGCTGCCAGGCGGTGCCCGCGACCACGAACAGCAGGGTGAACAGGCAGTAGAAACGGGCGGGCAGGGCGCGGAAGAACAGCTCGTACCCGGAGACTCCGGCGCCGACCTGCCGCATGGCGTCGTCCAGCAGTCCCACCTCGTACCCGATCCACGTGCTGATGACGGCCAGCCCGGCCACCGGCGCCGCCGTCGAGTCGACCAGATAGGCCAGCTTCTCCCGCGAGACGCGGAAGCGGTCGCAGATCGGCCGCATGGTGGTGCCCACCACCAGCGTGTTGGCGTAGTCGTCGAAGAAGATCGCCAGACCGAGCGCGGCGGTGGCCAGGCGCGCGGAGCGCGGGCCGGCAGCGCGGCGGACCAGCAGCTCGGCGATGCCCTGCGTGCCGCCGGCGCGGGCGATCACCCGCACCATGCCGATGAGGGTCGCGGTGAAGCCCAGGATGTAGAGCTGGAAGGACTGGCGCAGCGGCGCCCAGACGAAGTCCAGCGCCGCCCGCCGCAGGGCGACGAGGGGCAGCAGCGGCAGCGGCGCCGTCCCGATCGTCGCGATCACCGCGCCGCTGGCGACGGCCAGCGACAGCCCCAGCAGCAGGCGGCCGCTGGCCACCGCGGCGACGATGGCCGCCAGGGGCGGGAACAGGCTCCAGGCAGACACCCCGTCGCGGGCCGGCAGGAGCCCGACGATCGCCGCCAGGACCGCCAGGGCCAGCGCGGTGCGAGCGGTGTCTCTCCGCATGGTCGGCGTGGGGCCGGTCATCGCCGAGCGAGGGCACCGCCGGACGCGGTGGGTCTCATTCGGCCACGACCACTCCGAAGCACACGAAGTCGGCCTTCCAGGCGCCGGTGCGCCGGCTCAGGATCCACAGCACATGGCGATCCTGCCGGTGGACGACGTCGCCGGCAGCATGGGTCGTGGTGACGCGCTCGCGGGCGACCACCACGGCATCGCTTCCCTGGGCACTGACGCTGGTGCTCAGGATGACGCGCTCGATCTGGTAGCTGGTGTTGTCCAGGCGCCGGTCGAGGAAGGCGCGGAACTCCTCCGCGCCGCTGAAGATGACGATCCAGTTCTCGGGCCGGAAGCTGGCGCCGGCGGTGCAGCCCACGAAGCGCTCGCCGTAGTGGCGGGCGATCTGCGCGGGCTTGCCCAGGTTCCACCCGGACAGCTCGTCGCCGAGCAACTGCGCGAGCGCAGGCTCCGGGGCAGCGCTGGCCGGCGGAGGCAGGACGGTGTCGCCGAGCGCGTCGACCCTCAGAGCCACCCGCCACGCCTCCTCGGTCTTGCGCATCACCCACAGGCAGCGCCGGTCCAGCGGCCGGGCGAGGCTGGTGGCGCGGTCGACGACCTGGCCGGAGTCACGGCTGGTGACCAGGGCCTGATCTCCCCGCACGTGGATCGAGCCGATGGCCCGCGCCGTCTCGTGCCGGTGCTGGGCCAGGTCCTGCCGCAGCGCCTCCTCGTAGCGTGCCAGGCCCTCGTGCACCACCGTCCAGGCGCGTGGATCGGCGTTGCCGTGCGCATCCAGGCCGGTGAACGTCTGCTCGTAGGCCGACGCCACGAGCTCGACGTCCGCGCGCCGGTGCCCCGACAGCTCGTTGGCCAGCGTCTGCCGGATGAGGATCGTCTCCGGAGTCTCGTCCCCGTGCGCCGCTGCTGCCCAGCCCAGCAGACAGCCCGCCACGAGGCCGAACCGTTCGCGTCTGGTCATGCTCACCTGCCGCTCGTGAGGGTGGCGCTGCGGATCAGCCCTGGCCGAGACGCGCCAGGGCCCACCGGGCATAGTAGGACACCGTCTTGTCCGGGTCGGCGGCCAGGGCCTGCAGAGGACCCACGCTCGCTGTCGAGCCGAGCTTGCCCAGCGCGATGGCGGCGCTGCGGCGCACCTCCGGCGAGGCATCGCGGGTCGCCTCGATCAGCTCTGCCAGCGCCACCGTCACGCCCGCGTCGCCCAGCACCTGGGCGCTGCCCGCGCGCGCCAGGGGGCTGTCGTGCCGCAGGGCCTGCAGGAGCTGCGTCTGGACCGACGAGGAGTGGCGCTGGACCTCCGTGAGGTAGCGCACCGCGTTGGCGCGCAGGATCGGGTCGTCGTTCTCCAGCGCGGCGAACAGGAAGCGGATGCCGTCGGCGTCGCCCATCGTCGCCAGGGCGGCGGCGGCGTTGAAGCGCACCAGGGTGTTGGCGTCGCCGAGGCGCGCCACCAGCGCCCCTCGGTTGCGTATGTCGCCGAGCTGCCCCAGAGCCTGCGCGGCCCGGCGCCGCACCAGCGGGTCGTCGGCCTCCACGGCGGCAAGCAGGTCGGCGGTCACGCGCTCGATGACGGCGCGGAGCTGCGGCTGCCGCGGCGTGTCAGCCGCCGCCAGCCGCACCAGCAGCGGCACGCCGGCGTAGCTGCTCTCCGCGAGCCCGGCCAGGACGATGTCGGCCAGCTCGTCCGCCTCGCCCGCCAGGGCTGCCTCCAGCTCGGGAACACCCTCGGCCATCTCCATCTTGGTGATGGCCACGGCCGCGTGCAGGCGGATGAGCGGGTCGGGATCCGCCAGCTGGGCCTTGCAGGCGTCATAGCCCTCCTGGGTGAAGCCAAGCTGGCCGATGGCCCAGATGCAGGCGATGCGCTCGTCGCGCGTGTAGGCCGACGAGATGCGGTCGTCCAGCGCCGCCGCGGCGCCGCGCGGCCGGATGCGACCCAGCGCCCGGGCAGCGCCGGTGCGGATCTGCTCCTGCTCGTCGCGGTATTCCCGGTAGTAGATGCCCTTGTACTGGTCGGGGCTGAGGTGCGCGACGAGCTGGCGCGCCGCCGGCCGGCCGATGGCCACCAGCTGGTCCACGGCGTTCTCCCAGCTCGGCGACCCGATGCGGTTGGCGGCGAGCCGCTCGATCTGGCGCTCCACCTGCTGGTCCGTGGTCGTGCACCCGGCCGCCAGCGCCCCCGCCAGCAGGCACAGCGCAACGCGAATGGATCGGTCCATGGTCCGTGTCCGCACACGAGGAGGATGCCGCGCGGCCGCGACGGGGCAGCAGCGCTGCGGCCAGCCCGACGCCCGGAGCACGCGGCAGGAAATGTAGGCCGGGGCCAGCGGTGGATCAACGTTGCCGCACCGGCTCAGGCGCTGGCGACGAGATACGCCACCGTGGTGGTCCAGGACACGGTCTCCAGCCCGATCTGCTCCTCGAAGGCGCGGCGAACCGCGGCCATCTCCCGCTCGTCCAGCGTCGCCGCCAGATGCGTGGCGTAGGTGCGCCGCTTCTCGCCGCCCGGGCTGAACCACTGCGCCAGCAGCTGCCGCGGGATCTTCCGCGGCTCGCGCTGGACGTCCACCTCGACGCGCACGTCGGCGAAGCCTGCCGCGCGGAGCTGTGCGGCCAGCGACTCGGGCGTCCAGCGCAGGCGCGGCTCGTCGGCCGCGTAGATCGCTTCCTCGGCCTGCACCAGCCGGTCGCCGAGACCTTCGATCTTGAGCCGGTCCAGATCGATCAGCGCGTACAGCCGCTGGGCCGCGTTCCAGACCGTCTCCGCCAGGCTCACCCGGGCGCCGGGGGCGGCCACCTGCCGCAGCTGCGCCAGCACGGCGGGCTTGTCCGGCTCCGGGCCGAGCGCGTTCCGCCCCATGATGGCGTCCAGGCGCAGGCCGGGCGTGTGCGCCTCCAGCAGCGCCGCCAGCTCCGTCAGCGAGCCGCTGAGCACCGCCGGCCGTTCGGCCTCCGGCAGGCGGGCAGCCAGCTCCTGCAGCGCGATGGCGGTGGCCCGGTCCGCCGCCCAGGCCCACACGCCGCCCTCGGGAACCCGCCGGAGCGCCTCCCAGGTCAGCAGCCCGGTGCCGGCGCACAGATCCAGCACCCGGTCGTGCCGCTGCAGCCGCAGCGCGCCGAGCACGCGCTCGCGCAGGACCGCCAGCGCCGCGGCCTGATCGCCAGCCGCCCGCTGCAGCCAGCGATCCCGCTCGCGCTGGGGCGGCGAGTGCGTCAACACCTCGGTGGGCGCCTCGGCCGTGTCGAGCATGGCGGCGAGCTGGAGCTCGCGCCGGCGGCGCACCGCCGCGCCGATCCGGCGTTCGTGCCCCTGCTCGGTGGGCTGGTAGAACAGCCGGCCCTGCATGCGCGCGGGGAGGTACTGCTGGGCCACCCAGTGGTCGCGGTAGGCGTGGGGGTACAGGTAGTTCGCCCCGTGGCCGAAGCCCTCCTGATCCCGGCTGGCGTCCTTCAGGTGCGCCGGCACCTCGTCGTCGTGTTCGCGCTCGACAGCCGCCAGCGCGTCGAAGAAGGCGAAGGCGGAATTGCTCTTGGGGGCCGTGGCCAGGTACAGCGCCGCGTGCGCCAGGGCGAAGCGGCCCTCGGGCATGCCTACCCGGTCGAAGGCGGCGGCGGCGGCGGCCACCAGCGGCAGGGCCTGCGGGTCCGCCAGGCCGACATCCTCGCTGGCGAAGATGAGCATCCGCCGGAGGATGAAGTCGGGATCCTCGCCGGCGTACACCATGCGCGCCAGCCAGTACATGGCGGCATCGGGGTCCGAGCCTCGCAGCGACTTGATGAAGGCGCTGATGGTGTCGAAGTGGTAGTCGCCTTCCTTGTCGTACAGCACGGCGCGACGCTGGATGGACTCCTCGGCCACCGCCAGGGTGATCCGCACCGTACCGTCGGCCGCGGGCGTGGTGGTCTCGGCCGCCAGCTCGAGGGCGTTGAGCAGGGCGCGCGCGTCGCCGTTGGCGACGTCCACCAGGTGCTCCAGGGCATCGTCCTGCAGCTCGACGGGACGGCCGCCGTAGCCGCGCGGGTCGGTGAGCGCCCGGCGAGCGATCCGCCGCAGATCGTCGGGTTCCAGGCGCTTGAGCTGGAACACGCGGCTGCGCGACAGCAGGGGTCGGTTCACGGAGAAGTACGGATTCTCGGTCGTGGCGCCGACGAGGATGAGCAGCCCGTTCTCCACCCACGGCAGCAGCGCATCCTGCTGGGACTTGTTGAAGCGGTGCACCTCGTCGACGAAGAGGATGGTGCGCCGGCGGTAGAGCTTGCGGTACTCCTGCGCGTCGGCGATGGCCTGGCGAATCTCGGCCACGCCCGCCAGCACCGCGTTGATCGTGATGAAGTGCGAGCGGGTGGTGTTGGCGATGACCGCCGCCAGGGTGGTCTTGCCGGTGCCGGACGGACCGTAGAAGATCACCGACGAGAGCTGGTCCGCCTGGATGGCGCGGCGCAGGAGCCTGCCGCGACCGAGGATGTGGTCCTGCCCGACGAATTCGTCCAGGGTCTGCGGGCGAAGCCGGGAGGCCAGCGGCTGCTCCCGGTCGGAGTGCTCGCGCTGTCCCGCGTCGAACAGGTCCATGGTGCGAGCCTCGAGGAACCGCTGCGGCAGCGCGGTGCGGACGCAGAAGGCGACTCGCTGGCGGCCGCTGCGCGCAAAGTATAGGGGCGGGCGACAGCGGTGCAAAGCGGGCTATATTCATGCACCGGAGGGGCGGTGGCCGCGACGGGGAGAGGCGCGGGGCACGAGGAGGCGCGGATGAACGCGATGCCGGCCGGTCCAGAGCGCGAGACGGCGGCGCTGCTGTGGGGGCGGCATGCGGTCGCGGCGGCGCTGGCCGCCGGCCATCCGGTCAACCGGATCTACCTGGCGCGCGACGCCAAGGGCGCCGAGATCGAGCAGATCAAGCGGCTGGCCAGCGAGCGCCGGGTGCGGTTCGATTTCGTCGCCGTGGGCCGGCTCGGCCGGTTGAGCGGCACGCGCGCCCACCAGGACGTGGTGGCCCAGCTCAGCCCGGTGGCCTACCTCGGCGTGGAGGAGTTGCTGGCGCGCGCGGCAACGGCGCCGGCGGCGACGGTGGTGGCCCTGGATCGCCTCCAGCATCCGGGCAACGTCGGCATGGCCGTGCGCACGGCGGCGGCGGCCGGCGTGGCCGGGCTGCTGCTGCCGGCGCGCGGCGGCCGGCTGGTCACCGGCCAGGTCGCGCGCGCGGCGGCCGGCGCCGTCTTCCGCGTACCCATGGCGACCAGCGCCAATCTGGCGCGCGACCTGGCGCGGTTCAGGCAGGCGGGGTTCTGGCTGTACGGGCTGGACAGCCGCGGGACCGCCTGCGTGTTCGACGTCGACTGGCCGCCCCGCCGCGTGCTGGTGGCCGGCCACGAGGCCGAGGGGCTGCGGCCGCTGGTGCGTCGCACGGTGGACGAGCTGGTGCGCATCCCGCTGGCCGCGGGCGTCGAGTCGCTGAACGTGTGCGTGGCGCTCGGGGTCGCGCTCTTCGAGATCGTGCGACACGAGGCGTCCGGGCAAGCAGGAACGGCAGAGGCCCAGCGATGAACGCGCACGTGTACCGCACCGACAGACTGAGCGGCGTGCTGGATGCGCCGCCGTCCAAGAACTACACGACGCGCTATCTGCTGGCGGCAGCCCTGGCCGAGGGCGAGAGCATCGTGCATCGGCCGGCCGCCAGCGACGACGCGGCGGCGATGATCGCTGGGCTGCGGGCGTACGGCGCCCGCATCGAGCCGCTGCCGGGCCGGGACGCGCTGCGCATCCGCGGCTTCGGCGGCCGGCCGGCCAGCCCGGGCGTGATCGACCCGGGCAATGCCGGGGCCGTGCTGCGCCTGCTGATGGGGGTGGGCGCCCTGGTGCCCGCGGCGCGCTTCGAGACGCGCTTCGCCGCCTCGCTCGGCCAGCGGCCGCACGGGGACCTGCTGGAGGCGCTCGAGCAGCTCGGCATCGCCACGGAATCCGCCGGGGGCCGTCTGCCCGTGACGCTGCGCGGGGGGCCCGTGCAGGGCGGCTCGGTGCGGGTGAACGGCCACCGCAGCTCGCAGTTCGTCAGCGCGCTGCTGTTCGTGGCGCCGCTGCTGCCGCTGGGACTCGACATCGAGGTCTGCCAGGGGTTGGTCAGCGCGCCGCTGGTGCGCACCACCCTGGAGGTGATGCGCAGCGCGGGCATCCAGGTGGAGGCGGCGGCGGACCTGCGGCGTTTCCGCGTGCCGGGGGGCCAGTCCTACCGCTCCGGCGAGTACTGGGTGAACGGCGACTATCCGTCCAGCGCGGCGATCCTGGCGGCGGCCGCGGTCGTCGGCGGTGAGGTGACGGTGCGCCGCCTGGGTGCGGACAGCCAGGGCGAGCGCGCCGTGATCGAGGTGCTGGCCGCCATGGGCGTCGAGGTGGGGTACGACGGCCAGCAGGTCTCCGTGCGCGGTGGCGCCGAGCTGCGCGGCATCGAGTTCGACGGCGACCGGGCCACCGACATGGTGCTGGCGATGCTGGCGGTCGCCGCGTACGCAGCCGGACCGAGCCGCTTCTACGGCATCGCCAATCTCCGCCTGAAGGAGTGCGACCGGATCGCGGTGCCGGTGCAGGAGCTGGGCCGGATCGGTGTGGACTGCGCCGCAGGCTGCGACGAGATTCTCGTCCGCGGCCGGCCGGCCGGCTATGCGGGCGGGCTCGAACTGGACACGCACGAGGACCACCGCGTGGCGCAGATGCTGGCCATCGTCGGCCTGCGCTGCCGGGACGGGTTGGTGCTGCGCCGCGCCGAGACCGTGAGCAAGTCCTATCCCGCCTTCTTCGCCGATCTGCGCGCGCTGGGGGCGCGAATCGAGCTGGAGGAGTGAGAGCCGGGGCGGGGGAGGCGAGCCGGGCCCTGGGCGCGGGGCAGCGACGCGGGACGCGAGAAAGGGACAGCGAGGCATGTTCTGCACGCTGGAGGAGGCAGTGGCGGCGTTCGCGCGCGGCGAGTTCGTGGTGCTGGCCGATGACCGCGATCGCGAGGACGAGGGGGACCTGATCGTCGCCGCGGCGCACGTGGACGCCGCCAAGGTCAACGTCATGCTGGCCCGGGCGCGCGGCATGCTCCATCTGGCCACCACCGTGGAACACCTGCAGCGGCTGGGCATTCCGCTGATCGAGCCCCGCAACGCCGAGGCGCGCACGCCTCGGTTCGGTCTGCCCTTCGACGCGCGCCGCGGCGTCTCCACGGGCGTGTCGGCCGGCGACCGTGCCGAGACCGTCCGGCGCGCCCTGGATCCGGACGCCGGCCCGGACGACTTCGTGATCCCCGGACACGTCCTGCCATTGGCGGCGCACGTTGAGGGACTGCGCGGCCGGCGCGGGCACACCGAAGGCTCCGTGGCGCTGGCGCGGCTGGCGGGGCTGTTCCCGGCGGCCGTGATGTCCGAGGTGCTGCGTCCGGACGGCCAGATGGCCCGCGGCGCCCAGCTCGGCGACTTCGCGCGCGAACTCGGCTGCCGCGTGATCGACGTGGCCAGCATCGGCCGGGCAGCGGGCGCCTGTTGACCGCCGCAGGCCGGCAGAGGAGCGAACCAGCCGTGCGGGCGCGAACCGTCGTGGCGCTGGCCGTGGCGCTGGGGGCGGCCGCGGGCGCGGCAGCAGGCGCGCCGCCCGTCCAGCCTGTCAGGGCCGAGCTGGTGGCGGACGTGGCTGCGGTGGGCACCGGCCAGCCCTTCCGGCTGGGCGTCCTGCTCCGCATCGATCCGGGGTGGCACATCTACGGGCGGCACAGCGGCGCCGCCGGTCTGCCGACCGAGGTCTCGTGGGTGCAGCCGGCCGCTGGCGCGGCGGTCGAGATCGGGGCTCTCGGCTGGCCGGTGCCCGCGCGGTACGCGGAGAGCGCGGGCGCGGTGGGGTACGGCTACAGCGACGAGGCGCTCCTCATCGCGCCCGCGCGGGCGCCGGCGGCTGCGGCTGCCGGCGACTCGCTGCGGATCGGCGCGCGCGTCTCCTGGCTGGCGTGCCGCGAGCAGTGCCTGCCCGGCGAGGCCGAGCTGGCGCTGGCGCTGCCGGTGGGGACGCGGGCGGCACCCTCCGCGGCTGTCGGGCTGTTCGCCCGCCACCAGACGCGGCTGCCGGTGCCCCTGCCGGCCGCGGCCGGTCTGACCGTGGCGACGCTGCCGGCCGCTGCGGGGGAAGCGCCGCGGCTGCGGCTCGCCCTGGCCGGGGCCGCGCCGGCCGCGGACGGCCTGCCCGACTTCGTGCCGGACGACCCGCAGTGCGCGGTGCGCGTGGCGGTCGATCGGCAGCGCCCCCCCGCGCTCATCGTCGAGGTGGAAGGCGCGGGGGCAGCAGCCGGGGACACCCTGCACGGTGTGCTCCTCTACCGCATGCCGGGCGACACCGGCGTGCGCGGCGGCACCGTGGCGCTGCCGCTGGGCGATGCCGCGGCCGCCGGCCAGGGCGCGGCGCCGCCCGTCGTCCTCGGCCTGCAGGGGGAGGCGGCGCGCCAGCGGCCGGCGTGGCGCTACGTCCTGTTCGCCTTCGCTGGCGGCCTGCTGCTGAACCTCATGCCCTGCGTGTTGCCGGTGATCTCCCTGAAGGTGCTGGACTTCGTCGGGCACGCCGGCGCCGGGCCGCGGCGGGCGCGCCTGCTCGGCCTGCTGTTCGCCGCCGGCGTGCTGGCCGCCTTCGCCGCCCTGGCGGTCGCCGTCATCCTCCTGCAGGCCGCTGGCGAGCAGGTGGGCTGGGGTTTCCAGTTCCAGCACCCCGGCTTCGTGATGGCGATGGCGGCGGTCATCTTCGCCCTGGCGCTGAGCCTCTTCGAGCTGTTCGCGATCGACCTCGGGCTTGCCGGCCCGGGGCCTGCGGCCCGCCGCGAGGGTCCGCTCGGTTCGTTCGCCAACGGCGTGCTGGCCACGGTCCTGGCGACCCCGTGCACCGCCCCGTTTCTCGGCACTGCCCTGGGCTTTGCCTTCACGCAGCCGCCGGCCACGGTGCTCGGCATCTTCCTGGCGATCGGCGCGGGCATGGCTCTTCCGTACCTGGCGCTGGCCCTCCGGCCGGCCTGGCGTCGCTGGCTGCCGCGGCCGGGCCCGTGGCTGGGCCGCTTCCGCCAGGGGATGGGGTTCGTGCTGCTCGGCACGGTGGTGTGGCTGTTGTGGGTGGTGGGCAAGCAGCTCGGTGCGGAAGGCGTGACGCGCACGGTCGGGTTCCTGCTGGTGGCGGCCGTGGCCTTGTGGATCCCCGGGCAGTGGGTGGATCTGCGCAGCGCGCGCCGCCGGCGCCGGCTGGCCTGGCTGGCGGCCGTGCTGCTGATCGCCGGCGGCGCGCGCTTCCTGCTGCATCCCGTGCTGCAGGCAGAGTACACGCTGGCCGCGGCGCCGGCGCGCCGCGGCGACCCGCTGCCCTGGGAACCGTTCGCGCGCGCGCGGGTGGAGGAGCTGCTGCGCGCCGCGCAGCGGCCGGTGCTGCTGGTGTTCACCGCCGACTGGTGCTGGACGTGCAAGGTCAACGAGCGCACCGTGCTGGCGGACGAGCGGGTCGGTGCCCGGCTGCAGGAGCTCGACGTGGCGCTGGTGCGGGCGGACTGGACCAGGCGCGACCCGGAGATCACCGCGCTGCTGGCGGCGTTCGGGCGGGCGGGCGTGCCGCTGTACGTGCTGTATGCGCCCGGGGCGCCCGCGGCGCCGCTCGTGCTGCCGGAGCTGCTCACGGTCGGCACGATGCTGCGCTTCCTGGATCAGGTGGCGCCGCGGGCGCCGGCGGCCAACGGCAGCGCGCCCGCGTAGAGGCGCCCGGCGGTCAGGCGCTGTAGGCCGTGGAGGCCGTGGTTCCGCCTCGTCCGGTCCAGTCCGTGTGGAAGAACTGCCCGCGCGGCCGGTCGACCCTCTCGTACTGGTGAGCCCCGAAGTAGTCGCGCTGCGCCTGCAGCAGGCTGGCGGGCAGGCGCGCCGTGCGGTACCCGTCGAAGAAGGCCAGGGCGCTGGCGAAGGCAGGCACCGCGACGCCGTGCTGGACCGCGGCGCTCACCACGCGGCGCCAGGCTGGCTGCGCCTGCTGCAGCGCGGCGCGGAAGTAGGGGGCCAGCAGCAGGTTCGGCAGCGCCGGATCGCCGTCGAAGGCCTCCTTGATGCGCGCGAGCAGCCGGGCGCGGATGATGCAGCCGGCGCGCCAGAGCAGCGCGATCGAGCCGAAGTCCAGTTGCCAGCCATGGACCGCGGCAGCCATGCGCAGCAGCTGGAAGCCCTGGGCGTACGAGCAGATCTTCGCCGCGTAGAGCGCCTGCCGCACGTCGGCGACGAACGCGGCGCCCTCGGCCGGGGCCGGCGGCGCCACACCCGCGGGTCCGGCCAGCAGACCGGCGGCGGCCAGACGCTCCTCCTTGAGCGCGGCCAGGCAGCGCGCGAACACCGCCTCGGTGATGGCGGTGGTGGGCGCGCCGAGCTGCAGCGCGTCGATGCCGGTCCACTTGCCGGTGCCCTTCTGGCCGGCCGCATCGAGGATCACGTCCACCATGGGCTGACCGGTCTCGGCATCCGTGGCGGCGAGGATGCGCGCGGTGATCTCGATCAGGTAGCTGTCCAGCTCGCCTCGATTCCACTCCGCGAACACCGCGGCCAGCTGCCCCGGCGTCAGGCCGGCCAGTTCGCGCAGCACCGCGTAGGCCTCGCAGATCATCTGCATGTCGCCGTACTCGATGCCGTTGTGGACCATCTTCACGTAATGCCCGGCACCGCCCGTGCCGATCCACTCGCAGCAGGGCGTGCCGTCGTCCACCTTGGCAGCGATGGCCTGGAGGATCGGCCGCACGTGCGGCC
>CAZPXM010000116.1:0-12319 GCA_964591015.1 uncultured Gemmatimonadaceae bacterium
GGTGCTTGGTGGGCTCCTTGGGCTTGGGCTCGATCAGGAGCTGCCCCTCGAAGCCGATCTCGCGCCGGTAGTCGGCCGCCATGTGCAGCAGCCGCGCCAGCTGGTCCTGCTCGTGCGCCAGATCGGTGTTCAGCAGGTTCGAGTACCCTTCGCGGCCGCCCCAGAAGACATAGTTGGCGCCGCCCAGCTCCAGCGTGCACTCCATCGCCTTCTTGATCTGCGCGGCCGCATAGGCGAACACGTGCGCGTCCGGGTTGGTGGCGGCCCCGTGCGTGAAGCGCGGATGCGAGAAGCAGTTGGACGTCCCCCACAGCAGCTTCACGCCCGTGTCGGCCTGCAGGGACTTGGCCAGCCTGACGATGCGATCGAGCCGCCTGTTCGTCTCGGCCAGCGTCTCGGCCTCGGGCGCGATGTCGCGGTCGTGGAAGCAGTAGAACGGGGCGCCCAGCTTGCTGGTGAACTCCATGGCGGCGCGCATGGTGTCCTCGGCCCGCTGCATCGGGTCGGCGGCCGTCTCCCACGGCCGCCGGTACACCGGCCCGCCGAACGGATCGGCACCCGTTCCCTTCAGCGTGTGCCAGTAGGCCACCGAGAAGCGCAGATGCTGCTCCAGCGTGCGCTTGCCGACCACCTCGGTCGCGTCGTAGTGCTTGAAGGCGAGCGGATTGCGCGAATCCGGGCCCTCGTACGGGATGCGCGAGATCCCCGGGAAGAACTCCTTCATGGCGACTCCTCCATGGTCTGTGGGGAAGACATCGGCGGCGAGCCGTCCAAAAGCGGCAGCAGTTCCAGCGGCGTCGCGATGACGTGCGCCGCCCCGGCCCGGCGCAGCTCGGCCGCCGGCCGGAAGCCCCAGGCCGCCCCCACGGGGAGCATGCCGGCGGCGGTGGCGGTCCGCATGTCCGTGTCGGTGTCGCCCAGATACGCGATCCGCGCGGGCGGCAGGCCGAACCCGGCGGCGATCTGCCAGGCGCCGTCGGGATCCGGCTTGCGCGGCGCCCCGGCCCGTGCGCCGATCACGGCCCGGAACTCCCAGCGGCCGAGCAGCCTGTCGACCGCCAGGCGCGTCAGCGGCTCGGGCTTGTTGGACAGCACCGCCATGGCCACGCCGCGCTCGCTGAGCGCGTCCAGCAGCTCCGGTACGCCCGCGTAGGGCCGCGTCTGCCGCTCCCAGCGGCGCGCGTACTCCGCGCGCATCGCCGCCACGAACTGCTCGACCAGGGCGTCCTCGCCCTGCAACAGGCCGGTCGCCCGCCGCACCAGCATCTCCATCCCGTCGCCGACGAAGTAGCGGTAAGCCTGCAGCGGCTGCGGCGCGCGCCCCGCGCCGGCCAGCACCGCGTTCATCGCGTCGGCCAGGTCGGCCAGCGTGTCCAGCAGCGTGCCGTCCAGGTCGAAGATGACGGCCGGGTACCTCATGCTCGCTCGCCGATCGGGAGCCGCCCGGGCGCTGCCCGGGCGCGTGTCGCCGGGCATCGGCCCGCCGGGACGGGCGCCCGCGGGCCGGTGTGCGCCCGATTCTACCCCGCGCGGGACCCGGACGCAAGCACGCCCGCCGAGCAGCCCCGGCCCACTATCGTCGGCTCGAATTCGAGGGCGATGCCGAACCGCGCGCGCACCGCCTGCTGGATCTCCCAGGCGAGTTCGAGCAGCGCCGTCGTCGTGCCGCCGCGGTTGACCAGCGCCAGCGCGTGCCGGCTGGACACCGCCACGCCGCGGCGAGCATAACCGCGGCGAAAGCCGGCCTGTTCGATCAGCCACGCCGCGGACACCTTGGTGCCGCCGGCCGCGCGGTGCGCGGGCAGCGCCTGCGGCTCGGGCAGGCGGGCCCGCAGCGCCGCCAGCGCCGCCGGCCCCAGCACCGGGTTGACGAAGAAGGAGCCCGCGCTCCTGGACTCCGGATCCTCGGGGTCCACCACCATGGATTTCTGCCGCCGCAGTCGCACGACCTGATCGCGGATGGCGCGCAGGGCCGGCGCGCCGGGCGCCAGCGCCTCCAGATCCACGGCGGCACGCACCGCTGCCTCCAGCTCGGGGTAGCGCAGCACCGGCCGCGCACCCGCGCGCAGCCGCAGCGTCACGGTCAGGATGACGAACCGCTCCCGATCGGCGCGCTTGAACCGGCTCTGGCGGTACCCCAGCTCGCACTCGGCCCCCGCCAGCCGGACCCTGGCCAGGCTGCCTCGCTCGAGGGCGTCGACCGACCACAGCACATCGCCGATCTCCTGGCCGTACGCGCCGACGTTCTGGATCGGCGTGGCGCCGACCTGGCCCGGGATCCCGGCCAGGCACTCGATGCCGCCCAGTCCCTGGTCCACGCAGAAGTCGACCAGGGCGGACCAGCACTCGCCGGCCGCCGCCGTGACCAGCACGTGCTCGCCCGACCGGGCCAGCGCGATGCCCCGCAGCCCCACGTGCACCACCAGGCCGTCGAAGCCCGCGTCGGCGAACACGGTGTTGCTGCCGCCTCCCAGCACGTGCACCGGCAGACCGCGGGCGGCCGCCCAGCGCAGGCGCTCGACGAGGGCTGGCTCGTCGGCCGCAGCGGTGAAATACCGGGCGGGCCCGCCCAGGCCCAGCGTTGTGTGCGGCGCCAGCGGCACGTTCGTCCCGATCCACTCCGGCAATGCCGCCGACTCACCCCCCATGTCCCTGTCTCCCTCGGGGCGCCGCCGCGCGGCCGCGCCGCCGGTCAACCGGCGACCCGCGGCGGCCGGCGCCCCCGTGGGCCGCGCCGGCGCCGAGCGGCTGCGCGCGGCCTCACAGCACTTGCTCGACGAACGCCAGGCTGCGGCGATCCAGGCGCCCGGTGTCCGGCACCTCGAAGCGGTTGCCGTCCACGTCGATCAGCAGCAGCCGCTGGTCGCCCAGCCAGCGCGCGTTCTCGGCCACGTTCTGGATCACGAACTCGCGCCTGCCCCGGTTCGTCTCCACCTCCCAGTAGGAGGTGCCGAACTCGTTGCGCACCGCGATCACCCGCTCGATGGCCGCCGTCAGGTAACGGCGGTCGAGCTCTTCGCACAGGACCGCGCGCAGCTCCGGGCCGACCTGAGCGAGGTCCTCGATCATGCAGATCTCCTCGTCGCGCGCGTCCAGCAACGAGATGTAGCGCCGCGGGTAGGACAGCGGCGCGGCGCGGACCACCTTGACGCGCGTGTACGACCGATCGCCCTCGATGGTCAGCCGCAGCACCCACGGCGGCGCACGAAACAGGCGAATCGCGCCGAGATCGACCTTCTCCGGATGCGTCACGGTGATCGGCGCGAGCCGGGAGGCGCCCGCAGGCGCGGCGGCGCCGGGGGCCTCGGCGGGGGCTGGTGCGGCACTGGCTGACATGGCGTCGCTCTCTGCTCCTGGAAGGGTTCAAGCGGGCCTCTCAGGACGCCGGCATCGCTTCCGGCTGCGGCTCGGCCAACGCCGCCGTGGTCATCCGCTGCGTGCGCACCAGGTGATAGAAGATGCCCCGGCGCGCCAGCAACTCGGCATGGGTCCCGACCTCGGCGATCCGCCCGCCCTCCAGCACGACCAGGCGGCTGGCGCTCCGCAGGGTCGACAGCCGATGCGCGATGGCGAAGGTCGTGCGTCCCTGCACCAGGCGCCGGATCGCCTCCTGGATCCTGCGCTCCGTGGCGGTGTCCAGGGAAGAGGTCGCCTCGTCGAGGATGAGGATGCGCGGGTCGTGGAGGATCGCGCGCGCGATGGCGATGCGCTGCTTCTCGCCGGCCGACAGCTTGCTGCCGCCCTCGCCCACCACCATGTCGTACCCGTCCGGCTTCTGGACGATGAACTCGTGCGCATTGGCGGCGCGAGCGGCCCGCAGCACGTCGTCGAAGCTGGCATCGGGCCGGCCGTAGCGAATGTTGGCGGCGATGGTGTCGTTGAACAGGAAGGATTGCTGCGCGACCAGGCCGATCTGGCGCCGCAGATCCTCCAGTCTGATCGTGCGGATATCCTGGCCGTCGAGCTCCAGTGTCCCGCGCCCGGCGTCGTAGAACCGGCAGACCAGGCTCACCAGCGTGCTCTTGCCCACGCCGGAACGGCCCACCAGCCCGATCATCTCGCCCGGCTGCACCTCCAGATCGATGTCGCGCAGGACCATCTTGCCCGGATCGTAGCCGAACGAGAGGTTGCGGAAGCGAACGTGGCCTGCCAGCCGCGGCGCCGGCCGGGCCGCCGGGTCCGCGAACGGCTCGGGCCGCGCGTCGATGACCTCGAAGATCCGCTCCGCGCCGGCGAATGCCCGCACCATGAAGCTGTAGAAGTCGCCGAACCATTTCAGCGGCCGGTACAGCATCATGAGATAGTAGTTGAACGCCATCAGCTCGCCCAGTCCGAGCCGGCCGTGCACGAGCTGGCGGCCGCCGAAGTACCACACGAGGAACGAGCCGAAGCTCATGAAGAAGTTGGTCACCATGAAGAACACCAGCCAGCTCCGCTCGGCGCTGACGCTGACATCCCGCACGGCCCGGTTGCGCCGCTCGAAGCGGCCGCTCTCGCGCTCCTCCTGGGCGAAGGCCTTGATGACGCGGATGCCGGTGATCGATTCGTTGAGATGCGAGGACAGCCGCGACCATCTGGCGGACCAGCGGCGCCAGTAGCCCTGCAGGCGCCCCCAGATCAGCGTGCTGCCGATGACGATCGGCGGCACGGGGACCAGCACCAGCAGCGCCAGCTGCACGTTCATGTAGAACATCAGCCCGACGATGCCGCAGATCATCAGGGAGTTCGAGAACACGAAGGGGAGATCGAACAGCAGGAAGATCTCCACCAGGTCCGAATCGTTCGTCATGCGCGAGATCAGCGCGCCCACCTTGCGCCGGTCGTAGAACCGCAGCGGCAGGAACTGGAGCGACGAGAACAGCCTGAGCCGCAGCTCCTCGACGGCGCGGAAACCGACCCAGGTGTTCAGCCAGCGCCGCAGCACCTCGGCCGCCCAGGTCAGCACGTTCACGCCGAGCATGCCGCCGACCAGCAACGCGAGCAGCCCGAAGCCGCCGCCCGCCGGGGCCGCGGCGCGCGGGCTCAGGACGCGGTCGATGATCGTCTTGAGCAGGTAGGGCGGCACCAGCCCCACCAGCGCGGCGCCGAGCGTCACGGCCAGCAGCAGCAGCGCCCGCATCCGGTAGGGCCAGACGTAGCTCAGCAGGCGCTTGAGGGTGTCGGCGCGGCGCGCGCACGCCGGGCAGATGCCGCCTTTCTCCGGCAGCATGCGGCCGCAGCGCGGACACCGGCTCAGCTCCAGCTCGGCAGGCAGGCTCAGCGGCTCGCCGCGGACGAGCTGGTTGATGCCCTCGGCGACCTCGCCGAACTTGGGGACCAGGCTGGCCGAATAGTAGAGCTGCACGGCCCCCGCGCCGCGCTGCTCGATCTCCAGACGACCGCCGCCGACCAGCACCTCGGCCCGCACCTGGCTGATCCGCTCCAGGGGCGCCTGCACCACGCTGCCGTCCCCGTCCGCGCCCACCAGCAGCAGGCGCTGCCCGGTGAGCACCAGCCAGGTCGTGCCGAAACGCGTCGGGCCGGCCATGTCGGCGGCCACCTGGACGAGGATGTCCTCCCCGGCGGGCACCAGCTCGGCCACGCGCTGGCTCACCTCGGCCGGCAACGCCTCCACGAACGGCATGGCGCGGCTCATGCCCTGGCCCGCTTTCGGCTCGAGTGACGACCGGCACAGCTGGCGGCAGCGGCGCTCACGGCGTGCTCACCCGGGGATGGCGATGATCTCGGCGACCTCCTGCTGGAGCCGCACCAGCTCGGAGAAGACGCCACGCCTGGCCATCAGCTCGCCGTGCGTGCCCATCTCCACGATGCGCCCGCCGTCCAGCACGACCACGCGGTCCGCGTAGCGGAGCGTGGACAGGCGGTGCGCGATGGCGATGGTGGTGCGGCCGTGCGTCAGCTCGCCGAGCGCCTGCTGGATCTGCTTCTCCGTCTCCACGTCCACCGAGGAGGTCGCCTCGTCGAGAATGAGGATGCGCGGGTCGTGCAGCACGGCGCGCGCGATGGCGATCCGCTGGCGTTCGCCGCCGGACAGCCCGCTGCCGCGCTCGCCCACCTGCGTTTCGTACGCATCAGGCTTGGCCATGATGAAGTCGTGGGCCCGCGCCTTGCGCGCCGCCGCCACGATCGCCGCGAAGCTGGCGCCAGGGTTGCCGTAGGCGATGTTCTCGGCGATCGTCCCCGAGAACAGGATGGGATCCTGCGACACGATGCCGATCTGGCGGCGCAGATCCCGCAGATGGACCCGCCGGATGTCCACCCCGTCGATCTCGATCCTGCCCTGGTCCACGTCGTAGAAGCGGGCGATCAGATTGACCAGGGTGGTCTTGCCCACGCCCGACTTGCCGACCAGTCCGAGCATCTCGCCCGGCCGGATTTCGAGATCGATGTCCTGCAGCACCGGCTTGCTCTTGTCGTAGCCGAAGGAGACGCCAGCGAAGCAGATGCTGCCCTGGAGGCGCGGCAGCCGCACCGCCTGTGGATCCTCGTACGCCTCCGGGATGGCGTCGATCACTTCGAAGATGCGCTCCGCCCCGGCGAACGACTGGCTCATCCAGGCATTCACCTGCGCCACCCACTCGAGCGGCCCGTAGAACATCCACATGAAGGAATAGAAGGCCAGCAGCGTGCCCAGCGAGATGTTCCCGAGCAGGACCTGCCGGCCGCCGAACAGCCAGACGATGAGCACGCCCAGCCCCGTCAGAAACGTCATCGTGGCGAAGAAGACGCCGCGGTTCAGCTGGGTGCCCACCGCCACCTCGCGCAGGCGGCGGTTCGGCAGCAGGAAGGCGGCGATCTCGCGCTGCTCCTGGGCGAAGGCCTTGACCACCCGGATGCCGTTCAGCGCCTCGTTGGTGCGCTCCGTCAGCTTCTCCCAGACCTCGCCCCAGCGGTGGAAGTAGCGCCGCAGGCGCGTCCAGAACACCGTGCCCCAGGCGATCATCAGCGGCACCGGGACGAGGATGTAGAGCCCCAGCTGCCAGCTCAGGTAGAACAGCAGGCCCAGGATGCCGAAGATCATCAGTCCGTTGATGAGCAGGAAAGGCAGCCCGTTGACGAGGAACTCGTGCAGGCGCCCGGCGTCCCGCGTCACCCGCGACATCAGGGCGCCCACCTGGCGCTTGTCGTAGAACTGCAGCGACAGCATCTCCAGCCGCCGGTAGAGCTGGCTGCGGATATCCGCCGTCACCCGCGCGCCCAGCCAGGCCATGACCCAGCCGTGCACCCACTCCGCGGTCCAGCTCGCCAGCCGCACGCCGACGAGCGCCAGCACGAGCAGGCCCAGCAGGTCCAGACGCGCGGGCAGCGGCGGCGGCGCCGCCGCCGTGGGCACCAGCACATCGTCGACGATCCGGCGCGTGATCAGCGGCGGCAGGAGCTCGGCGGCCGTCACCGCCGCCGAGCACAGCGCCAGCAGCGCGGCCCGCCACCTGTAGGGCAGCACATAGGCGGCGATCCGCCGCAGGGTGGCCAGCTTGCGGACGCAGGCAGGGCAGATGCCGTTCTTCTCCGGGAGCAGCCGCCCGCACCGCGCGCAGCGGAGCCGGTCCAGTTCCGGGTTGATCCGCAGCGGCTCGCCCTGACGCAACTGCTCCAGGCCGCGGGCGATCTCGGCGAACCTCGGCGCCAGGGTGTTGGAGTAGGCCACGACCACCGTGGCCGCGGCGCGGCGTTCCAGCAGCAACTGGCCGCCGCCCACCAGCGGCTCCGCCCGCGCGCTCACCAGGTCGCCCAGCGGCACCTCGACGCGATCGTCGCCGTCCGCGCCGATGACGACCACGCGCTGGCGGGTGGCCACCAGCCAGCGGGCGCCGAACGCCCGCGCGGCATCCAGGTCGGTGCTGGCGCGAATGAGCACCTCTTCGCCCGCCGGCAGCGCCTGCTGCAGCCGCGTCACGACCTCCTTGCTGGCGTACTCGATCAGACGGACAGGTTCCATCGGTTCATCTGCGCCGGGCCGGCGCGCCAGGGCAATGCTGCCCGCCTAGGCTGCGCACGAGCGCGCCGCAACACTCCTCGCACTGCGGGTGGCGACGGGGCGATCGGGACCATGCGGGCTATCCAAGCAACCCCAGGAGCGGTGTCAAGCCGTCGCCGTGTCCGGCCGACGCCACCGGCTGCACCCCTCCGTGCGCCGGCGCCTCGGTCCGACAGCGGCAGGCCGCACCGACCGAGCCCGGCGCCAGCAGTCTCGGGCGACCCTCGGCGCGCCACCAGCTGCCGGCAGCCTGGGCCTCACGCCAGGGCGGCCACCGCGGCGGCGAACGCCTCACCGCGGGCCCGGTAGTCGCGGAACATGTCGAAGCTGGCGCAGGCCGGCGCCAGCAGGACCACGTCGCCGGGCTGCGCCTGGCTGCGGGCCGCCGCGACGGCGCTTGCCATGCTGCGGCCCCCGTCCAGGATCCGCGCAGCGTCCCAGCCGGCGGCGCGCAGCGCCGCGGCCAGGCGGGGCGCCTCGGCGCCGATCAGCACGACGGCGCGCACCTTGCCGGCGCACACCGCGCGGGCCAGGGGCGCGAAATCCGCCTGCTTGCTGGCCCCGCCCGCGATGAGCACCACCGGCTCGGCGAACGCCGCCACCGCGGCGGCCGCCGCCTCCGGGGTCGTGGCCAGGGAGTCGTCGTAGTAGGCCACGCCCGCGTGCGAGGCGACGTGCGCCAGCCGGTGCGGCAGGCCGCGGAAGCCGGCGATCGCTGCCCGGATCGCCGGCGCCGCCACTCCCAGCATGCGCGCCGCCGCCACGGCCGCCAGCACGTTGCTCCAGTTGTGCCGGCCGCGCAGCGGGATGTCGGCCGCCGCGCCCACGCGCTCGGCGCGGTCGCCGGGCCGGCGGACCCACAGCCAGTCGTCCTGCACCCACGCGCCGGTCTGGACCTCGCGGGCCACGCTCACCCGCAGCACGGTCGCCAGAGTCTGGCTGGCGATGGCGCTGGCCGTCGGGCAGTCGTCATCCACCACCAGCCAGTCCTCCGGCTGCTGCGCGGCCACCAGGCGCGCCTTGGCCGCCACGTACGCCGCGCGCGTGCCATGGTAGTCCAGGTGGTCGGCGGCGATGCGCAGCAGCACCGCGCCCGTCAGGCGGGCATCCCAGTCGGCCAGCTGGAAGCTGCTCAGCTCCAGGACCGCGAGATCGGCGGCGCGCAGCTCTCCCAGCCAGGCGATCGGCGGCGCGCCGATGTTGCCGCCCAGCCACACCCGCCGGCGGCCGTCCGCCTGCAGCATGGCGCCCAACAGAGAGGCCGTGGTGCCCTTGCCCTTGGTGCCGGTGATGCCGACCAGCGGCGCCGGCGACAGCGCCGCGAACAGCCGCGTCTGACTCCAGAGCCGCACGCCTGCCGCGCGCGCGCGCGCCAGCGCCGGATGGTCGGGCCGGAGCCCGGGCGTCCGGAACGCCACGCCATAGCGCTCCAGACCTTCCAGGTACTCGGCTCCCAACCGCCAGCCGCGCAGCCACGGCTGCAGCTCGGCGTCCCGCTCGGCCCGATCCTCCGGTGCGCGCGCGTCGCAGACCCAGAAAGGGACTCCCTGTCCGGCCAGGAAGCGCGCCAGCGCCCGGTTCTCCTGCCCGAACCCCAGCAGGGCCACCGGACCCCGCTCCAGTTCGGCTCGCCATTGCCCCCGCACGGTGACTCCTTCGTCCTGGGTTCCCAGCCGCGGCGGCGCGGCACCGCGGGGTCGCCGCCAGCCGCGGCGGCGCGGCGTCGCCGGCTGCTGCCGGGCCGGCGGCGTGGGGATGTGCTCGCCCTGCCGGGGCAATCTAGGCGCCGGATCCCCGGCCGACCAGGCAGCGCGCCGCGTCCGCCCCCCGGGCCGCCGCGCGCTGCCACCGGGCGGGCGGCGCGCCGGGCGCTTGACATCCGCGCCGATCTCGGCTAGTCTGACGGCGCGCGCCGGCGGCCGGCTCCGGGGTCCGCGTTCCGGACCGCCGCGCCAGTGCGCTCGGGGTGCCGCGCCTCGGCCGGAAGGCCGGGCCGCCGCCAGCCGTCACCACCGCAGGTCAGCCCGGCTCGATGAAGCTCATCGTGCAGATCCCGTGCCTCGACGAGGAGGCGACGATCGCCGCCACGATCGGCGACATACCGCGCCAGATCCCCGGCATCGACACGGTCGAGGTGCTCGTGGTGGACGACGGCTCCACGGACGGTACCGTGCCAGCAGCCCTGGCGGCCGGCGCCGACCACGTCGTCCGCTTCGCCCGCAATCGCGGCCTGGGGCACGCCTTCCGCGCCGGATTCGACGCCTGCCTGCGCCTGGGGGCGGACATCATCGTCAACACCGACGGCGACAACCAGTACTGCGGCGCCGACATTCCGCGTCTGGTGCGGCCGATCCTGGACGGCCGCGCCGACCTGGTGATCGGCGACCGCCAGACCGGTCGCATCGAGCACTTCTCGCCTGGCAAGCGCCTGCTGCAGCGGGTGGGCAGTCGCACCATCAGCCGCCTCGCCGCCGTCGAGATCCCGGACGTGGCCAGCGGCTTCCGGGCCTTCAGCCGCGAGGCTGCCCTGCAGCTGCACACCTTCACCGACTTCGATCACACCGCCGAGCATGCCGTGCAGGCGGGCCAGCTCCGGCTGGCGGTCGCCAGCGTCCCCATCCGCACCAACCCCAAGGCGCGCGAGTCGCGGCTGTTCGCCCACATCGGCCAGTTCGTGCTGCGCTCCGGCATCATCAGCCTGCGGGCCTACACGCGCTACCGCGCCCTGAAGGTCTTCGCGGTGTGCGGCGCCGCCACGTTCGCCGGCGGCGTGCTGCTCGGCCTGCGGTTCCTCTACTACTTTCTGTTCACGGCCGAGGGCCACCTGCACGTCCAGTCGGTCATCCTCGCGGCGATCCTCCTGCTGGCCGGGTTCCAGATGCTGCTGACCGGCATCGTCGCCGACCTCATCGCGACCAACCGCAGCCTCCAGGAGGAGGCGCTGACCCGCCTCCGGCGACTGGAGCTGGGCCGGGGCGAGGCGGAAAGCTGAGGGGACCCTCGTCGGCGCCGGCAGGCAGACGACGGCGGCCAGCGCTCGCTGAGGGCCGTCTCCGGGCGCATGGACGGGGCGGCGGATCAGGCGTGGCGAGCCTGAGCTGCGTCGAGGGCGTCCGCCCGCTCCCCCGCCGTCTGCAACGCTGCCGGCGGCGCGCACAGCACGGCGAACCGGTTTCCCAGACGCGGGTGGGCGAACTCCACCCGCGCGGCATGCAGATGGTAGCCTGAGTCGCCCGGCAGCACCGGGCGTTGGCGCGGTGCCGGCGCGACTGGCAGGCCGCCGGGCGCATACAGGCCATCGCCGGCCAGCGGATGGCCGGCGGCTGCCAGATGGATGCGAATCTGGTGGGCACGGCCGGTGGCGATCTCGACCTCCACCAGCGCCTGGTCAGCCGCTGCCCGCCGCTCTAGCACCCGCACGAGCGTGCGCGCGGGCCGCCCGGAGGCCGCCGCGGCGTGCACCCGGCCCAGCGGCGCGTACGGCACCTGCCCGATGGGGGCCTCGATGGCCAGCGGCGTCTGGATGCCAGCTCCCTGCACCAGCGCCCGGTAGACCTTGCGCACCGTGCCGTCCCGAAAGGCCGCGGACAGCCGCTGCCGCGCCAGCGCCGACCGCGCGAACAGCACGATTCCCGAGGTGGCCCGCCCCAGCCGGTGCACCGGGGCCAGTTCTTCGCCGTGCCTGGCGCGCACCAGGTGCAGAAGGGTGTTCTCCAGGAAACCGCCTCCCGGCATGCACGGCAGCCCCGCGGGCTTGCGCACCGCGAGCAGATCCGCGTCGCCGTACAGCACCGCCACGTCGGTCGGCACGTCCGGTTCCCACCAGGGAGACCGGCTGTAGCGCAGGACCTGCCCGGCTCGCAGGCGCTGGTCGGGTCCGGCGACCGCGCCGTCCACGGTCACCTGGCCGCGGCGCAGGCGTGCGCACCACACGGCTGCAGGCCAGTGCGGATAGTGCCGGACGTAGAACTCGTGCACGGTGCTGCCGGCCGCGGCGGCCGACACGCGGTCGACGAACGTCCAGCCGTGGTTCAGATGAGGCATGGGCGGGACCCGTGCGAACCGGCGCGGCGGCGCGGGCCGCCGCCGGACGGGATGGAGCGATCCCGGTCTCGGGCCACTGGCCGGCAGCGGCTGGCCGGCAACGCCACCGGGCAGCCGCATTGACAGGCGGACGTGGGGAGAGGATAATCGTCCCGCATCGCCGCCGGCAGCAGCCGCCCCCTGCCAGTTCAGCCACTCGCCTCGGGAAGCTCACATGGCCAGGCCGCGAATCTACATCGACGGGCAGCAGGGCACCACCGGACTGCGCATCCAGCAGATGATCGGCGCGCGCGCCGA
>CAZPXM010000117.1:0-12196 GCA_964591015.1 uncultured Gemmatimonadaceae bacterium
ACCGTGACGCGCAGACCCGCGCCCCCCTGCCGGCTGAGGCGTCGGGCCGTCTGCGCCATCAGCGCGGCGCGCTCCGCGTCGATGTCGTACAGCGCGAGGTCGCTGCCGTGCAGCTCCTGGCAGGCAGCGAAGTCAGCGATGGGGCGCGAGAAGTACCAGCCTCCGGCTCCCAGCAAGGCGATCTTCATGGCAGAGCTCTCCAGAACGTGACGAGCGTGCGGCCGGCACCACCGGGAGCGGCCGGCGCGGCGCCCGCCGGCACTGGCGCGACGCCGCCGCAGCCCGCGCAATCGGCTGGCAATCTAGTGGAGGGACGGCCGGGCGTCCACAGCCGCGCCCCGGGGCCGCAGCCGGGCGGCGCTTGCCCCCACGCGCGGCGCGTCCCATCTTGGCCACCGGTCCGGGAGCGATGCACGGCAACCAGGAGGGTGGACACCATGGCGCGGCTGGCGACGCGGCGACGCGATGCGCTCGTGGCGGGCCTCGTGGCCCTCGCGATGGGCGCCGGATGCGCGGCGGTGCGGCAGCAACTGGGTCTGATGTTCCTGCCGACCGAGACCGAGATCCAGCTCGGCCAGGAAGTGGCGGCCCAGGTCGAGGCCCAGGAGAAGGTCCTGGCGGACGCGGAAGTCCAGCAGTACATCGGGTCGGTATTCGGCAAGGTGGCGCAGTTCGCGGCCCAGGACCGTCCGGAGATCTCCTATCGCGTGCGCGTGCTGGACGATCCCAAGCAGATCAACGCCTTCGCGGTGCCCGGCGGCCACGTGTACATATACACCGGGCTGCTGCAGTTGGCCGAGAACGAGGCCGAGGTGGCCGGCGTGCTGGCCCACGAACTGGGGCATGTGGTCGGGCGTCACTCCGCCAACCAGCTCGGCGCGCAGATGGGCCTGGCAATGCTGGCCAGCATCGCGCTGGGCGAGCAGCCAGGCGAGCTGGCCAAGCTGACCGCGCAGCTGCTCAACGCCAGCACCATGGCCGCCTTCAGCCGCGAGGACGAGGAAGAGGCGGACAAGTACGGCCTGCGCTACGCCGCCGCGGCGGGCTACTCGCCCGCCGGCCTCGAGTCGTTCTTCCGCAAGCTGCTGGCGCTGGAGGGCGACGGCCACCGCGGCGTGTTCGAGGGCCTGCTGGCCTCCCATCCGGCCACGGAGGAGCGCATCGCGCTGCTGCGCCGCCGCATCGAGCGCGGCAGCTACGCGGGTGGCGCGCTGGAGGCCGAACGCTACCAGCGGATCCGCGCGCGACTCGGCAGCAGGCGCTGACGGCCACCGCGCCCGTCCGGCCGGCGGCCTGGCCGCCGCCCGGCGGAACCCGGATCTGCCCGGGTCGCGGCTCAGTCCTGCTGGCGCTCCACGAAGGCCCCCTCGCGTCCCAGCCGCTCCCAGACGCGCCGGTAGGCCGCCGAGCCATCGTCCAGCCAGTACTCGTAGGCGATTCCCGGAATCGCGCCCTCCTCGCAGCCGGTCAGCCGCTGCACGTTGGGATTGCCGCGGCTGTAGGCGCGGTACCCTCCGGGCAGGTGCAGCACGCCGATGAAGGGTGGCGTCTCGATGTGCGGGCGGGCCGCGGCGCGCGCCAGCGCCTCCTCGTCCACGTCCACGCCCAGCCCCGGCCTCTCCGGGACCGGCGAACAGCCGGCGAGCACCGGGATCTTCTCGGTGGTGATGTCCTCGTCGTACTGGTCGTCCAGAACGACGACGTGCGCCGAGGCGGTGGGCAGCACGGCAGCCTGGTGCAGCGTCAGCGCCTTCATCAAGGTGTTGCCGGACTGCTGGATGATCACCGGCATGTTGGCGCGCGCATAGGCGAAACCCGAGATCAGCGTCTGGCCGATGCCGCCGCCGATCATGTAGAGGTCGGCCACGCCCTGCATCACCTCCTGGAAGCCGCCCAGTTGCGGCATGTGCATGACCAGCGGCAGGCGAGTCTTCTGGCGCAGCGTGCGCCAGCCGTCGATGTCGCTCCACACCAGCGGATCCTCCAGGTAGCCGACGATCGGATGGCGCTCGAGTTCGGCGACGATCGGGAGGATGGTGGCCAGCGTGCGGTTGTGGTTGAGATCCCAGTGGAGCTTGAAGCCGGGTGGGGCCACCTCCTCGGCAGCGCAGGTCTGGGCGATGATGTCGAAGCGCGGGTCCGAGTGCATCTTGAAGACCCGGTAGCCTTGCGCCGCGGCGCGCCGCACCTCCTCGCGGAAGACCTCCGGCGGGCACGGTCGCGTCCAGGCGGCCACCGGCACCGCATCCCGCACCTTCTGGCCCATCAGCCGGTAGGCGGGAATCCCCAGGTGCTTGCCCATGAGGTCGTACAGCGCCATGCCCAGCGCCAGGTGGAAGTCGTTGTGGATGAAGTCGAACGGATCGCGGCCGATGAGCGCGTCCACCAGGCGCTGCGGCACGGGACTGGGGTTGTCCTCGTAGTCGCCGTAGCCCACCAGGCCGGCGTCGGTGTGCACCTTGATGACCAGGTGCTGGTCGATGTCGTACATGCGCAGGCGGCCGGCGGCATTGTCGTAGCGGGCGGCCAGCGGCATGGCGATGGGCAGCTGCTCGATCGCGGTGATCCTCATCGGGGCGGTCTCCGTGTGCGGGGTATCGTCCGGCGCCGGCGGGTACGCAGGTGCGTCGCGGCGCCGCCGTCAAGCGCGCGGCCGGCGCCGCCCGCGGCACCCTGCGGCGGACTTGTCTGACTTGACGGATCGGCTATTTTCTGACCGCCGAGTCAGAAAATGACTGTCCGGTCTCGAAGGCTGGCAGGGGCTCTCGTTCGCCTCGGCCCGGCCAGCGTCCCCTTTCTTACCGAGTCCCGCGAGGGTCCGCCATGTCGCTCCAGGGCAATCCTGCCAAGGACGGCCTGCCCCGGCGCGAGCGCGAGAAGGCCGCTCACCGGCGCCAGATCCTGGAGGCCGCTGCGCGCGTGTTCGCCAGCAGGGGGTTCGCGGCCGCGACGATCGACGACATCGCGCGCGAGGCGGAGTTCTCCAAGGGCGCCGTCTACCTCTACTTCGCCAGCAAGGAGGAGCTGCTGACCAGCATCCTCGGCGAGCTGGTGGAGGCCACCGTCGGCACGGTTCGCCAGGCCCTGCGCGGCTGCCGGCCCGTGCGCGAGGAGTTGGGGGAGCTGTTCCGGCAGGCCGCGGAGTTCGCCTTCTCGCACACCTTGCCCGTCGGCGTGCCGATGCCCCTGCGGCTGGCGCAGTTCACCTCGCTGTCCGAGGAGACGCGCGCCTACGTGCTGCGCGCCCACCGGCAGATCCTCCACATCCTCGGCCGACGGCTGCGCCAGGCCCAGAGCGAGGGGGAGGTGGGCAGCATCAGCGTGGAGGCGGCCGCCGGCCTGATCCACGGCGCCCTCGACAGCATGGTGCTCACCCGCTGGGGCCGCCAGAACGCGGCAGAGCTGCAGCGAGCCGCCGCCAACGTCATCGAGATCCTGTTCGACGGCATCGCCGCCAGGAAGGAGGAGTAGGGTTCGTGGATACGCGCGTGCCGCTGGCTGGCCTGCTGGCCTTGCTCCTGGTTCCGGGCGCCCTGGCGGCTGCCGACTGGTCGGCCCTGACGGCGCCGGAGGCGGTGGCCGTGGCCCTGGAGCGCAACCGCGACCTGCTGCAGGCAGCAGCGGAGGTACGCCGGGCCGAGCAGCGCATCGTCGAGGCGCGGGCCGGGGCGCTGCCCCAGGTGGACGGCTCCTGGTCGCTGGAACGCACCCTCAAGCCGAACGTGTTCGTCATGTCCTTCCCGGACTCGAGCGGGCAGCTGCGGCGGAACCGGATCAAGATCGGCACGGACTACAACTCCTCCCTGGCGGCCCGCCTGACGCAGCCCCTGTACATGGGCGGGCGCGTCGGCACGGCACTCGCGGCGGCGCGCCTCTACCGGCAACTGGCGGTGGAGCGCGAGCGACAGGCACGCCAGGCGGTGGTGCACGGCGTGCTCGGCGCCTTCCACGGCGCGCTGCTGGCCCGCGAGCTGGAGGCCATCGCGGCCTCCTCGCTGGCCCAGGCGGAGAACCACCTGGGCCGCGTCGAGGCGCGGGTGCGCGCCGGTGCGGCCACCGACTACGACCTGCTGCGGGCCCGCGTCAACGTGGCCAATCTGCGGCCGGCCCTGGTCGAGGCCGCCAGCGAACACCGCCTGGCGCTGCTGCGCCTCAAGGAGGCCATGGCGCTGCCGCCCGACGCCCAGCTCGGCATCGTCGGCGAGCTGGCTGCCCCGGATACGGCCGTGCTCGCCTGGGCCGCCGCCGACCAGGCGCTGGCAGGCCGGCCCGATGTGGCGGCGGCACGGCTCACGGTGGCTCTGCAGCAGAAGGCCGTCCGCGTGGCGCGCGGCGAGTTCCTGCCGACGCTGGCCGCGGCGAGCACCCTGGCCTACAACGGCAACTTCGAGCGGCTGGGCTTCGCTCGTGACGAGTGGTCCACCTACTGGGTGGCCGGCCTGAATCTCAGCATGCCGCTGTTCACCGGGTGGCGCACGCAGGCGCGCTACCGCCAGGCGCAGATCGATCAGCGGCAGGCCGAAGTGGCCCTGGAGCAGCGGCGCGCCGCCGCCGCGATCGAGATCGAGCAGGGCGTCATGGATCTGCGGCAGGCCCTCGAGCAGATCGCCACCGGCAGCCTCACCGTGGCCGAGGCCCAGCGGGCCGTGGAGATCGCCGAGAGCCTGTACGCCAGCGGCAAGGCCACGCAGCTGGAGGTGCTCGACGCGCAACTGGCCCTGCAGGTGGCACGGACCAACCTGGCCAGCGCCCGCTTCGCGGGGACGATGGCCGAGATCACCCTGAGGAAGGATCTGGGCATACTGGCAGCCGCCGCCGGCGGCGAGGATGGAGAGCAATGAGGCGCTATCGACGCACCGCCACCGCAATCGCCGCGCTGCTGGGCCTGGCGGCCGCAGCCGGCTGCCGCGAGGGAGCCTCGCAGGTGCCGGTCCAGGCCGAGAAGGTCACGCCGGTGGAGGTCTACGAGGTCCAGCCGCAGGCGTTCACCGAGTACGTCACCCTGCCGGTCGTGGTCAACCCCTACCGGGAGGCGAGCCTGAGCCTGACGGGCGGCGGGCGCGTCGTGCGGTTGCTGGCCGACAAGGGCAGTCGGGTCAGGTCCGGGCAGGTGCTGCTGGAGACGGAAACCGAGGTCCTGCGCGCCGCTCTGGAGCTGGCCCGGGCCAACCTGGAGTTCCAGCGCGCCGAGGCGGCTCGCAACGAGCAGCTCTTCGCCGCGGCCAGCATTCCGCCGTCGGCGCTGGACGCGGCTCGTCTGGCCCTGGCCCAGGCGCAGTCGCAGTACGACATCGCGCTGAAGCAGCACGAGGACGCCACGCTGAAGGCGCCCTTTGGCGGCACGATCACCCAGCGCTGGGCCGAACTGGGCGCGGTGTTGTCGCCGGGGGCCCCGGCCTTCCGGCTGATCGATGCCGAGCGGGTGCGCGTTCAGGCGGGGATCCCCGAGCGCCTGATCGAGGACTTCGACACGGGCCACCGGGTGTCGCTGGTCTTCGATGCCATCGCGGGCCGCACCTTCACGGGGATCATCGACTATCTGGCGCCCGAGGCGTCGCCGGGGGTGCGCACCTTCCTGTGCGAGATCGTCGTCGACAACCGCGACGGCGCCATCCGGGCCGGGATCATGGGCAACGCGCGCATCCAGCGCCGCACGCTGGAGGGCGCCCTGGTCATACCGCTCGATGCGCTCATCGAGACGCAGGTGGGCCGCCGCGTGTTCGTGGTCGAGGCGGATTCGCTGGCAGCGGAGCGGGCCATCACGATCGGCGCGAGCGGCGAGGACGCCGTTGTCGCCAGCGCCGGCCTGCAGCCTGGCGACCGCGTGATCACCAGGGGGCAGCACGAGCTGGTGCACGGGGACCGGGTGCGGGTCGCCGGCCGGTACCAGCGGCCCGCCTACGCGGAGGTTGCGGCGCAATGAGCCTCACCGGCCTGGCGGTCCGCAAGTCGCGAGCGGTGATGGTGCTGGGCGTGTTCATCGTGGTGGCGGGCGGCGTCTCCTACGTCACCCTGCCGCGCGAGGCAGCCCCCGACGTGAAGATCCCGTACATGATCGTCACGACGGTCTATCCGGGGGTGGCGCCGGAGGACATCGAGGGCCTGGTCACCCGCCGGATCGAGCAGGAGTTGAAGAGCCTCAAGGACGTGAAGGAGATCACCTCGTCGTCGGCCGAGAGCGTCTCCAGCATCGCGATCGAGTTCGAGCCGGAGGTCGACCTGGACTACGCGTTGCAGCGGGTCAAGGACAAGATCGATGCCGCCCGCCCCGACCTGCCCGCCGAAGTCGAGGAACCGGTGGTGACGGAGATCGACTTCGAGAACATGCCGATCCTCAACGTCATCCTCACCGCCGACTACGATCTGGTGCGCCTGAAGCCCGTCGCGGATGCCTTCGCCGACGAGTTCGAGACCATCGCCGGGGTGCTGGAGGCGCGCGTGGACGGCGCGCTGGAGCGCGAGGTCCAGATCCAGGTCGACCCGGCTCGGTTGGCCAAGTACAACCTGAGCCCGTTCGACGTGGCCAGCGCGGTGCAGGCGGAGCATGTGAGCATTCCCGGCGGCACCATCGACATCGGGTCGTCCACCTACACCGTGCGCGTGCCGGGCGAGCTGCGCGATCCGTACGGGTTCGGCGCTCTGGTCGTCACCGCCGGACCCGAGGGCCCGGTGTATGTGCGCGACGTGGCCGACGTCGAGTTCGGGTTCGAGGAGCGCCAGACCATCTCGCGCTACAACGGCCGGCCGTGCATCACCATCGGCGTCACCAAGCGCGCCGGCGAGAACATCATCCGCATCGCCGACGAGGTGAAGCGGATCATCGCCGCCCGCCAGCCGGCGCTGCCGCGCGGCACCGAGGTGACGATCCAGGGGGATGTCTCCAAGTGGATCCGCATCATGATCCTCGACCTGGAGAACAACATCTACAGCGGCTTCGTGCTGGTGGCGCTGTGCATCTTTGCCTTTCTCGGCTTGCGCAACTCGCTGTTCGTCGCCAGCGCCATTCCGCTCAGCATGCTGATCACCTTCGCCGTGCTGCAGCTGGCCGGGGTGACGCTGAACTTCATCGTGCTGTTCAGCCTGATCATGGCCCTGGGCATGCTGGTCGACAACGCCGTGGTGATCGTCGAGAACATCTACCGGCACCGCAGCCTCGGGAAGGGCCCGATCGAGGCAGCGGTGTCGGCGACCGACGAGGTGGCCGCGCCGGTGGTCGCCTCGACGCTGACGACCGTGGCCGCGTTCGTGCCCATGCTGTTCTGGCCCGGCATCATGGGCGAGTTCATGAAGTACCTGCCGATCACGCTGATCACCGTGCTGGGAGCCTCCCTGTTCGTGGCGCTGGTGATCAACCCGGTGCTGTGCGCCCGCTTCATGCGCGTGCGGCCCGGCGATCAGGAGCGCTTCACCGGCGGCTCCGGCTGGTACTACCGGGTGGTCCTGGCGGCGTACGAGCGCGTGCTGCGGCTGGCGGCCGGCCGCCCCGCCACGACGCTGGGGCTGGCGGCGGCGGCGCTGGTTCTCAGCCTGGCCGCCTACGGTCTCTTCGGGCATGGCGTCGAGTTCATGCCGCAGACCGACCCGGATTCCATGTGGATCACGATCGAAGGGCCCACCGCCCAGCGCCTGGAAGCCACCGACGCGATGGCTGCCCAGCTGGAGCAGGCGGTCGCCGCGATGCCCGACGTCACCGGGATCGTCGCCAACGTGGGCGTCTCGGCTTCCGCCAGCGGCCTGGGCGTCGGTATGGCCAGCGCGAACGAGGCGCGCATCTACCTGGACCTGAAGGACTTCGCCGAACGGCAACAGCCCAGTCTGCGCACCTACGAGCAGTGGGCGGACCGGGTCAAGTTCATCACCGGCGCGGCGGTGGAGCTGCACAAGGAGGAGAACGGACCGCCCGTGGGCGAGCCGGTGGAGATCCAGTTGAGCGGGGACGATTACCTGACGCTGGGCCGCCTCGCCCAGGAAGTGCGCGGCCTGGTGCAGGACGTTCCCGGCCTGATCGACCTGCGCGACGATTTCGAGAGCAGCAAGCCGGAGCTGGCCGTCCGGGTGGATCGCGAGAAGGCGGCCGTTCTGGGTCTGAACACGCGAGATGTGGCTCAGGCCGTCCGCACCGCAGTCAGCGGCCTCGACGCCGGCGACTTCCGCGTCGGGGAGGAGGAGTACGACATCACGGTCCGTTTCGCGCCGCGTTTCCGGCAGTCGCTGGCCGATCTGGATCGCATCTTCATCGCCCACGAGGGCAGACAGATCCCGCTGTCTGCGGTGGCCGAGTACGGCACGGCCGCCGGGTTCGGCACGATCCGGCGCGCCGACCTCAAGCGGGTGGTGACGATCACGGGCAAGAACCACGGCCGGCTGGCCAGCGAGGTGCTGGCCGAGGTGCGCGCACGGCTGCGGAATCACCCGCTGCCGCCGGGGTACGGGCTGCGCTACCGCGGTCAGGACGAGGAGCAGAACAAGGCGGCGCGCTTCCTGCTCCAGGCGCTGGCCGTGGCCCTGTTCGCCATCGCCCTGATCATCGTGGCCCAGTTCGACTCGCTCAAGGTCATGCTGATCATCATGGCCAGTGTCGTCCTGTCGACGATCGGCGGCCTGTGGGGGCTGCTGATCAACGGCATGCCGTTCGGGGTCATCATGACCGGCATCGGCATCATCAGCCTGGCCGGCGTCGTCGTCAACAACGCCATCGTCCTGCTGGACTACACCGGCAAGCTGCGCGAGCGCGGGCTGCCCAAGTTCGAGGCCGTGGTCGAGGCCGGGCGGACCCGCTTCCGGCCGGTGATCCTCACGGCGCTGACCACCGTGGTGGGCATCATCCCCCTGGGCGTGGGCTGGTCCTTCGATTTCTACAGCCTTCGGTTCGCGGCTGGCGGCTCCTCGGCGCAGTGGTGGGCACCGATGGCGGTGGTGATCATCTATGGCCTGTCGCTGGCGACGGTGTTGACTTTGGTGGTCGTGCCCAGCATGTACATGCTGCTGGGTCCCGGCGACGAGGCGTTCGAGCAGCGGCGCACGGGCGCATCAGCAGACCTGCTGTGATGCCTGTCCTGCTGTGATGCCTGCGGCGGCGCGCCCCTGCGCACCGGCGGCCGCGCCAGGAGGCGCCGGCGCCGGGTTCGCGGTCGCCGTGCCGCCAGGGAGCGAGGGGCGATGGGTCGCAGACGCGTGGCGGTGATCGGCCACCGCGGGGCCGGGGGCCTGGAGCCCGAGAACACCCTGCGGTCGTTCCGCAGGGCGCTGGAGCTCGGGGTGGACTGCATCGAGACCGATGTACACCGGACCCGCGACGACTACCTCGTGCTCATCCACGACGACACGGTGGAGCGCACGACCAACGGCACCGGCCGGGTGAACGACCTGACGCTGGCGCAGGTGCGGGCGCTGGATGCGGGCCAGGGCGAGCGCGTGCCCACGCTGGAGCAGGCCCTGGAGCTGGTGGGCGGCCGGGTGCCGCTGCACGTCGAGCTGAAGGACCCCTCGGCCGTGGAGCGGACGCTGGACGTGCTGGCCGCATGGCAGCTGGAGGACGCCGTGTATGCCACCTCGTTCGACACGGCGGTGCTCGAGCGCGTCCGGGCGCTGCGGCCAGGGCTCCGGCTGGAGCACATCTTCGGCGACCCGCCGCCGGACGCGGTGGCGCGGGCCGTCGGCGTGGGGGCGCAGCGCGCCAGCTGTCACTTCACCAGGCTGACGCAGCGGTTCGTGGCGGACTGCCACGCCGCCGGCATCCAGGTCATCGCCTGGCCGCCCAACACCCGGGAAGAGCAGCTGGCGGCGCTGGCGTACGACGTCGATCTGATCTGCTCGGACCGCCCCGACGTGCTCATCGCCACGCTGGCCGAGCAGGGATTGCGCCCGGTGTAGGGCCGGCCCCGCCCGCGATCGCGCCGGCGCCGAGCAGGCAGCGGCCGGCGCCGAGGGAGTCGTCCATGTCCTGGCTGCTGGTCACCTGCCGCGCCGCGGACGCGGTGGAGCGCTACTACCTGCCGGCGGTGCGCGCTGGCGGCTGGAGCGGCGCCGTGCGCCTGCTGACTCCCGGCGACAGGGCGCCCCGACTGGACGGCGCCTGCGGCCTGCTGCTCACCGGCGGCAACGACATCCACCCGGGGCGCTGGGATCCGTCCGAGCCGGTCCATCCGGCCGCCGAGATCGACGGGGACCGCGACGAGCTCGAGCATCCGCTGGTCCAGGCCGCCTGGGAAGCGCGCGTGCCGATCCTGGGCATCTGTCGCGGCATCCAGGTGCTCAACGTGGCGCTGGGCGGCAGTCTCCATCAGGACGTGCCGAGCTGGTTCGGCTGTCCGCCGGAACGCCACCGGGGCGGCAGCGCGGAGGATGCGGTGCTGTGCCACCAGGTCACGGTGGCGGCGGCCTCGCGCCTGGCCGGCCATCTGGGCTGCGCCGGCGCGCTGCCGGTCAACAGCCGTCACCATCAGGCGGTCCGCCGCGTGGCGCCGCCGCTGGCGGCGGTGGCCTGGGACAGGAGCACGTGCCGGGAGGGAGACTGTCTGATCGAAGGCGTGGAAGCGAGCGCGCCGGATCGGTGGGCGATCGGCGTGCAGTGGCATCCGGAGACCCTGGTGCAGCTGCCCGGCACGGCCGGCGCTGCGGCCCGCGCGCTCTTCGCGGCCTTCGCAACGGCGCTGGCGGCGCGCGCGGCCAGCGGCCCGGCCGCCTGACGGCGGCGCTCACCGCCATTCGCGGAGAAAGGAACCGATGAGCTACCCGACCGTGAAGACCCTGCCCACCCCGGGCGACACGAGCTGGTTCGTGCACGATCGCTTCGGCCTGTTCATCCACTGGGGGCTGTACGCGCTGCCGGCGCGTCACGAGTGGGTGAAGCACAACGAGCAGCTGCCGGACAGCGTGTACGACACCTACTTCCGCCACTTCGACCCGGATCTGTACGACCCTGCGCAGTGGGCCGCGGCAGCGCGGCAGGCCGGCATGAAGTACTTCGTCGTGACCACCAAGCACCACGAAGGCTTCTGCCTGTGGGACACGCGCCTGACCGACTACAAGGCGCCCAACACCCCCGCCGGGCGGGATCTGCTGCGGCCGATGGTCGCGGCCTTCCGGCAGGCGGGCCTGCGCGTGGGGTTCTACCACTCGCTGATCGACTGGCACCACCCGGACTACGTCCTCGATCCGCACATCGGGCCCTACCGGAACGCGCCCGATCGCGACGAGCGCAACAAGGGCCGGAGCCAGGCGCGGTATGCCGAGTACCTGCACGGCCAGGTGCGGGAGCTGCTGACCGAGTTCGGCCAGGTGGACATCCTCTGGCTGGACTTCAGCTATCCGCGGCCGGACGGCACGGGCAAGGGCCGCGACGACTGGCAGAGCGAGAAGCTGGTGGCGATGATCCGCAGTCTGCAGCCGCGCATCATCCTCAACGACCGCCTGGACCTGCCCACAGGCTGGGACGTCAAGACACCGGAGCAGTTCCAGCCGCGGCAGTGGGTCACCCATGACGGCCACCCGGTGGTCTGGGAGGCCTGCCAGACGTTCTCCGGCTCGTGGGGGTACCACCGCGACGAGGCCTCCTGGAAGAGCGTCGACCAGCTCGTGCGCATGCTGATCGACACGGTCAGCAAGGGCGGCAACCTGCTGCTCAACGTGGGGCCGACCGGACGCGGCGAGTTCGACGAGCGGGCGCTGGATCGTCTCCACGGCATCGGCGCGTGGATGCAGCGCCACAGTCGCGCCATCTACGGCTGCACGCAGGCGCCGGCGGGGTGGCGCGCGCCGGAGGACTGCCGCCTCACCTACAACCCGGCGACCAACCGGCTGTACGTCCACGTGTTCGCCTGGCCGTTCGTCGAGCTCCACTTGGAGGGGCTGGCCGGCAAGATCGAATACGCGCAGCTGCTGCACGACGCGTCCGAGATTCGCCTCCAGGACCGGCCCGAGTGGCAGGCCCGGTTCGGCGATGTGGGCGCCGGCGTGACCACGCTGCGGCTGCCGGTGCAGAAGCCCAACGTCACCGTGCCGGTGATCGAGCTGTTCCTCAAGTAGGTCGCCGCAGGCGGCGTGGCGCCGGCGGCGCCCGGGCCAGGAGCGAGGGCCGGGACGGGGCGGGCGCCGGCGCGGCACGAACACGCGGCGGCGCTGCCGGGCGACAACAGAGGGGCGCGCAGCGACAGCGCCGGGGGGCCGGCAGTGGACCCGCCGCTCTCGCGTGCGC
>CAZPXM010000118.1:0-12180 GCA_964591015.1 uncultured Gemmatimonadaceae bacterium
GATCTACGCGGTGGGGGTGGATGCGGCGGGGGCCATGGAGCGGCAGTGGGGCCACGACCCCAAGGCGGTGGTGATCGACGAGGCGCTGGGGTATCTGGTCTCGGTGGCAGGCCTGCCGGCATCGGCCGCCACGGCGACGGCGGGGTTGCTGCTGTTCCGCCTGCTCGACGTGGTCAAGCCGCCGCCGGCCCGGCAGAGCGAGCGTCTGCCGGGTGGCTGGGGCATCATGACGGACGATCTGGTGGCCGGCGCCTATGCCAACCTGCTGCTGCGCGCCGGCAGGTGGGTCCTGAACGCATGGGCAGCGTCGTGAAGCGAGTGCCCAGGGAGTTACGGCGGCGATGACGCGAGCGGACAACGAGAGCGCGGCAGGCGGCAAGGAGAAGCGGAAGGCGCTGGAGCTGGCCATGGCGCAGATCGAGAAGCAGTACGGCAAGGGCTCGATCATGCGTCTCGGCGAGCAGCGCAGCGTGGTCGAGGCCCGGGTCGTCTCGACCGGTTCGCTGGCGCTGGACTGGGCCCTGGGCGTCGGCGGGGTTCCGCGCGGGCGCATCACCGAGATCTACGGCCCGGAGGGCGCGGGCAAGACCATGCTGTCGCTGCATGTCGTGCGCGAGAGCCAGCGCGCTGGCGGCACGGCCGCCTTCATCGACGCCGAGCATGCGCTCGACGTGGCGTTCGCTCGGCGCATCGGCGTCGACGTGGACAACCTCATCGTCTCCCAGCCGGACAGCGGCGAGCAGGCCTTGGAGATCGTCGATACTCTGGTGCGCAGCGGCGCGTTCGACGTTCTGGTGGTGGACTCCGTCGCGGCGCTGGTTCCCCAGGCCGAGCTGGAGGGAGAGATGGGCGACTCGCACGTGGGCTTGCACGCGCGCCTCATGTCCCAGGCGCTGCGCAAGCTCACCGGCTCCATCAGCCGCTCCCAGGCCAGCCTGATCTTCCTCAACCAGCTGCGCATGAAGATCGGCGTCATGTTCGGCAATCCGGAGACCACCACCGGTGGCCGCGCGCTGCCGTTCTATGCGTCGGTGCGGCTGGACATCCGCCGGGTCGCGCGGATCAAGGACGGCGAGACCGACATCGGCAGCAGGACCCGCGTCAAGGTGGTGAAGAACAAGCTCGCGCCCCCGTTCCGCGAGGCGGAGTTCGACCTGCTCTTCGAGGGGCCTCACATCGGCATCTCGTGGGAGGGCGACTTGGTGGACATGGCGGTCGAGCGCGGGATCATCGAGAAGAGCGGCGCCTGGTTCTCCTACAAGGGAGAGCGGCTCGGGCAGGGGCGCGAGAACGCCAAGGAGTTCCTGTTTGCGCACCGGGATGTGGCCGCCGAGGTGGAGGCGCGCCTGCGCGCCGAGTTGCGGCTGCCGGCCAGGGAGTCGCAGCGGCCGGAGACGCCGGCTGCCGGAGCGCCGGGTGCAGCCCAGGCGGAGGGCGCCTAGGAGAGCCCGGGCATGCACGCCGGCAACGTCCCCAGGAGGAATGACGAGGCGGAGCAGTCGGCCAGAGCGCGCGACGAGGCCGTGCGGTACCTGGCAGCGCGCTCGCGCACCGTGGCCGAGGTGCGCCAGCGTCTGCTGCGCCGCGGGTACGCTCCGGCACTGGTCGACGACGCGGTGGGCGAGCTGGTACGGCTGAAGCTGCTGGATGACGAGGCCACCGCGCGTTCGTGGCTCCAGTGGGCCATGCGGACGCGCCCAGTGGGGGCGGCGCGGGCGGCCCGCGAGCTGCGCCGCAGAGGCATCGCTGCGGAGATCGTCCAGCGAGTGGTGGACCAGTCGGCCGCCGAACTCGACGCGGAGACGCGCATCGCTGCCTTGCTCCGCCGGCAACGCTGGCGCTACGCATCGCTGGACAGGGACGCGGCGCGCCGGCGGATGCTCGCGTTTCTGGCGCGGCGCGGGTACGATCAGGAGGCCTCGTGGAAGGCGGTCGAGCAGGTCTGGGGAGAATGGCAGCGCGATGAGAGCGAACGAAATCCGTGAGTCGTACCTCAGGTTCTTCGAGGACCGTGGCCACCAGCGCGTGCCCAGCGCTCCCGTCGTGCCCCGCGACGATCCCACGCTGTACTTCACCAACGCGGGAATGAACCAGTTCAAGGAGGTGTTCCTCGGCCTCGGGCAGCGGCCCTATCGCCGGGCAGTCGACACGCAGAAGTGCATCCGGGTGTCCGGAAAGCACAACGACCTGGAGGAGGTGGGAATCAGCCCACGCCATCACACCTTCTTCGAGATGCTGGGGAACTGGTCGTTCGGCGACTATTTCAAGCGCGAAGCCATCGCGTGGGCCTGGGAGCTGATCGCGGAGACGTGGGGCCTGCCGCGCGAGCGCCTCTGGGTGACCGTGTTCGAGGGCAGCGAGGCGGACGGCATCGAGGCGGACGAAGAGGCAGCGCGAATCTGGCACGAGTGCGCCGGGATGCCGCCCGAGCGGATCGTGCGGCTGCCGGCCAAGGACAACTTCTGGGAGATGGGCGAGACGGGGCCTTGTGGCCCGTGCTCGGAGATCCACTACTACCATGGCGATCTGGCAGCCCAGAGCGCGGCCGGCCTGCGTCAGGGCGGAGAGGAGTACGAGGAGTTCTGGAACCTCGTGTTCATCCAGTACAACCGGGACGAGCAGGGGCGGCTCCAGCCGCTGCCCGCCAGGCATGTCGACACGGGCATGGGTTTCGAGCGGATCTGCAGCATCCTGCAGGGAACGCCCACGAACTACGAGACCGACGTGTTCCGGCCCCTGATCGAGCGGATCTGCGAGCTTGCGGGGCGCCCCTACGCCGGCGAGAACGTCGTGCCGGTGCGCGTGGTCGCCGATCACGTGCGGGCGCTGAGCGCGTCGATCGCGGACGGAGCGCTTCCCGCCAACGACGGCCGGGGGTATGTACTGCGGCGCATCCTGCGGCGGGCGGCTCGCTACGCGCGGCAGCTCGGCCAGACCGAGCCATTCGTGCACCGGCTCGTGCCCACCGTGGCGGCGAGCCTCGGCGACGTCTTCCCGGAGCTGGTCGAGCAGCGCGACCACATCGCCCTGGTGCTGCGCGCCGAAGAGGAGAGCTTCGGGCGCACGCTGGATCGCGGCCTGGAGATCTTCGAACGCATGGGTGCCAAGGGCGAGATCAGCGGCGCCGACGCCTTCCAGCTCTACGACACCTACGGGTTCCCGCTCGACCTGACCCAACTGCTCGCCCGCGAACGGGGCCTGCCGCTCGTCGACCTGGGAGCGTTCGAGCGCGAGCTGGACCGGCAGCGCGAGCGCGCCCGGGCGGCGACCCGGGGACAGTTCCGGGCCACCGAGGGCGTGGGCGATGCGCTGGCAGGAACGCACTCGCAGTTCGTGGGGTACGACACGATCGTCACAGAGGCCCGGATCGTCGCGACCGATACCGGCGCCGACGGGCGCCTGCGCGTGTTCCTCGATCGCACGCCCTTCTACGCCGAGTCTGGCGGCCAGGTCGGCGATCGCGGCACGATCGCCGGCGACGGTTTCGCGTTCGCCGTCGAAGACACGGTGAAGGCGCGCGGCGGCATCGCGCACATCGGCCGCCTGTTGGCCGGCGAGCCAGCGGCCCTGGCCGGGCCGGTCCGCGCCCAAGTGGACGAGACGGCGCGCCTGGGCGCGGCGCGCAATCACACGGCCACGCACCTGCTGCACGAGGCCTTGCGCCGAACCCTGGGCGGGCACGTGGCGCAGATGGGCTCACTGGTCACCCCCGATCGCCTGCGCTTCGATTTTTCCCACTACGCGGCCCTGACGCCCGACCAGGTGGAGCGCGTCGAGAGCGAGGTGAACGAGCGGATCCGTGGCGATCTGCCCGTCGAGACCCGGGTGACCGACCTCGAGCATGCCCGGTCGCTCGGGGCGCGCGCCCTGTTCGGAGAGAGGTACGGCGACCAGGTCCGGCTGGTCCGCATCGGCGACTACAGCATGGAGCTCTGCGGCGGCACGCACGTGAGGTCCACGGGCCAGATCGGGCTGTTCAGCCTGCTGCTGGAGGGCAGCATCGCGGCCGGCAGCCGCCGGGTGGAGGCCGTGACCGGAGTGTCGGCGGAGCGGCAGGCGCGGGCGCAGCGGTTGACGGTGGAGCGGCTGGCGGCGGCGCTGCACGCCGCGCCGGAGGACCTCGAAGAGAAGCTGGAGGCCCTGCGGCGGCGCAACCGCGAGCTGGAACGCTCGCTGGCGCAGCTCGAGAGCAAGCTGGCGGCGCAGGCGAGCGGGGAGCTGGAGGGCAGCGTCCAGGTGGTGAGCGGGGTCAGGGTGGTCGCCCGTCGCGTCGACGCAGCGGACGGCGCTGCCTTGCGCACGGCTGCGGATGCGCTGCGGCAGCGGCTGGGGTCCGGTGTCGGGGTTCTGGGGTCGGTGATCGGCGGCAAGGTGTCGTTCGTCGCCGTGGTCACCGAGGACCTGATCAGGGAGCGCGGCCTGAAGGCGCGCGACGTGGTCCAGGATGTGGCGCGCCTGGCAGGGGGCACCGGTGGCGGTCAGGCGCATCTGGCGCAAGCCGGCGGTCGCGACCCGGGGAAGCTCGAGGCCGCCCTGGCGGCGGTGCCGGCGATCGTCGCCGGCCGCCTGACCAACGCCTAGTGGCGAGCTGACGCGGGGGGACCTCCCTGCCGGTGGCGCGACGGCCGCCGCGCCGCGTTGCCGGCGATGGGGATGGCTCGGGAGTCCGCAGGCGGATGGCGCTGACCGGCGCACGAACGGAGCGACCGTGAAGGGGCGAGTTCTCGACTATCTCCTCGGCACGAGCGCGCGACGGGGCGCGGGGTTTCTCGTGCTGCTCGACCCGGATCGCCTCGATCCCGGGCTGGTGGCCGAGCGGGCGCAGCAGTGCGCGGAGGCCGGGGCGGACGCCCTGCTGGTGGGGACCAGCCTGACGCTGCTGGCAGACCATACGGCGATCTACCGGCAGCTCAAGGACGCGGTGGCCATCCCGGTGATCACGTTCCCCGGGAACGGCAGCCACGTCTCGTCGGCCGCTGACGCGATCTTGTTCCTTTCCATGGTCAGCAGCCGCAACCCCGAGCTGCTCATCGGCGAACAGGTGCGGACCGCGCCGCTGCTGCGGCGCAGCAGCGTGGAGGTCATCTCCACCGCCTACATCCTGGTCGAATCGGGATCGCTCACCTCCGTCCAGTTCGTCAGCAACTCGCTGCCCATACCGCGGGACAAGACCGAGATCGCGGTGGCTCATGCGTTGGCGGCCGAGTACATTGGCATGCGGCTGCTCTACCTGGAAGCAGGCAGCGGGGCGCGTCTGACCGTGCCGGACGAGATGATCCGTGCCGTCACGGACGCCAGCAGCCTGCCGACGATCGTGGGCGGCGGCATCCGCCTGCCCGAGGAGGCCCGGGCGAAGGTGGAAGCCGGGGCGCGCTTCGTGGTCGCCGGGCAGATCGTCGAGGAAAAGGGCGCCGACGGACCGCTGATGCGCGAGCTGGCGCTGGCCGTTCACGTGCGGGGCTGATCGACGCGGAGACGGGCAACAGGGCGTGCGTTGCCTGCTGGCCCGCGCGCATCCCGGCGGCCGGGGGTGCACCGGGTTGGCACGGGGCGCTGGCGGCGCGCACGCGGCTACCCCGTGCGCAGGGCCCCGATCCACGAGACCAGGAACCCTGGATCGCGCATGGCGCAGAAGACCGTCGTGATCACCAACCGACTCGGCATCCACGCTCGCCCCGCGGCGCTGGTGGTCCAGGCGGCGGCCAAGTTCTCCGCGGATATCTACCTGTCCAAGGGCAATATCCTGAACGTCAACGGGAAAAGCATCATGAGCGTGATGATGCTGGCAGCCGAGCAGGGCTCGCAGGTGACGGTGCGTGCCGAGGGCGAGGACGCCGAAGCGGCTGTCGAGACCGTGGCCGAGCTGCTGAGCAGCGACTTCGAGGGCAGGATTTGAGCAGGCTGAACGGACCCCTCCTGCTGAGGGGCATCTCGGCGTCCCAGGGCATCGCCATCGGCCGGGCATTCGTCCACAGCAAGGAGATGCCGCCGATCCGGCAACGGCCCATCGCGCCCCATCAGGTGGAGGCCGAGGCGGAGCGCTTCCTGGCCACGCTGCACCAGGCGGGCGAGGAGCTGCGGCGCACGCGACGGCTGGTGGCCGGCGAGCACGGCGAGGAACTGGCCCAGATCTTCGACGCGCAGCTGGCGATGCTGGCCGACGTCGAGATGAAGGACAGGACTCTCCAGTGCATCCGCCAGTACCACTGCTCGGCGGAACGCGCCTTCCAGCGGGCTCTGGAAGAGATGAAGAGCGGCTTCGCGTCCATCGCCGACGAGTACCTGCGGCAGCGCCTCAGCGATCTGCTCGATATCGAGCAGCAGGTGCTCCTCCGCCTGGCAGGCGGCGATCTGCAGGCGCTGGCCTCGCTGCGGGGCAGCGCGGTGGTCGTCGCGCACGATCTGCTCCCATCCGAGGCGGTGCACCTCGGGGGCCGTAGAGTGAAGGGCATCGTGCTGGAGGTGGGGGGACCCACTTCCCACGCGGCCATCATCGCCCGGTCGCTGGGGCTGCCCACCGTCCTGGGTACAGCGGAGTGCACGCGCGTCATCTCCTCCGGCGATCTGCTGATCGTCGACGGCAATGCCGGCGAGGTGCACGTCCGTCCCACCGATGTCGCCTTGCGCGAGCACCGGACGGTGCTGCGGCGCCAGCAGCGCCGGGAACGCGATCTGAGCGCCCGGCGGGGCCTGGCGGCGGTGACGCGGGACGGCAAGGAGATCACCCTGCTGGCCAACATCGACGTGCCCTCGGAGGTGCAGCTGGCGGCGGCCAACGGGGCGCGCGGCGTGGGCATGTACCGGACCGAGTACCTGTTCCTGGGCTACCAGTTGCCGACCGAAGAGGAACAACGAGCGGCCTACAGCCAGATCGTCCAGGGGATGGCCCCGTACCCGGTGACCATCCGCACGATCGATCTGGGCGGCGACAAGCTGGGCATGTCGCTGAAAGGCGCTGTGGAACTCAACCCCTACCTCGGCTGGCGCGGCATCCGCGTCTCGCTGGACGCTCCAGAGCTGCTCAAGATCCAGCTCCGGGCGATCCTGCGGGCGGGTGCTCACGGGGACGTGTGCGCCTTGCTGCCCATGGTGGCCAGCCTCGACGAGTTGCGCCGGGCTCGAGCGCTGCTGGAGGAGGCTCGCTCGGAGCTGCGCGCCAGCGGCGAAGCGTGCGCCGAGCACTGCCCGTTGGGCGTGATGGTCGAGGTGCCGTCCGTGGCACTGATGGCAGACCAGTTCGCCCAGGAGGCCGACTTCCTGAGTCTGGGGACCAACGACCTCATCCAGTACACGCTGGCGGTGGACCGCAGCAACGCGCGCGTCGCGCCTCTCTACGACCCGTTTCACCCGGCAGTGCTGCGCCTGATCGACCTGGTGGTCAAGAGCGCGGGCGCGCACCGCGTTCCGGTCAGCATCTGCGGGGAGATCGCCGGTGACCCCCGGGCTACACTGGTGCTGCTGGGCCTGGGGATCGAGCGGCTGAGCATGAGTCCGGGCTTGATTCCCGAGGTCAAGGAGGCTATTCGTTCCGTCGCTCTGGGGCGGGCGCGCCAGGTCGCCGCAGAGTGCCTGCAACTGAGGACGGGGGCGGAGGTGCGCACGCTGCTGGGGATCGGCGCGTCGCCGACCTCGGCGCCTGCTGCCACCCGGAGCGAGGCGACGCCGGGGCGCGGGTCGCGGCAGCGCTGAGCCGCAGCGGGACGGCGGGGCGCCGGCGGGCGAGGGCTGCGCCACGCTGTCTGCGGAGCGTTCGGCAGGGGCGGTCGTCCCCCGGTGGCGCAGGACAAGCAGTCGGTCGAATGCGACAGGAGGGCGCGATATGGGCAGCGATGGGTTCGGGCTGATCATGCTGCCTGGAGGCCGGCCCTGGCGGGCCCTGGCGGGCCTGGCAGCGGCGATCGGGCTGCTGGGCGGGTGCATGGTGAAGAAGCCGCAGGTACCCAGCACCGACTTCACCATCAGTCTGCCGGTGGCCGACGAGACCATCACCGCAGAAGAGCTGGCGACCGACACCAACCGCAACGAATCGGCCTACCTGACCGTGAGCGATGACGGTCTCGTGAACCTGGACTTCGCGGTCGAGTTCGTGCACCGCGAGGAGGTCGGTGATCGGCTGCGCCTGCGGCCCACGGAGAACACCTTCCACACGCCCATCGGCTCCCTGGCGCTGCCGGGACGCGAACTGCCCGAGGTCGAGGTCTCCCTGGAGGCGCTTTTCCACCGCGACGTGGGCGTGGGCGTGGTGCCGCTCCTGCCCGCCACCAGCGTGGACCACCTCGTCGCGGTGCCGCTCGGGGTGATCGAGGAGATGGACGTCGAGGAGGGCGGCATCGAGATCTCGCTCGGCAATCACCTGCCCGTGCCCCTGCTGGACCTGCGCCTGTCGATCGTGGACCGAGGACACGGTGATGCGGTGGTTGCCACGATGGATCTGGGCACGGTGGCGCCGGAGGGCCGCGCCACCGGCACCGCGGACCTGGCTGGGCGCGCGCTGTCGGGCAACCTGCTGGTGCGCGTGTCGGGGGGCACTCCTCAGGCCAGCGACGTCGAGGTGACGGCGAGTTCGGGGATCACTCTCGGGGTGGTCCTCCTGCCGCTCAGGGTGAGCAGCGCGACGGCCGTGATCCCGGCCCAGGAATTCGGCGATCATCAGGTGCTGCTGTTCCCGGACGCCCGCATCCTGGTGGAGCGAGCCACCATCGGGCACGGCGGACTCACGTTGCGCGTGCGCAACGACATCCCCGTGCTGGTCGAACTCGAGTTGAGTCTGGACGAGCTCCGGCAGGCCGACGGTTCAGTCCACACATTCAGGGTGGACTCCTTCGAGCCCTATCATGTCCGCGAGGTGCACTTCGACCTGAGCGGGAACGAGTTCGCTCCCGTGGACCCGCACCAGCTGCGGTTCTCGTACCGGGGACGCACCGTCGGATCCGACTCGCCGGTCACGATCGGAGCGGATGGCGAGGTCCAGGTGGAGGCCCTGACGGAGGACTTGGTGCTGAGCCACGTGGAAGGGGTCCTCGATGGGGTCGAACTACCAGTGCCGCCTGCCCACAAGAAGCTGGACATCCCGCGAGGTCTGGAGAATGTGCACCTGCATTCGGCGCGGGCTCTCGTGTACCTGCGCTCGGCGCTGGGATTCCGCAGCCACATCATGCTGGACCTGCACGGCACGAACCGGCGTGGGCAGGAGGCAGACTTGCGGCTCGTCGGCGACTTCGAGCGAGCCAGCTATGCTCAACCCCAGGCGGCGGTCGTCGAGCTGCCGGCGGACGAGTTGACGGGTTTCCTGAACCTGCTGCCCACGCGCGTCGACGTCGCCCCCACGATCCGCGTGGGAGATGGGGTCGGGCACGAGGTGATCGATCCGAGCCATTGGATCGAGATTGACAGCGTGCGTTTCATCGCCCCGGGCCGACTGGCCATCAGCGCCCCCACCGAGATCAGGCCGCTGCCGGACTTCCGCGAGTTGCGGGACCCGGAGGCGCGCGAGCGCATCGAGGCCAATCTCCTCCGTGCGGAGGTGCGCACCGATATCGAGAACCACACGCCTTTCGGCGTCGGCGTCAGCGTCCTGGTCACCAGCTGGCGGCGGATCGTCCGCGACGTGATCGGTGCCTACCATCCCGAGCTGAATACCGACGAGGCGTTGCTGGACTGGCTGGTGGCTCAGCGAGCCTGGGAGCTGCTGAGCGCCGCCGCATGCGCCGAGATCCGCTCCAGGATGGAGGAGTCGATGGGTCTGCGGGCGGGGGCGCTCGGAACGGTGGACGACAGGGGCATTCTGGAGCGCATCGAGGCCGGCGGTGCCGCTGCCAGCCGCGTGCTCCTCCTGAACGAGATCCTCGGTTCCCTGCAGAACGAGACGAAGGATGGTGGCGTCTGCCAGGTGGAGAATCTGCTCGGCGTGCAGATCACCAAGGACGAGTGGGATGACTGGCTCATGGCCAGCGTCTACGGCGATCCCGAGCTCCGCATTCCGCCGGAGGGGGGCCCCTTTGTCGTAGCTCCGGCGCCCACCGACGCGGACGGCCGGGTAACCCAAAGCGCTGTCAGCGGGCGGTCTGTGGCGCTGACCGACGAGCAGATACTGGTGTTTGTGCGGACGGGGGGGGTCTACACCGGCGTACGCACGGAGGTCGAGGCGACTCCTGGCGAGGTGCTGGTGCTGGCCGAGCACTACGTGCGTGTGCGGGCCGCTGCCAAGGTCGACGTCGAACTGAACGAGAGCCTGCTCAAGGACTGAGCGATCACGGCAATCACGGAGGACTCGCAATGCCTGGGTCACGCATGCTCGCGGGTGCAGCGATCGTTGCCATGGCGCTGGCGGGGCGCTCCCACGCTGTGTCGGCGGGTTCCCAGCCTCGAGCCTTGGGGGTGGCGCAGGCGTATACGGCGCAGGTCCGCGGCCCCGAGGCGATCTTCTGGAACCCTGCCAATCTGGGTCTGTCGGGCAGCAGCCGCTTCTCCTGGCAGCTCCTCGGTGGCGGCGTCACGCTGATGACGGGCAACAACGCGTGGTCGGTACGGACCTACAATGACCACTTCACCGACGCGAACCGTCAGGAATCGCCCAAGGGCAACCCGTGCTACATCTCCGCGCGCGACAAGGCGTCCTTGCTGGGCGACGTCCCCGACAGCGGCCTGCGGATCGACGCCGAGCTGGAACCCATGGTCGCCCTCGGGATCCCTGTGAACGGTGGCATCGCGTTCCGCCTGCCCGGAGACGTGCAGTCGGCGGTGGCGGTGGGGCTGAACTCGGGACTCGAAGGGAGGCTGCCCAGGGACGTGGTGGAACTGGGTCTGTTCGGCAACGAGTTCGCCCAGGACCGCCTCGACACAGGCCGGCCGGCGTCCTACGACGTCACGAAGTGGGATGGTTCGACGTGGGTAGTCGGCAGCGTGAACTGGGCGTTGGCCCGTCGGTGGTTGCCGAGGCGTCTGGAGCGCTACTTCGGTGAGTTCGCGTTGGGTGCCACCCTCAAGGTGCTGGGTGGAGGGTATGCAGAGATCGTCGACTCGGGCGGCAGCGGCCTCATCGTCCAGGTCGACGGGGCCGACCTGGACGCGCACCTCATCGCTCGGCGCGCGATGGGCATGGGGGTGGGCGTCGATGTCGGCGCCGCGGGTGTGACGCACGACGGCAGGACGACAGTGGGGGCGAGCCTGCTGAACGCTCTGGACTACCTGTCGTGGGGCATAGCGTCGCGGCAGGACTGCGTCTTCGTGGCGGCGCACGACCTGCTCGTCACCGAGCTTCTCGACCCCAGAGCCCGCCAGATCGAAGAGGTCCTCGACAATGAGGACCTGGACGGTGACGGCGAGGTGGATTTCACCACCAGGTTGCCCGAGGAGGGGTTCTCCCGCTCGCTGCCGGCTCTTCTGCGCCTCGGCGTCGCGCACCAACAGACCGCCCGGCTGTCGCTGTTGGGGGCGTACGATCAGGCGTTCTCCTCTGGGTTCGGCGTCACCACCACGCCCCGGCTAGCTGTGGGGGCCGAGTACTGCCTGGTGCCCTGGTTTCCGGTCCGGTTCGGGCTGTCCATGGGCGGGCGCTGGCACCGCAGCGCCGCAGTCGGCATGGCGCTGGGGCCGTTCGCTCTGGGCAGGCTCAGCGTCACAGCGGTCGATGTGGCGCTGGCGACCCGCGGAGGGCTCTTTCCCAACGTCGCCAAGGGGACCGCGCTCTCGGCGCGATTCCTCGAGATCGTGCTCCGCTGAGCCGCTTCGAGTGGCGAGGGGCCTGCGAGCGTTGGGCATCGCAGCACGGCACCACTGCGCGACGTCCTTTCCCCAGTACAGCTCGTGCACTGAGCATATCGCGCCAATCTGACAGCGGGCATTCCTCCCAGCCCGGCTCATCCGATGCCTTCATGCCATTGTGGCTGCTAGGGCAAGATAGAGGGCTGCCGCAGCAGCACCGGTACAGCATTTGCATGCCAGAGGCCCGGCTCGATCCAGATGCCTCGAGTGGTGGATCGACCAGGAGGCCGCGAGCTGCATGGACCACATCGACTACTATGCAGTGCTGGGTGTGTCGCCCACCGCATCGGCCGATGAGATCAGCAAGTCGTACCGGAGGCTGGCGCGCCGGTACCACCCGGACCGGAACAAGCAGCCGGGCGCGGAGGAGCAGTTCAAGCGCATCAGCGAAGCATACGAGGTGCTCAAAGACGCCGA
>CAZPXM010000119.1:0-12039 GCA_964591015.1 uncultured Gemmatimonadaceae bacterium
TCAAAGCCGCGGCCCGTGGGCGGTCAAACGGGGCGGGCGCGCCGCCGGCATCCGGTGCGCCGCGCCCGCCCCGTTTGACCGCCCACGGGCCGCGGCTTTGATTGCGCGGCACGCTTCCCGTCGAGCCGTCTTCGCCGGCTGCCGCCGGGCGACTGGCCCGCGCGCCTGCCCGCGCGCGCGGCCGGCGCCGGCACGGCGCCGAACCCACCGCCTGCATCGATGGACATACCTCGTCGGCGCACCCGCCTGGCCGCGCTGGCCGCCCTCGCGCTGGCTGCCCTCACCGCCAGCACGAGCGGCGTGCTGGTACGCCGGCTCGGCTGCGGCGCCCTCACCATCGCCGGGGTGCGCAGCGCCATCGGCGCCCTCGTGTTCGCCGCCGTCCTGCGCGGCCCGCGTCTGTCCTGCTCCAGGGTGCAGCTCACCGGGGCCGTCGTCTTCGCGCTGCACACCTACGTGTTCTTCGCCGCCATGCGCCTGACCACGGTCGCCAACACCGTCTTCCTGGCCTACACGGCGCCCCTGTTCGTGCCGCTCTTCAGCGCCTGGATCGTGCGCGAGCGCGCGGGCCGGGACGACTGGTGGTCGGCGCTGGTGGTGGTCGGCGGTGTCGGGCTGTTCTTCTGCGACCGACTCGCGCCCGCCGGCTGGTGGGGCAACCTGCTCGCCGTGGCTGCCGGCGTGACGTTCGCGTGGTACACCGTGGTCCTGCGCCATCGCCAGCAGCAGCCTCTGGCCACGCTCGTCCTCGCCAACCTCCTCACCGCCGCCGGCGCCGTGCCGGCCGTGCTGGCGGACCCGCCCGTGGGGACGGACTGGGGTGTCCTGCTGCTGCTCGGCGTGTTCCAGTTCGGCCTCACGTACGTGCTCATCAGCTGGGCGATCCAGCGCGTGACCGCCATGGAGGCGATGCTGGTGCTGACTCTCGAGCCGGTGTTCGCCGCGCTGTGGGCGGGGCTGTTCGTCGGCGAACGGCCGGGCCGCTGGGCCGCGGTCGGCGCGGCGGTCGTCCTCTGCGGGGTCCTGCTGCGCGCGCTGCGTCAGTCGCCGGCAGCCGCCGCCGAGCCTGCCGTCCCCCCGCACGACCGCTGCGCCGCTCCTGCGGCCGACAGCCGCGCTCAGGCCGGCAGGTAGCCGGCCGCCAGCTCTTGGAACGCGTCCACCTGCGCCGCCTGCCAGTCGCGGTCGCGGCCGAGCTCCGCGGCCAGCAGCTCGGCCACCCGGGGGGCGGCTTCGGCGCTGGCCTGCGCATCCAGCAGCAGGCAGCGGGTGCGCCGCGCCAGCACGTCCTCCACCGTCCGCGCCATCTCGCGCCGCGCGGCCCACACCACCTGGCCGGCGCGCACGGGCAGGCGCGGGTGCAGGGGCTCGGCCCAGCGGGGCTCCGCGTCCAGCAGATCGCGCAGCGCCGGCGCGTCCGCCCCGTACATGGCCAGCGGCCCGAACTGCCCCACGTGCCGGTGATACCCGTGGATGTGGAGCTCGCGCGTCACCGAAGGCCGGAACTCCAGCTCGGCCAGCTCGGCGGCCTGGTCCACGGCATCGGCGGCCATCCGGCGGTAGGTCGTCCACTTGCCGCCGGCGATGGTGATCAGGCCGGAGGTGGCCACGTGCAGCACGTGATCGCGCGAGAGCGCCGCGGTGTCGCCGCCGGCCTCGCCGCCCACCAGCGGGCGCACGCCGGCAAAGGCGCTGAGGATGTCGCGCCGCTGCGGGTCATGGCGCAGGTAGCGCGCCGCGTGCGCCAGCAGGAAATCGATCTCCGCCGGCAGCGGCCGCGGCTCCAGGGTGACGGCGGCCAGGGGCGTGTCGGTGGTGCCTACCACCACGCGCCCACGCCAGGGGATCGCGAACAGCACCCGGCCATCGTCCGTGTGCGGCACCATGATGGCGCTCTCGCCGGGCAGGAAGGCCCGGTCGAGGACGATGTGCACCCCCTGGCTCGGGCTGATCATGGGTCGCGCGCCCGGATCGTCGAGGCGCCGAACCGCGTCCACGAAGGGCCCGGCGGCGTTGACGACGGCGCGGGCCCGGACCTGGAAGACGCGACCGGTCTCCAGATCGGTGAAGGACAGCCCGTCGACCAGCCCGCCGCTCTTGGTCAGCGCCTGCACGGGGGCGTAGTTGATCAGGGTCGCGCCCTGCTCGGCGGCGGTGGTCGCCATGTTGACCGCCAGCCGCGCATCGTCGAACTGCCCGTCATGGTAGACGATGCCGCCGCGCAGACCCGCCGCCTCCACGGTGGGCAGGCGTTCCAGCGTCCGGCGCCGCGAGAGGAACCGCGAGCGGCCGAAGCCGTGCCGCCCCGCCAGCGCGTCGTAGAGCTTGAGACCGATGCCGTAGAAGGGCCCCTCCCACCAGTCGTAGCGCGGCACGACAAAGGGTAGATCGTGCACGAGGTGGGGGGCGTTCTGGCGCAGGATGCCGCGCTCGCGCAGCGCCTCCAGCACCAGGGCCACGTTGCCCTGCTGCAGATAGCGCACCCCGCCATGGATCAGCTTGGTGCTGCGGCTGGAGGTGCCCCGCGCGAAGTCCCCGGCCTCCAGCAGCAGGGCTCGGTACCCGCGCGCGGCGCTGTCGATGGCGATGCCCAGGCCGGTGGCACCGCCGCCGACGACAGCCAGATCCCAGGCGTCATCGCTGTAGGCCACGCGGGCGATCATCTCGTCGCGGTTCATCGGACCTCCCTCGTCGCCGCCCTAGAGGAGGAGCAGGAGAAGGCTGACGGCCAGCATCAGCAGCATACCGGGCAGCGCGAGCCGCCGCAGCGCCGCACCGCCGCTGGCGCACACGATCGCGCCCTTCAGGGCGGTGTTGGCCACGGCCGCCAGCATGATGGCGTGCGCGGCCCCGGCCGGCGCGACGGCTGCGCCACGGGCCAGGCGGCTGACGGACAGAGTGATCGCATCCACCTCGGCCAGTCCGGAGACCAGACTCGACAGGTAGAGGCCCGGGTCACCCAGCCACACGTGCGCCGCCCGGGCGACGATCAGGATCAGCCCGTAGAGCAGCCCGAACTTGATCGCCGGCATGAGGGCGAAGGGATTGGCCACCTCCATCCCCGCCTCGCCGCGCTGCGCGCGGCGATGGAGAAAGGCGCAGTAGACAGCACCGGCGCCGGCGGCGCCGGCCAGCGGGCTCCACAGCAGCCGGAGCAGCGTGCCGTGCACGACCGCCACCGTGACGGCGATCCGCACGAACATGACGCTCCAGGCCAGGACGATCGCCAGCGCGAAGGCCCGGGCGCGCGCCTGTTCGGCCCGGCCGCGCTGGGAGAAGCTCAGCGTCACCGCCGTGCTGGAGACCAGCCCGCCGACCATGCCCGCCAGGGCGGTGCCGCGTTCCGTGCCGATCGCCTTGACCAGCGCGTAACCGCAGAAGCTGATCCCCGAGATCAGGACCACCATGAGCCAGACGTTGCGAGGCGAGACCACGTCGAACGGCGGCGGCCCGTACGTCCTGTCGGGCAGCACCGGCAGGGCGATGGCGGTGATGACGGCCAGCTTCAGCGCGCCGTGGATGTCGGCCCGGGAGAGGTGGCGCACGAAGGCGTGCAGTTCCACCTTGAGCGACAGGATCACCGTGGTGATGACGCCGAGGGCCGCCGCCAGTGCCAGGTGCCCCCAGTAGCACAGCGCTCCCACCAGCGTGGTGACCAGCGCGGCGACTTCGGTGGTCATGCCCGGGTCGCCCGCGCCGGTGCGCGCGTGGTGGCCGATGACCACCAGCCCCCACAGCGGCAGCAGCAGGAGTGGCAGCGCCAGCGGCGCCCGCAACTCGTCGGCAGCCATGGCAGCGGCGCACCCGAACAGGCCCATCAGGGCGATCGTGCGTTCGCCGGCGACCAGCCGGCGCGGCGCACCGCTGCCGGAGTACTCGCGCTCCATGCCGACGAGGAAGCCGATGGCCAGCGCGGCGCCGAAGCGCAGAAAGAGCGCGGACTCGGACATGGCTCATGCTTCCTGGACCGGGCCAGCCGCGCGCGCGGCGCCGGGCGCGCCCGCCAGCGCCAGGCTCAGGGCGTCTGCCCCAGCTGGTGCTCGGTGCGCGCCAGGATGTCCTCCTGGACGGCGCGGTCGAGGCGCACGTAGGTCGCCGAGAAGCCGCTGACGCGGACGACCAGATCCCCGTAAGGCTCCGGGTTGTCCATGGCCGCGCGCAGCACCGCGCTGTCCGTGGTGTTGAACTGCAGCTCGCTGCCGCCCAGCTCGAAGCAGGTGCGGATCAGCCCGGCCAGCGCCCGCAGGCCGTCGGGGCCGCGCAGCGAGTCCGGGTGGAGCTTCATGTTGACGACGTTGCCGCCGGGCGCCAGCCGGTAGGGCAGCTTGGCGATCGAGTGCACGGTGACCGTGGGACCGCCGCGGTCCCGCCCGAAGGTGGGGCTGCACGCATCCGAGGTCGGCTCACCGCTCCGCCGCCCATCGGGCGTCGCCCCCACCTCGCGTCCCGCCGAGATGTTCTGCACGTTGGAGGCCATCAGCATCCAGTGAAAGCCGCCCCTGGGAGTGCGGTACTGGTCGAAGGCCCGGATGAAGTCCTCCATGCTGCGCTTGGCCAGCGCATCCACGGCATCGTCGTCGTTGCCGAACTTGGGGGCCCCCCGCAGCAGCAACTGGCGCTCGGTCTCGTAGCCGGCGAAGTCGGCCCGCAGCATGGTGCGCAACTGGTCCAGCGTGAACCGACCGGTCTGGTACACGAAGTGCCGGACCGCCGCCAGGCTGTCCGCCACGCTGGCGATCCCCATGGTCCCGTAGCCGACGTTGCCGGGATACAGCGCCCCGCCGTCGTTCACGTCCCGCGCCCGACCGATGCAGTCGCACACCAGGGCGCTCAGCAGCGGGCTGGTGAACTCCGCGGCCCGCTCGTCGAAGGAGCGCAGCAGTTCGTTGTTCGCCGTGGCCTGCGCCGCCAGCATCGCCCGGAAGTGCGCCTGGAACGCGGCGTAGAACTCCTCGAAGGTGGCCGGATCGCCGGTGTGCGGCCCCTCCTGCTGGCCCGTCAGGATGTTCTCGCCGTCGAACAGGGCCAGGTGCAGCGCCTTCAGCGGGTTGATGCGCCGATCGGTCCAGGGCGCCTGCTTCCCGGGAATCTGCGTCTCGATGCACCCCACGAAGCAGTAGTCCCGGGCATCCGCCTCGGGATAGCCGTACGCCAGCAGGCCCGCGATGGTCGTCTCCTCGTTCACCACGGAGGGGTAGCCGATACCCGTGCGGATCACCTCGGCGCACTTCTCCAGGAAGGCCTGGGGCGTGTTGCGGTGCACGCGCGCGGTGCAGTTGCCGCCGGGCCGCCCCACCCGCTTGCACGCCTCCAGGATCTGGCAGGACAACTCGCTGGTCCCGTCCGTGCCGTCCGGGCGGGTGCCGCCGATGCAGATGTTCTGCACGTCCTCGTCGATCGTGATGCGGGCGAACAGGTGGTCCAGCAGGTCCTGGATCGACTCCCGGGTCTGCCGCCCGGCAGCCAGATCCGCGGTGTAGAAGGGCTCCAAATACTGGTCCAGCCGCCCGAAGGCCATGGCCCCGCGTTCGTCGAGCTGCATCATGCAGTGGTAGCTGTAGACCAGCTGCAGGGCGTCGTGGAAGTCCGTCGGCGGGGCGGTGGCCAGCCGCTCCAGCTGCGCCGCCTGCGCCCGCGTCAACTCGGCGTACTCCGGCTCCTGCTCGGCGGCCCGCGCCAGCGCCTGCGCCCAGCGCCGCAGATGCGCGCTCGCGCCGTCCAGCGCCTCGATGACGCTGTCCAGGAAGGCGACCCCCGCCGGATCGTCCGCACCCAGTGCCGCCCGCACGTCCACGGCCCGCTGGCGCAGGCCGCCGAACCCCCGGCGGAGCAGCTCGGGGTAGTCGGGAGCGTGGTGATCCGACTGGCTGGCGAAGGTGCGCTTGCCGATGCGCGCCACCAGCTCGCGGTCCGCCGCCCACTGGGCCGCCGGCACGGTCTGCTCGGCGACCTGGCGCCCGATGTGCCCGACGCCGACCAGCAGGGCCCCGGGCACCACGGGCAGCGGGCAGCAGGCGAGCACGGCGTTGAGGGCCCGGGCGCGCCGCACGGTCATGGGCAGCCCCTCGGTCTGCCGGAAAGAGGCGGCACGCCAGGTGGCCGACATGTCGAGGCGCTGCTGGCCGACGTACTCCTGCTGCCAGGCGATGACTTGCCGATAGGATGCGTGTCGCATGGCCTCCCGTGCCTGCTGTCAGAGTCGCGGCGCCGCGCGCGGCGCCGTGCCCGCGCGCCGGGCGGCACGCCCGGCCGGCGCCGCTCCCGGGTCACGCGAACGCCACCCGCTTGCCGTCCTGCCTGGCGCTCTCCATCTCGGCGCGTACCAGACGCACCGTCTCGCGGGCGCTCTCCGGGCTGACGATCTCCGGCTCGCGGCCCTGCGCGATGCAGTCCAGGAAGTACACCCCCTCCAGATGGTAGCCGCCGGCCGAGGAGATGTTCAGCCCCACGTGCAGGTCGCCCAGCGGATTGGGCAGCTCGGGATTGCTGCGGCTGCCGTCCGCGTGGTACACCGTCAGGGTCGGCGAGCTGCCGCTGTGGTACCGGATGGCACCGCGCTCGAAGGTGGCATGGTAGCCCATGGTGAAGGGGAAACCGTCGGGCTGGTCGGCGCTGCCCTCGGCGCTGACGGTGACGTCGGGATAGACGTAGCGGGTGAAGCAGTGCACGTACCCGCCACGCACCCCCAACGTGCCATAGGTCGTCACGGCCTCCGGCTTGCCCAGCAGCCACAGCGTCATGTCCGTGTCGTGAATGTGACGGTCGAAGATCTGCGTTCCCCCGCGCTTCTCGTCCAGGAACCACTCCTGCCAGCCAATGGTGACGCCGCCGAGCCGCACCATGGACAGGGTGCGCAGCTTGCCGAATGTCCGCTGCTCGATGGCCTGCTTCAGGAACACGTACTCGGGCCAGAAACGCAGGACCTGGCCCACGGTCAGCAGCCTGCCGGCGGCCTGCGCCGCGTCGATCATGGCCTGGCACTCCTTTGCATCGAGCGCCATGGGCTTCTCGCAGAACACATGGTGGCCGGCACGCAGGGCCCGGATGCTGAGGGGGGCGTGCAGATAGGTCGGCACGCACACCCACACGGCGTCGGCCACGCGGGCGTCGATGAGTTCCTCGCCGGAACGGTAGGTGGCCACGCCGAGCTCGGCGCCGACCCGCGCGCACAGCTCGTCCTGGACATCGGCGATCGCCACCAGCGCCGCCGCCTCGTTCTGCTTGAGCAACTGGGCATGCATGCGCCCCATGGGTCCGACGCCGCACACGGCCACCTTGATCATCGCCTGTTCTTCCCTCGCCTCGGGTGTCTGTCGCCGAACGGTTCGCGGCCGCGCCGCCGGCCTCCGGCGACGGCGGGTCGGCCAGTCTGCCGGCGCGCGCCCAGAAAGAACACACTCCGGCCCGCCGCGGGCAACTGCGCCGCCGGGCGCGCGCTCGGCGCCGCAGCAGCTTGACGCCAGGGGCGGGCGCCAGTTTCGTTGGCGCCCGAAACCGTCCACTTGCACGCCCGGAGAGAGCCGATGGCCGCGATCAGGATCATGCCGTGCCTGGACATGAAGGATGGACGCGTCGTCAAGGGCGTGCACTTCGTCGACCTGCGCGACGCCGGGAATCCCGTGGACAACGCGGCCTACTACCAGGCGGAAGGCGCCGACGAGCTGGCCATGCTCGACATCGCCGCCACCGTGGAGAACCGCAAGACCCGCCTGGAATGGGTCCAGGCGGTGGCCGGCGTCATCTCGATCCCCTTGACGGTCGGCGGCGGCATCGGGTCGCTGGCGGACATCGAGCTGGTCCTCGGCGCCGGCGCCAGCAGGGTGTCGATGAACAGCGCCGCGGTGGCGCGGCCGGAGCTGGTGGCCGAGGCCGCTCGCGAGTTCGGCAGCGAGCGGATCACGGTCGCCGTCGATGCGCGCCGCAATGGGGCGATGCCGTCCGGCTTCGAGCTCGTCGTGGCGGGCGGGACGCGTCCGGTCGGCCGCGACGCGATCGCCTGGGCGCGGCGCTGCGAGGAGCTGGGCGCCGGCGTCATCCTGCCCACCAGCATGGACGGCGACGGCACCCGCGCGGGGTACGACCTGGAGTTCACCCGGGCGGTCGCCGACGCGGTGGCGGTCCCCGTGGTGGCCAGCGGCGGCGCGGGCACGCTCGAGCACTTCCACCAGGCCGTCGTCGAGGGCCATGCAGACGTGCTGCTGGCCGCCTCCGTCTTCCACTTCCGCACGCTCAGCATCCGCCAGGTCAAGGACTACCTGCGCGAGCGGGGCATCGAGGTCGCCCGCTGACGCCCTGGCACCGGCCGGAAGCGGCAGCCAGCGCGCCGGCGGGCGTCGGTGGCCCGGCTCGGTCGCCGGGGCCAGGCTGCCTGCGCCAGCCTGCTGGTCGCTCGCAGGAGGATCACCGGATCATGCCCGCGTTCACGGTCGAGAAGGGCTGTTTCGCGCTGGACGGCAGGCCGTTTCGCGTCCTCGCCGGTGCCATGCACTACTTCCGCGTGCCGCGCGAGCTGTGGGCCGACCGCCTCCGCAAGCTGCGCGCCATGGGGCTGAACACGCTGGAGACGTACGTGGCGTGGAACCGCCACGAACCCGCCCCCGGGCGCTTCTGCTTCGCCGGCCAGCTGGATCTGGGCGCCTACCTGAAGCAGGCGGCGGACCTGGGGCTGTACACCCTGCTGCGGCCGGGTCCCTACATCTGCTCGGAGTGGGATCTGGGCGGCCTGCCCGCCTGGCTGCTCGCCGATCCGGGCATGCGCCTGCGCTGCTCCCACCCGCCCTATCTGGCCGCGGTCGACCGCTTCCTGGACGCGCTCGTGCCGCAGTTCGCCGCCCAGCAGATCACCCGCGGCGGCCGCCTGCTGGCCGTCCAGGTGGAAAACGAGTACGGCAGCTACGGCAACGACGCTGCCTACCTGGAGCATCTGGCCGCCGGGCTGCGGCAGCGCGGGGTCGAGGTGCCGCTGTTCACGGCGGACGGCCCTACCGACGAGATGCTGCAGTATGGCGGTGTGGACGGGGTCCTGCGGACGGTGAACTTCGGCTCGGGCGCGGCGCGGGCCTTCGCGAAGCTGCGCGAGTACCAGCCCGACGGCCCCCTGATGTGCACCGAATTCTGGAACGGCTGGTTCGATCACTGGGGCGAAGAGCACCATCGGCGCCCGCCTGCAGATGCCGCCGGCGCCCTGGACGAAGTGCTGGCTGCCGGCGCCTCGGTCAGCCTCTACATGTTCCATGGCGGGACGAACTTCGGCTTCATGAACGGCGCCAACTGCCAGGACGGCCGGTACCGGCCGACGGTGACCAGCTACGACGACGATGCGCCGCTGGACGAGGCCGGCGATCCCACGCCCAAGTACTTCGCCCTGCGCGAGGCGATCGGCCGGTATGCGCCCTTGCCGGCGGAGCCGCTGCCGGAACCGGCCCCCAAGATGGCGCTGGGAGCCGTGCGGCTGGAACAGAGCGCCCCCCTGCTCGCCCAGCTGGACGCGCTGTCCACACCGGTATCGCGGCCCGCGCCCGAGCCCATGGAGGCGCTGGGCCAGGACTACGGGTTCATCCTGTACAGCACCCGTGTCTCCGGACCGCGCGGCGCCGCGCCGCTGCGCCTGCGCGAACTGCGCGACCGGGCGCTGGTGTTCGTGGATGGCGCGCTGCACGGGGTGCTGGAGCGCGAGTTCCCCGAGCGCGCCCTCAGCCTGGAGGTCCCCGCGGGCGGCGCGGCGCTGGACATCCTGGTCGAGAACATGGGCCGGGTGAACTACGGCCCGGAGCTGCTCGACCGGAAGGGCATCACCGAGGGCGTGCTGCTCGGGCAGCAGTATCTGTACGGCTGGACCATCCGTTGCCTGCCGCTGCGGGACCTCTCCCGGCTGGCGTTCCGCCACGGCGCCCCCGCCGCCTACCCCGCCTTCCGCCGCGGCGTCTTCAGCGCTCCGGAGGACCGCCGCGACACCTTCCTGGCCCTGCCCGGCTGGACCAAGGGCGTGGTCTGGCTGAACGGCACGAACCTGGGCCGGTACTGGCAGCGCGGCCCGCAGCGGACCCTGTACGTCCCGGCGCCGTGGCTGCGGCCAGGGGAGAACGAGCTGATCGTGTTGGAGCTGCACGGCACCGAACAGGACGCGGTCGAGTTCCGCGCCCGGGCGGAGCTGGGCTGAGCGGCCCGGGCGGGCGGCGCGCGCGGCACGCACGGCGCGCAGCGGGCGGCGCGCGGCGGCGCCCGGCGACGCGCGGGTGCGACCCGCCCTCGCGCCAACCGACCCGGCCATCGGAGAGGCAGGCGATGATCCCGCAGGTATGGACCTATCGGCATGACGAGATCCAGACGGGTCGTCCGTACGCCATGGACGTGGACGACGACGACTGGCTGTGGGAAGGGTGCGGTCTCGACCGGCTGACCGGACACCACCTGCGCCGGGCCGAGGTGCGCCAGATCGCCGTGCCCGAGATGGGCAACCGCCCCATCTACCAGGTGTTCGCCGCGCAGGGCAAGCTGGTGCTGGTGCTCGGCGAGGCGCCCTTCTACCTGGTGTACGACTTGCAGACCGGCGCCGTGGCGCGCCGCGAGCTGCCGGGGAAGCGCCCCATCGTCTGGTACGGAGTGAAAGCGGCTGGCAGGATCTGTCTGTTCGACCGGGCCGCCTCCCAGGTGCTCGTGCTGGACGGCCCCGATGCCTCGCCCGTCGCCGTGCCCTGCCCCTACCCCGGCCAGCTGGCCAGCGGCTGGGTCGCCGGCGACGGCCTGGTCTACTGCCCGCTGGAGGAGCCGGCGCGCGTGGTGCGCTTCGAGCCGGCGGCGGCGCGCTTCGTGGACGAACGGCCGCTGCCCTGGCCGGAGGCGTCGCTGGACGGGTACCTGGAGCACGCGGGAATTCTCTATGTCTGGGATACCTCGCGCGGCCGCATCCTGCCCCTGGCGCTGGACCGCCAGCAGTGGCTGGAGGCGATCCCCACGCCCGACCACGGGACCGTGTACGGCTTCATGGGCACGGGCTTCGGGTTCCAGGGGCGCGCCCACATCTGCCTGAGCACCTATGCCCACCCCAGCCGCCTGGACCCGCGCACCGGCAAGATCGTGCTGCCCGAGGGGCCGCTCACCGTGGACGGTCGCCCGCCGCGCTTCATGGAACGGTATCTCGTGTTCGACCCGCGCGATGCCTCCTTCGGCTACCTGACGGCACCGCCGCAGCCCGACGGCATCCCGCTGCTGTGCTACAACTGGACCGACGGGAAGCGGTTCGCGATCAGCGGCATCGTCATTCCCCACGCCGAGCCGGGCGTGGCCGGGGCGCAATACGGCTCGTGGCTGATCCTGCAGAGCGAGCCGGCCGCCGACGAACCGGGGTTCGGCCTGCCGGACATCCACTTCGACCGGGCCGCCCACCTCGCCCGGTACCGGCGCGGGTACGCCGCGCAGCGCTCGCTCTACCTACCCCATGCGGAGCACTCGCCGGCGTTGCGCCACATGCGCGGGGCGGTGGCGCACTACCCGCCGGGACGCGAGGCCGAGCTGGTGCGGCGGGCGGCGCGCACCGACCGCCGCGCGTACCTGGCCCACCTGGCGGCCAGCCTGACTCACGGCAGCGACGACGCGGCCGAACAGGTCCGCCGGGTGGCCGCCCACATCCAGCGCACGCTCTACTACAATCCGATCCAGGTCCCGCAGACCAGCGACCCGGTGGCCGTGCTGGAGGCACACGACGCGCGCTGCGGGCAGGGCGTGGAGGTGACCCTGGCGCTGCTGGACGTGCTCGGCATACCGGCCCGCCGGCGCCCCCTGTGCCACCACACGGTCGCCGAGGCGTTCTACGACGACAGCTACCACATCGTCGATGCCCTGTTCTTTGGCGGCGAGCCGCCCCGGCGGGACGGCCGCGTGCTGGCGGTCGACGAGCTGCAGGCCGATCCGTACTTCGCGGATGCCTGGCCGCAGCGGTGCTTCGCCTACGACCCGGAGCTGCTGACCAGCGAGGACGGGTACTGGGTGCTCGGCTACGTTTTCGGGGTGTGGGGCTCGGAGCCCTACTACTCGTACTAC
>CAZPXM010000120.1:0-11972 GCA_964591015.1 uncultured Gemmatimonadaceae bacterium
TCGGTGCGGGTGCTTTCACTGGACACCCTCTCTCGGTGAGGCGGACTGCCGCTGTCCTGCGCCGCGCCCGCGGCGCCGGCTGCCAAGGGATAGCAGGTGCCGGGGCGGCGGTCAAGGTCGCCGGACGCCCGTCCCCTCGCCTTGACACGTGTCCGGCGCGGCGCTAGCGTTCGCGCTGCGTTGCGACTCGCCCTGTCCGGCCCGCAGCATGGAGCGCCACATGACCGCCAGCCCCTTCGCCGTTGCCTGCGCGCCCGACTGGCAGGCCTTCGTCGACTGCATTCGCCGCCGCGGCACCCCTGCCCGCGTGCACCACTACGAGCTGTTCCTGGATGGCGAGGTGCAGACCGCCGTCGCCGAACGCTATGGCCTGCTGGCAGGGCTGGACGCGAACGACCCGTACTACGGTTGGCGGCGACAGATCGCGATCCAGCGGTTCCTGGGCTACGACTACGTGACCGCCGGCGTCGACGAGCTGAGAATGGTGTTCAACTGGAACGCGGCGCCGGACACCGCCGGACTCCAGCGGTCGGGCGGCCGCCAGTACCTCGACGAGCATCGCGGTCCGATCACCAGCTGGGCCGAACTGGAGGCCTATTCCTGGCCCGACGTGAGCCAGGCCACGACGCGCTCGCTGGAGTGGCTGGAGACGAACCTGCCCGACGACATGTGCGTGATCGGCGGCGGCTTCGGTCATTTCTGCGAGCACCTCACCTGGCTGATGGGGTACGAGAGTCTGTGCCTGGCGCTGTACGACGACCGCGCGCTGGTGCAGGCGCTGGCCGATCGCATCCTGCAGCAGAGCCTGGCGGTGGCGCGGCTCGTCGTCCAGTTCGACCGCGTCAAGCTCATGCTCGGCAGCGACGACATGGGTTTCCGCAGCGGCACGCTCATCCATCCCGACGACCTGCGCACCTTCGTGCTGTCTGGACACCGCGCCGTGGCCCGCATCGCGCACGCAGCCGGCCGCCCCTACCTGCTGCATTCGTGCGGCAACCTGGCCGCCATCCTCGAGGATCTGATCGAGGACGTGAAGGTGGACGCCAAGCATTCCTTCGAGGACACCATCGAGGACGTGCGGCACGCCAAGCGGGCGTACGGGCATCGCCTGTCCCTGCTGGGCGGCATCGACGTGGACTTCCTCTGCCGGGCCACCGAGGCCCAGATCCGGCAGCGCGTGCGCGACACGCTGGCGGTGTGCCAGCCCGGCGGCGGCTACGCGCTGGGCACGGGCAACAGCGTCGCCAACTACGTGCCGCTGGACAACTACCTGGCCATGCTCGACGAGGGGCGCCGGTTCGCGGGGTGAAGCGCGGCCTGTGGTACGGCCTGCGGGTTGTCTTCTGCCCAAATGAGCAGTAACTTGATGGGCGAGCGGCCGGCCCTGGCGACGGCCGCCGACCGCCTCCGCCGCCGCGGGCTCCGGTGGGCCATGCAGATCGTCTCCTCGCCCAGCACCGAAGACAGGCTCTCCGTCCTCTCGCAGGACTCCCAGTTCGACCTGGCCTGCGCGTGCGGCACGCGCACCAACGACGATCACCGCCGCCGCACCGGCAGCGGTGCATGGCTGTATCCGGTGTCGCTGCCGAACGGCGGGCAGAGCGTGCTGCTCAAGACCCTGCTGTCCAACGCCTGCACCAACAACTGCGCCTACTGCCCGCTCCGCGCCGAGCGCGACGTCCGGCGCTGCACGCTGGCGCCGGAGCAGCTCGTGCGCGCGTTCATGGGCTACTACCGCTCCGGACAGGCGATGGGCCTGTTCCTCAGCAGCGGCGTGCTGGGCAGCGCGGACCGGACGATGGAGCGACTCAACGCGGTGGCGTGGATTCTCCGGCGACGCGAGCAGTTCCGCGGCCACATTCACCTCAAGATCATCCCCGGTGCCTCGGACGCGGCCATCGAGGCGGCGGTGTCGCTGGCGAACACCGTCTCCGTGAACATCGAGACACCCGGGGAGCGCCACTTCGCGCCCATGTGCTCCGGCAAGGACTACCTGCAGGATGTGATCCGTCCCATGCAGCGCGTGTACGAACTGACGCGCCCCGGGTCGCGGTACGCCGGAGTGCAGCAGACCACCCAGTTCATCGTGGGCGCGGCGGACGAGACCGACCGCGAGATCGTGCGCTATGCGGCCGGGCTGTACGAGCGACTGAACCTGCATCGCGTCTACTTCAGCGCCTACCAGCGCGGGGCGGGCCGGGCGGACCTGCCGGGCGAGACGCGGCCGGCGGCCGGCGGCGATCTGCTCACCCGCGAGCACCGGCTGTACCAGGCCGACTTCCTGCTGCGCAAGTACGGGTTCTCGGCCAGCGAGTTCGTGTACGCCCCGGGCGGCAACCTGCCCCTCGACGTGGATCCGAAGGAGCTGTGGGCGCGGCACCATCCGGAGTTCTTCCCGGTGGACCTCCAGCGCGCCAGCAGGCTCCAGTTGCTGCGCGTGCCGGGCCTCGGTCCGGTCACGGTGGAACGCATCCTGCGCCTGCGCGGCGCGCACGGGCGCCTGCGCCGCCTGGAGGACGTGGGGCGGATGACCGCGCGGCTGGCCAAGGCGCGCGCGTACGTGAAGGTGTGAGGGCCGGCGGCCGCGGCTGCGCTGGCTGTGGCGCCCGCGGCGGTCGCGGCTGGCACGCCGGAACCGACCGCGTTCGCTCGCGGCGACGTTCGTCGCTACATTCCCCGCCCGCCATTCGCGCCAGCGGCGTTGCCCGCGGCAACCAGGCCGCGCAACGGACGCCGGCGTGGCGCTGCCGCTGGCTGTGGCGCGGTCCGCAGCGGGGCGGCGGTCGCCGCCGCGGAGGCGCGAGCCGAGGGAGCGCAGAACCATGCCGGTCACCTCCATGCCGTCGCTGCTGCTGTGCGCCGATCGTCTCTTCGACGCCGTGAGCGGCTGCTGCCGGCCGGGCCACGCCGTGCTGCTGGCCGGCGAGCGGATCGCCGCCGTGGGCCCCGCGGTGCAGCTGCGCCAGCAGGCGCCCCCGGGCACGCAGGTGATCGAGTACGGGGACGCCTGCATCACGCCCGGACTGATCGACGCCCACACCCACGCGAGTCTGGCGGGCGACGGGCGCTCGTACGTCCAGCTGTTCGCCGAGTCCGATGCGCTCATGGTGCTGGCAGGCGCCATGAACCTGCGGCGCCATCTGGCCGCCGGCATCACCACCATCCGCGACCACGGCGCCCGCAACATGGTTGGGTTCGTGCTCAAGGAGGGGCTGCGGCGCGGCTACCTCGTCGGGCCGCGGCTGCTGGCCAGCGGCCGGCCCATCACCTGCACCGAGGGCCACTTCCACATGTGCAACGAGGTGGCCGACGGCGTCGAGCAGATGCGGCAGTCGGTGCGCCGGCTGGTGCATCAGGGCGCGGATTTCATCAAGATCATGGCCTCGGGCGGCGGTACCGTGGGCACCCTGCCGGGCCTGGCCTCCTACTCGCTGGAGGAGCTGCGCGCGGCCGTGCAAGAGGCCCGGCACTTCGGGCGGCTGACCGCCGCGCACTGCCGCGCCGCTCAGGCCATGGCCCGCGCCGCAGAGGCGGGCGTGGACCTGCTCGAGCACGCCGAGTTCCTGCGGCCGGACAACGAGCTGTGCTTCGATCCCGCCCTGGCCGACTCGCTGGCCGAACGCGGCGTCTGGCTCAGCCCGACCCTGCAGGCGTGGACGGGGTACCCGAGCCTGGCGGCGCTGTATGCGCGGCGGGCGGCGGGTTCGCTCACGAGCGCCGAGGCGCAGAAGCTGGCCGCGCTGGAACAGCGCGCGGAGCCGCGCCTGGACCTGGTGCGCCGCCTGGTGGACAGGGGGCTGAAGGAGCGCATCGTCCCCGGGACCGACTCCGGGGTGGGCAACCTGGAGTTCGGGCACCTGGACTACGAACTGCAGCTCCTGGTGAAGACCGGATTCACGCCCGCCGAGGCGCTGGTGGCGGCCACGCGCGTCTCCGCCGCTGCGATCGGGATGGCCGATCGGCTCGGGACCATCGAGCCCGGCAAGGTGGCCGACCTGGCGGTGTTTCGCGGCGATCCGAGCACGGACCTGGGCGCGCTGGGGCACGTGCTGGCGGTGGTGCAGGGGGGCCGCGTCCTGAGCGGCCTGCAGGGCTGAGCCGCGTCGCTTGCTCCCGAGCGGCGCGCAGGAGAGCAGTCCGTGATCGTCGATTTCCATGTGCACCCGCGGCTCGACGAACCGGTCGAGACCCCCCGGCGGCTGCTGGCGCTCGGCGCGCCGCTGGGCATCGAGCTCATGCTGCTGCTGGGCGATGTGCTCCGCTTCGGCTACCAGCCGGACGAGGGGCAGATCCAGCAGATCAACGACGATACGCTGGCGGCGCTGGACCGCTGGCCGCAGGCGTTCCGGGGACTGTGCCATGTCAATCCCGGCCACGATCCTGCGTTCGTGCGCGCGGAGATCGAGCGCTGTCTGGCGCACCCGCTGATGCGCGGCGTCAAGCTCGAAGTCTCGGTCAACGCCCGGGACGCGCGGCTGGACCCGATCATGGCAGAACTGCAGCGCCGCGGCCGCATCCTGCTGCACCACGCCTGGTACAAGACGACGGGGCGCGTGGCCGAGGAGTCCACGCCGGCGGACATCGCCGCGCTGGCGCGCCGCTGGCCTGCGGTGCGCATCGTCATGGCTCATCTGACTCCGGCCGGGCCGCGCGGCGTGCAGGATGTCAGACCGCATGCCAACGTGTGGGTGGACACCTCGGGCGCGCAGCCGGTCGCCGGCATGGTGGAGTACGGGGTGCGGGAGCTGGGCGCGGAGCGGCTCGTCTTCGGCTCGGACGCGCCGGGCCGCGATCTGGCCGTGCAGTTGGCGCGCGTGCTGGGCGCGGACCTCACCGAAGCGCAGCGCCAGCTCATCCTGCGCGAGAACGCCCTGCGCCTGTTGGGGGAGCCGTGCTGATCGACGTCAACTGCTGGCTGGGAAGCTGGCCTTTCCAGCGCTTCGCGGCCGGCACGGCGCCGGCGCTGGCGCGCCGGCTGCAGGCTGAAGGGATCGATCTGGCCCTGGTGTCGCCGGCGGAGGGCATCCTGCGCCCCGACCCGCAGGACGACAACGAGGCGCTCTTCCGCGCGGTGGCGCGGACGCCGGCGCTGCGGCCGGTGCCGGTCCTCAATCCGTCGCTGCCCGGCTGGCCGGAACAGCTGCGCCGGTGGGCGGCCCGCCGCATCCCGGCGGTGCGCGTGCTTCCCAACTACCACCTGTACGACCTGGATGGGCCGGCGGCCGCCGCGCTGGCGGCCGCGCTGGTCGAGCTGGACCTGCCGCTCCTGGTCCAGCTGCGCGTCGAGGACGAACGCAGTCAGCACCCGTTGCTCCGGGTCGCCGGCGTGCCGGTCGAGACGGTGCTCGCGTACGCGCAGCGCCACCCGGCGCTGCGCCTGGCCTGCCTGTGTCCGTACTTCGGCGAGGCAGTGGCCCTGGCCACCGGCGCGGCCAACGTGTGGGTGGATCTGGCCTTCGCCGAGACCCTGGACACGGTCGTCTCGCTGCTGGCTCGGGTCCCTGCCGAGCGCCTGCTGTTCGGCTCGCACACGCCGTTCCTGTACCCGCGGGCAGCGTGCGCCAAGCTCGAGCGCGCCGGCCTGCCGCCGGACGCGATGGAGGCGCTGCGCAGCGGCAATGCCCGGCGGCTGCTGGGCGAGCTGCTGCGGCGCTGAAGGGCGGCGGGAGCGGCCGCGCCCCGCGCGCGGACGATCGCGGGTTGCACGGACCGCGCCGGGGCGATATCATCAAGGACGCCAGCGCACCGCGGCCCGGATCCGGCGCCGCGCATCGCCCGTCTTGCCCAGAGCGCCATCGATGACCGGCGAGAGACCCACCGCAGCGGCTGCCGCGCCCGGCGCGGCGCCCACGGCCGCGGGGGCGCCGCCAGCGCCCGCCGCCCCGCCCGCGGTATGCCCGTCGGCCGGCCCTACCCGTCGCATGGACTTCGGTCAGTACTTCCTGCTCGGACTGCTGCTGGCGCTGGTGGTGCTGTTCGGGTTCATGATCCGGCCGTTCCTCATCCCCATCATCGTGGCGGCGGTGTTCTGCAGTCTCTTCCAGCCGCTGTACGCCTTGCTCCTGCGCTGGACCAGGGGCCGTGCCGGCCTCAGCGCCATGCTCTGCTGCATCGTCGTCCTTCTGGTGGTCCTCATCCCCCTGTTCCTCGTGGTCAACGTGTTCATGGGGCAGGCGATCGAGTTCCTGGCGTGGATCGCGCCGCAGATCGAGGAACTGGTGGTCAGTGGCGACCTTGCGCCGCAGGAGCTGGCCTCGCATCCGCTGGTGCAGCGGCTCAGGCTCGACCAGGTGGACTGGCGCAGCCCCATCCAGGAAGGGATCAGCCTGGTGTCCGCGCAGGTGGGCAAGCTGGTCAACGCCACGTCCCGGATGACCTTCGCCTTCTTCTCCAGCCTGCTGATCATCGCCTTCACGATGTTCTTCTTCTTCCGCGACGGCGACCGGATCCTGGCCCGGGTGCTCGCCTATCTGCCGCTGGAGGACGCGCGCATGGCGGAGCTGGCGGCGCGCTTCCGCTCCATCTCGCGAGCGACGGTCAAGGGCAGCCTCATCCTCGGCATGGTGCAGGGCAGCCTCGGCGGCCTCACCCTGTGGGTGTTCGGCTTCCGGGCGGCGGTGATGTGGGGCATGGTGATGGCCGTGCTGTCGGTGCTGCCGCTGGTCGGTTCGTATGTGGTGCTGGTGCCGGCGGCCCTCTACCAGATGGGCACGGGTCACCTCGGCAGCGGCATCGCGATCCTGGTCATCTGCCTGGTGGTGATCTCGAACATCGACAACCTGCTGCGCCCGCGGCTGGTCGGCCGCGACGTCGGCATGCACGATCTGATGGTGTTCTTCTCGACGCTGGGCGGGATCGCGTTCTTCGGCGTCATGGGGTTCATCGTGGGGCCGCTGGTGGCGTCGCTGCTGATGGCCCTGCTGGGCATGTACAGCCAGGAGTTCGAGACCGAGATCCGGCAGCGGCGTCCGGCGCCGGGCGCGGCGGACGTCTCGGGGTAGCCGGCGGGCGGGCGGCCCGTGCGCGCCGCGCGCGGGCGCCTCCCCTGACGAGCGGAGCGAGCCGGTGGACCTGGCGGATTTCCACATCATCGATTGCCACATCCATCCCGCGCTGGACGAGCAGACCGAGCTGAACTGGTTCGGGGCGTCCGGCACCATCGAGCAGCAGATCGACGAGCTGCGGCGCGCGGGCATCAGCCGGGCGTGCGGGGCGGTCATCCAGCGGCTGGACCCGACCTCCTTCGCGCCGATCCGCCGCCTGAACGATCTGGCGCTGGCGCTGCGCGACCGGTTTCCGGAGTTCTACGTCCCCGGGATCAACGTGCACCCGCGCTTCCCCGACGAGTCGTGCGCGGAGATCGAGCGGTGCTGCGGCGGCGCGGGGGTGCGCTGGGTCGGCGAGCTGGTCGGGTACCTGATGGGGTACGGCACCGAGTATGCCTCGCCGGCGGCGCTGGCCATCATGCGGGCGGCCGCGGCCCACCGCGCCGTGGTGAACCTCCACTGCTTCGAGCTGGATACCGTGGCGGCGCTGTGCGCCGCCGTGCCGGATCTGAGCGTGGTGCTCGCCCACCCGGGCGTCGGCCGCGAGGAGATCCTGGCCCGGCTGCGGCTGGTGGCGGCCACGCCCAACCTCTACCTGGACATCTCGGGATCCGGCATCGATCGGTACGGGATCCTCCGGCTGGCGGTCTCGCTGGCGGGCAGTGGGAAGCTGCTGTTCGGCACGGACTATCCGATCAACAACCCGGCGGTGTATGTCCACGGGGCGCTGCAGGAGAACCTGGCGGCGGCCGATCTGCAGGCGCTGTTCCGCCGCAACTACCTGCGGCTGACCGGACTGTGAGCGGCCGATGGGCAGGGCCGCCCCGGGCCCTGCTCAGCAGTCGATCTCGATGATCTCCAGCGTCTCCAGACAGGGCACCGCCAGGGTCAGGGCGCCGTCGCGGGCGCGCGCTGCCGCCGGCTTGCCGTCGGAGACGCGCGTGCACGCCGCCGGCGCGCCGGCCCCCGGCAGGCGCAGGGTCACCTCCAGGTCGCGCACCGGCACGTTGGGCAGCTCGCGCTGGTAGTTCACCAGGCACACCAGATAGGCGTTGCGCGCCGTGCTGCGGTTCACCGTGATCTCCACGCAGGGCGGGGCGTTGGTGGCCACCACCAGCGACGAACGGGCGTGCGTGCGGAACAGCCAGGCGCCGAATACCTGCTGGGCGTCCTGCTGCATGGCCAGCACGGGCGACGACAGATACACGCACTGGCCCTTGCCGAACCCATGGACGGCGAGCGCCACGTACTCCGTCGGCGCGCCGGGCGGATGGCTGTGGATCGAGGCGTACTGCTCGGCGTCGGGATCGAAGTGCGGTTCGACCACCCATGCCAGCACCTCGGCCGTGGTGCGGCGGCACAGCGGCGCGGTGGCGTTGCACGAGACCAGCCAGCGCCGGTCGGCCAGGGACAGGTAGTGGAAGCGCGGGGCCCGGCCGCCCGTGGCCGACACGCCGAACACGTCCGCCAGCGCGAAATCGCCGCTGCCCGTGCCGTCGGGCCGCAGCAGCGACGTCCAGCCTGTGGCGATCAGGGTCCCGCCGTCGGCCACGAAGGCGCGGAGCCGCTCGTTCTCCTCGTCGCTGGTGTACAGGACGTTGTTCAGCACGAGCGTCCTCAGGTCGACGCTTGCCGGGACGCTGGTCACCACGCGGAACGGTATGTGGGCGCGGGCCAGCAGGACGGCGGTGCCGGTCATCTCGTCCGCTACCGGGTTGCCGCCGGCCGGATGGGCGATGTCGCTGCAGACGCGCTCGTCGACGAAGGCCGGCGCCGAGTAGTAGAGCGCCGTGTCGGCGGCGCTGACGGGATGGTGGCGCCGGACCGCCGCCGCGAAGGGCGCCAGGCGGCGCTGCACCGCACCCAGCCGCTCGTACACCGGCTGCTCCAGAGTGCCGTCCGGGTTGATGGCATCGATGAAAAAATAGGCGCCCGCGTTGGCCAGGGTGGTCGCGGCCTCGGCGGTGAGCTCGGCCTCGGACTTCATCGAGGTGTGGTCGTTGAGGTTGACGCAGCGGCTGGTCATGAACTCGTACGGCAGCGCCCGGGACGCGGCCGCCAGCACCTTGGCGCCGAGGATGTGCTGGTACTTGCCGCCGTAGAAGTCGCCCGAGGTGTAGTCGCAGGCGGCGGCGATGCCGAGCGTGTAGGCCTGCTGCCACCCGTGCATGATCGTCGACGTCTGGTGCGTGACCGTGATGTCCTTGCGGGCCTTGATCGCGGCCGTGATCGCCTGGGCGAAGCCGGCCAGCGAGCGCTCGCGGAAGCGCTGGAAGGCGATCCACTCGGGGTCGCGCCAGGAGACGGTGCGCGGGATCTCGCGTCCCGTCTCGGCCCGGTACTTGTCCCGGCAACTGGCGCAGACGCAGATGACCGGCCAGAAGGTCATGTCGTTGAAGAGGCCGTCGATGTCGTAGGCGATCACCTCGGCGATTTGCGCCAGGACGAACTGCCGGTACTCGTCGCAGTTGGGGCAGCTCCACCAGTACCGTCCGGCGTGCTGGGCGCCGTCGGGACGGGTGATGCGCCAGGCGGGGTGCGCCTTGGCCGAGTGGTTGTGGTAGATGCTGGTGTAGTAGGCGATCGGGACGATGCCCTCCTCGCGGAGCAAGGCCACCGTCTCGCCGAAGATGTCGCGTCCTTTCAGGTTGGCGTGCATGTGGCCGACGCGCGTCGGGAAGTAGCAGTTGCCGTTGTGGCAGGTGGCGTACACCATGGCGGCCTCGATCCCGGCCCGCTTGACGCAGTCCACGTACACCGCCGGTTCGAAGCGAGTCATGAACGAGGGATCGTCCTCGGTGATGTGGTTGTCGATCAGCAGGCGGGCGTAACAGCGGCGGTACCAGTCGTTCATCGTCTTCTCCTCGGGGGGCGCGGGCCGTTGCCGGCCGGCGAGGCCGGCACCGCCGGCGCCGCGGTCAGCGCTGCGCCTCGCCGGTCATGGGCACGAAGCGCACGGGCAGGAGGCGCTCGCGCTGGAGGCGCGCGCCGCTGCGGGTGATGCGCACGAGTTCCTGGTACTCGGTGCCCACCGGCAGCACCAGACGGCCGCCGTCCGCCAGCTGCTCCAGCAGGGGCGGCGGGACGTGATCCGGAGCGGCGGTCACCATGATGGCGTCGAAGGGCGCCTCCTCCGGCCAGCCGCGGTACCCGTCGCCGATGCGCACCGTGACATTGTCGAAGCCGAGGCGCGCCAGGCGGGCCCGGGCGCTGTCGCCCAGCGCCGCGATGATCTCGATGGTGAACACGCGCTCGACCAGGCGCGCCAGCACCGCGGCCTGGTAGCCGGAGCCGGTGCCGATCTCCAGCACCTTGTCGCCCGGGCGCAGCTGGAGCGCCTGGGTCATGAAGGCGACGATGTAGGGCTGCGAGATCGTCTGCCCGTGGCCGATGGCCAGCGGGTGGTCGCCGTACGCGTACTCGCGCGCGTCGGGCGGCACGAACAGGTGCCGCGGCACGGCGCGCATGACCTCCAGCACGGCGGCGTCGGTGATGTCGCGGGCGGCCAGCTGCTGCGTCACCATGGCCAGCCGCTCCCGCAGGAACACGTCCTCCGCGGCGCCTGTCCGCCCAGGCTCGGGCCGACAGGCCGCCAGCAGCAGCGCGCAGGCACAGGACAGGGCGCGCATGGGCCGCTCCCTCGCCAGCGGCGACCGAGGCGGCCGCCGCCGGGCGCTCGTCAGCGGATGAAGTTGGTGCGCACCTTGGGCTCGGCTGCGGGCGGCGCGACTCCTGCTCCGGCGGCCGCTGCCCGCATGCGCAGCAGCCAGGCCAGGTTGCGGCCGAGCAGGCGCATCACCTGCACGCCCTCGGCATCGCCGGCGCTCTCGCCCGGCTTGGCCCCGTGGACGCCGTTCCAGTAGTTGGACGAGGGCACCAGCATCTCGGCGATGTGCAGGTAGTGGTTGAGCTGATCGAACGTGGTCACGGCCCCGGAGCGGCGCAGCGCCACCAGCGCCGCGCCCACCTTGTGGCGGAACAGGCCCCCGTTGGCGCCGGCCACATAGAAGGCGCGGTCCAGGAAACACTTCATCGTCCCGGCGATGCCGGCGAAGTACACCGGCGAGCCCAGCACCAGACCGTCGGCCGCCTTCATCTGCGCCACCAGCGCGTTCAGGCCGTCGTCGGGCAGGGCGCAGCGCTCGTCGCGGTTCTGGGCGCAGCGGCCGCAGGCCGTGCAGCCGCGCAGGTGCAGATGACCGACCTGCACCACCTCGGTGTCGATCCCGGCGGCGCCCAGCTCGGCGCCCACCAGATCGAGGGCGTGACGGGTGTTGCCGGCGGCGCGCGGGCTGCCGTTGATCGCGAGCACTCTCATGCAGTCTCCTCCTCGGTGGCAAGCGGCCACCGCCGGGGCGCCTCGCCCCAGGGCGTGCTTCCCGGCCGGCCGCCTCGACGCGGCAAACGAAGGGCCGCGGCACGGCAGCCGTCAAGGCGCCTGCGGGGCGTCGCTGCCCGGTGGTGCGGCGGCCCGCATGGCGCCGCGCGCCCGAACGTGGTACAATAACCCCCACTGCGCATCCCGAGCAGCACCGGGCGCAGCGCGGCACCCACCGGTGCGGACGCCGGCTTCGGCTGCCGTCGGCCCACGCGGCACCCCATGCGTCGGAGGTCCACCATGGCTGCGGAGCGGCGCGCCAACGGCTGGTTGCTGGTCGAGCAGATCCCGGCAGCGGTTGCCCACAAGGTGCTGCTCATGCCCGGACTGCAGGGTTCGGACCTGGTCTTCGCCAGGCTCATGCAGGCGGAAGCGCTGCAGCAGCACGGGGTGCACGTGGTGGCCGGCAACCCGCCGGGGTTCAAGGGACTGCCGGTGCCGCCGGGTTTCGATTACTCGGTGCCGGCCTACGCCGGGCTGGTCGAGGAGCTGGCGGCCGCGGAGGGGTTCGCGCTGATACTGGGCCACAGCTTCGCCGCGAACGTGCT
>CAZPXM010000121.1:0-11874 GCA_964591015.1 uncultured Gemmatimonadaceae bacterium
GCCGGCAGGCAGTGCATGATCCGCACGTCCAGCCCCGCCAGCAGCTCGCGGTTGAGCTGGTAGGGCCGGAAGAGGCGGACTCGCCGCTCCCTCTCCTCCTGGTAGGCGGGATCGGCGAAGAACTCCATGTCGATCCACGTGTCCGTGTAGACCACGTCGCAGTGCGCCACGGCGGCCCGCAGATCGGCCACGCTGGTGCCCCGCGCGAAGGTGCCGGCCGCCGCCGCGGCCGCGTACAGCTCGCTGTCCTCGGCGGCCGCATTGGCCTCGGGCGCCACGGCCGTGACCTGAAGACCCACCTTCATGCCCGCCGCGATGAGCGAGTTGCAGACGTTGTTCAGGACGCCGACGTAGGTGAGGCGCACCCCCTCCAGACGGCCGCAGGCCTCGCGGATGGTGAGCAGATCGGCCAGCGCCTGCATCGGGTGATAGCGGTTGCAGCAGCCGTTCATCAGCGGCACTTCGGCCACGGCGGCAGCCCTCGCCACATCCCGGTGCTCGATCAGCCGCACGACCATGAGGTCTGCGTAGCGCGACAGCACGCGGATCTCGTCGCCGAGGTCGGCCAGCGCGAAGTTCGTGTTGCGCCAGTCCATGTACATCGCGTGCCCGCCGAGCTGGGCCATGCCGACCTCGCCGGCGCAGCGCGTCCGCGTCGAGGTCTTCTGGAAGAGCATGGCCAGGGTCTTGCCGGCCAGGGCGTGGGCATACTCGCCTGCGTGCCGTTTGAGGTGCAGGCTGCGCTCGACCACGTCGAGCACATCGGCCGGCGACCAGTCCTTCAGCGTCACCAGGTGCATCGTCGTCTCTCCTGCTCACAAGTCCTGCTCGATCGCTTCGAGCAGGCGCCGTTCCACTTCCTCGCGGGCGCCCTCCAGCGTGCAGCCGGCGGCGTTGGCATGGCCGCCCCCACCGAAGCGCGCCGCTATCCTGGCCACGTCCAGCGAACCTCGCGATCGCAGACTGACGCGGAACTGCCCGGGAGACCGTTCCTTGAGCAGCAGCGCCGCCTGCACGCCGCGGATCGCCAGGCCGTGGTTGACCACCTCTTCGGGGTCGCCAGCGCGGAGCTGGGCGTAGTCGAGGTGCATGCACGCGATCTGCCCGCCGCAATGCAGGGCCAGGGTGCGCAGGGCCTGGCCCAGCTGGCGCGCCTCGCTCGCCGGCCGCTGGGCGAACACCCGGTCGGCGATGGCGTCGAGGCGAGCGCCGCAGCGGACCAGCTCGGCGCCGATCTCGAGCGTTCTGGCCGTGGCCAGCGAGTAGCGGAAACCGCCGGTGTCGAAGACGATGCCCGTGTAGAGCTGGGCGGCGGTAGCCGCATCCACCTCGAGGGCCATGGCGCGGGCCAGACCGAAGAGGATCTCGCAGGTCGAGCTGGCCTCGGGGACGGCCAGGTTCACGTCGCCGAAGGCGTCGTTGCCCGCGTGATGGTCCACGTTGAGCACGCGGGCGTCCCCTGCCAGGTAGGCAACCACCCGACCGATGCGGGCTCGCCGGGGGCAGTCCAGAACTGCGACGTGACGGTACTGGCGGGGCGGTGCCTCGACCGCTGCCTGGATGCCGTCGTGGCCGGCCAGGAAGTCGTACCGCGCGTCGGCCGGCTCCGGCAGCACGATCGTGGCAGTCCGGTTCATCTGTCCCAGCAGGCGCTGCAGTCCCAGACAGGCGCCGATGGCGTCGCCGTCGCTGTTGACGTGCGCGGTGACGAGGAAGTCGTCGCCTTGCCTCAGGAAGGCGATCGTGCGGTCCACAGCAGGCAGAGCCATGGCGCTCATCGGCTGGTGGGGTGGGCGGCGGCGGGCGGCCGCCGCGTGACGAAGTGCACCCGGTCGGATTCCTCCGAGCCGGCGGCGAACGAGAGATCGTCGAAGACGCCGAGCAGCTCCAGCGGCGTGCGCTCCACCGCGGCGCGGATCTCGGCCAGCGGGTAGATGCGCTGCCGATGGTGCTCGGCGAGCGGCTCGTCGTGGCCGTCCAGCGCGATGACGAAGTCGTTGGCCTGGATGCGGGTCGCCGGGTCGTAGTGGCTGTGCCGCTCGTACGCGAAGCCCGGGCCGCTCTCGCGCTCGCGGTAGTCGGCGAAATAGCGCCGCGAGTTCAGCTCGGTGCACACGTCGAAGACGAACAGCCCGCCCGGCTCGAGGACGTCGTGGACGCCCTGCAGGCACGCCACCAGGTCGTCGAGCGCCAGCAAGTAGTTCATGCTGTCGTACAGGCAGAGGGCCGCGTCGAACCGGCCGAGGTCGCCGAGCCGGCGCAGGTCGCGGCGCGCGAAGCGCAGCGGCCGGGCGGCCTGTCTGGCGCGCTGCCTGGCCACGCGCAGCATGGCCTCCGAGCCGTCCACGCCGAGTCGCACCGGCAGGCCCAGCGCGGCCAGCTGGAGACCGATGCTGCCAGTGCCGCAGGCCAGTTCGAGCACCGACCGCGGGGCGCAGCCGAAGCGCGCCAGCAGCGCCGCGATGTGGGCTGCCCAGGCCGCGTAGTCCACGTGGCGCATGGCCTGGTCGTAGCAGGCAGCCAGGGCCGCGTACGGCGGCACCGTCTGTGGCGAGCAGAGCGCCGGCACCGCTCAGAACTCCAGATCGGCGAACGGGTCGCGCGGGTCCTCCCGCACGAGCCGGTAGTACTGGTCGCGACAGCGGCGCGCCACAGGGCGTGGCGGCACCGCGCGGACCTCCAGCTCCACGACGCGATCGGGCAGATCCAGGGCGATGCGGGCTCCCGGGTGCAGTTCGTGGCTGGGCCGCGCCAGGCGGCCGTCGACGCGCACGCGCCCCGCGTCGCAGGCCTGCTTGGCCTGCGCGCGCTGCTTGATCAGCCCCGTGTTCCTAAGGTAGGCGTCCAGTCGTGGCATCGTCGGACAGGCTCTGCAGCTCTGCCTCCAGGCGACTCTCCACGTGGAGGCGCTGGCGATGGGCGGCGACTGCCGCCGCCACGGCCTCGGCCGTGCGGATCTGCCGGATCAGCCCCTCCAGCGAGGCCTGGTCGTCGTTGACCTTGACGATGTGGCCCCCGTCGTCGAGGAAGAACGGCATGGTGATGTCGCCCAGGTGCAGGCCGCGGAGTCGTTCGGCCAGGAAGGGCGGCAGGTCGTCCCGCGGGTACACGTCCCACAGGCCGCCGCGCCGGGCCGTTGCCTGATTCTCCGAGTGCTCGCGCGCCAACTGGGCAAAGTCCTCGCCGGCCAGCGCCCGCTCCCGGAGCGCCAACAAGCGGCGCTCCGTGTCCTGCCGGTCCTCGGGTCGCGTCCGGGCCCGCAGCAGGATGTGGCTGGCGCAGACCGTGTTCTCCCGCTTCTCGCGCACCTGGATCAGATGGTAGCCGGCGGCGGTGAGCACGGGCTCGCTGACCTCCCCCAACTTGAGGTCGAACGCCGCCTGCTCGAACTCGGGCATCAGTTCGCCGCGCTTGAAGCAGCCCACGTCGCCGCCGCGCGGCGCCGTGCCCGGGTCCTCGGAATACTCGCGCGCCAGGGCCGCGAACTCCTCGCCGGCGGCCACCCGGTCCTTGAGCTCGCGCAGGCGCTCCAGCTTGGCGGCCATCTCGGCGCCGCCGGGTTGCACCTTCAGGTTGATGTGGCTCAACGAGAGCAGCACCGGCAGGGTGTCGCGGTGCGCGGCGCGGAACTGGTCCACGTCGCGCCGCGTGACGTGCTGCCGGTAGGCCAGCTCGCTCTGCATCTGCCGGTACAGGAGCTGATGCCGGATGTCCTTGCGCCGGCGCGCCTTCAGTTGGCGCTCGCTGAGCCCGGCGCCCTTGAGCATCTCCTGGAACTGCGCGTCCGTCATGCTGCCCTTGATCCGCCGCATGTCGGCGCTCAGCATCTCCTCGATCTCTGCGGCGTCCACCTGGACGCTGTCCGCCTCGGCCTTGAGCACCAGCACCTGCTCGTCGATCATCTCGTCCAGCACCCGCTGCCGCAGCGAGTCCAGGGCGGCCGGGCTGAGGATTGCAGAGGCGCCCCGGTCCCTCACCTCGGCGCGCACGCGCGTGTCCAGCTCGGACCAGAGAATGACCTGGTTGTCGACCACCGCCACGATGCGGTCGATCAGGATCGGCGCCGCGCTGGCGGGCGCGGACCATCCGTCCAGCGCCCACAGCGCGAGGAGAAGTGCCAGCATGCCCATAGATCCGGCCTTCCAGTTGCCGGGGCGCCTCGGTCGCCCCAGGCGCCCGCCGCGCCGCCCGCCGCGCCGTCCGCCGCACCCGCCGCGCGGTCGCGCCGCCATCAGAGGATCGCCTCCAGGGCGTCGCGCGCCCGCTCGAGACGCTCGATCTCGTCGCCGCCCTGCACGCGGACCTCGACAGAGACCTGCTCGCCCAGCCTGAACTCCAGCCGCGCCGGGCACTTCTGCACCAGCCGCTGGATGTCGTCCCTGTCGAGCTGGCGCGTCGGCGGGAACGTGAGACGAAGCGCCTGCCGCTCCAGGCGCACCGCGCTCAGCCCGAGCTGCCGGGCCATCACGCGGACCTCCATGATGCACAGCAGCGCGCGCGCCGGCAGCGGCAGGCGGCCGAACCGATCCTCCAGCTCCTCGCGGATGGCCAGCAACTCGACGACCCGCTGGGCGTCCGCCAGGCGCTGATAGAACTCCATCTTCTGATCCGTGTCGGGCACATACTCGTCTGGAATGTAAGCGCTTACCGGAATCTTGACATCCGGCTCCACGGCCTCGGGCACGGCCTCACCCTTGAGCTCGCGCATGGCCTCTTCCAGCAACCGGCAGTACAGGTCGAAACCGACCGCGGCGATGAACCCGTGCTGCTGGGCCCCCAGCAGGTTGCCGGCCCCGCGGATCTCCATGTCCCGCATCGCGATGTTGAAGCCCGATCCCAGATCCGCGAACTCCTCGATGGCGCGCAGCCGCATGCGGCTCCTCTTCGTCAGCTTCTTGCCCTTCGGCACCAGCAGATAGGCGTAGGCCCGCTCCTTGGCGCGACCCACGCGCCCGCGGATCTGGTAGAGCTGGCTCAGTCCCAGCGTGTCCGCCCTGTTCACCAGGAGCGTGTTCACCGAGGGGATGTCGATCCCGGACTCGATGATCATGGTGCAGACGAGGCAGTCGTAGCGGCGTTCCAGGAAGTCGAGCATGATGCGCTCGAGCTGGCGCGGCGGCATCTGGCCGTGCGCCACCGCCACCCGCACGTGCGGCACCAGCTCGCGCACGTACCCCGCCAGCCGCTGGATGCTCTGGACGCGGTTGTGGACGAAGTAGACCTGGCCGCCGCGCTCCACCTCGCGCTGGATGGCCTGGGCGATGCGGTTCGCGTCGAAGGGGATGATCTCGGTGTGGATGGGCAGTCGGTCCTGCGGCGGCGTGTTGATCACCGACATGTCGCGGGCGCCCATCAGCGACATGTGCAGGGTGCGCGGGATGGGCGTGGCCGTGAGCGTGAGCACGTCCACCAGACGGCGGAGCTTCTTCAGGTGTTCCTTGTGCCGCACGCCGAAGCGCTGCTCCTCGTCGACGATCAGCAGGCCCAGATCGCGGAAGACGACGTCCTTGGAGAGCAGCCGGTGGGTGCCGATGAGGATGTCGACGCGTCCGGTGCGCACGTCGTGCAGGATGCTCTGCAGGGCCTTGCCCGAGCGAAAGCGGCTGAGGACCTCGACGCGGACCGGAGTGCCGGCCAGCCGCTCGGTGAAGGTGTGGTGGTGCTGGGCCGCCAGGATCGTGGTCGGCACCAGCACCGCAACCTGCTTGTGGTCGCACACCGCCTTGAAGGCGCCGCGCACCGCCACCTCCGTCTTGCCGTAGCCCACGTCGCCGCAGACCAGCCGATCCATGCAGGTGGGCGACTCCATGTCCTGGCGCACCTCTTCCATGGTGCGGAGCTGGTCCGGCGTCTCCTGGTACGGAAAGGAAGCCTCCACCACGCGGTGCAGCGGCCCATCGGGCGAGAACGCGAAGCCGGGGAGCGCGCGGCGCGCCGCGTAGAGCTGGACCAGTTCGCTGGCCATCTTGAAGATCTCTTCGCGCGTCCGCTCCTTCAGCTTCTCCCAGGCCGTGCCTCCGAGCTTGCTGAGCTGCGGCACCTCGCCCTCGGCGCTGGCGTACTTGCGCAGGCGGTCGAGTTGCTCGACCGGGACGAAGAGCCGGTCGCTGCCCTGATAGCCCACGGTCAGGCACTCGTGCTCCACGCCGCCTACCCGCAGGCGCTGGATGCCCAGGTACCGGCCGATGCCGTGGTCCACATGCACGACGAAGTCGCCCCGCTGCAGCGCGGTGCGGCTGGCCAGCGGCGTGGCCGACTGGAACTTCCGGTAGCGGTAGCGGTGCTTCTGGCGGCTGAAGATCTCGTGGTCGTTGAGCAGCGCCAGACGCGCCTCGGGGTAGACGAAGCCGCGGTGCAGCGAACCCAGGCCGACCGCCACCTGGTCCGACCAGGGCGCCACGATCTCCTGCAGGCGAGCGCTCTGACCCTGAGTCTCGCACCGCAGGTGAATCGCATACCCCTCCTCGTCCAGGCGCTCCACTTCGCGGCGCAGCACGCCGAGCTCGCCGTGGATCGGGAAGGACTCGGCAGCCCCGAAGTCCACCGCCTGGTCCAGGGCTCCCACGGGCGCCGGCTGCAGCCGCGTGCGCCCCGCCAGCATCCGCTCCAGCCAGGCAGCATCGCGCAGCAGCAGGTGCGGCGGCAGATGCGTCCCGCGCTCGCGATGGCGTTCGTACTCGCGGTTCGGTCGCTGGAGGGCGGCCGTCGCGGCCGCTGCGAGCTCCTCCGTCTCGCCGGCGACGAGGATGGCGTCGCGCAGGTACTCGAACAGGCCGTCGTCGCGGCCGTACAGCAGCGGCATGGCGGCCTCGATGCCCTCCAGCGCGCCGCCCAGCTCGAGCTGGTCCTGATAGACGCGCGCCGCGCTGGCCAGCTCGGCCGGCACGGCGCGCAGGTTCGCCGCATACTCGCCCGCGAAGTCGGGCCCGAGGATCACCTCGCGGGCCGGCAGCAGCCAGGCTGCGTCGATCTTGCCCAGCGATCGCTGGGTCGCCACGTCGAAGCGGCGGATCGACTCGATCTGGTCGCCGAAGAAGTCCAGCCGGAAGGGCTGGTCGGTTCCGTAGGGGAAGACGTCGACGATGCCGCCGCGCACGCTGAACTCGCCGGCGGCCTCGACCATGGGGACCCGCTCGAAGCCGCACTCGGTCAGATGGGTCGCGAGCTGGCCGAGGTCCTGGGCGGCGCCGGCGCGCACGTGCAGCGTGGCCAGCTCCAGCGCGTGCGGCGGGATCAGCGGCGTCAGCAGCGCCGCGACGGGAGCGACCATCAGCGCCGGTCCGTGCTGCTGCAGGCGTGCCGCCGCCTCGACGCGCAGGGCCGTGATCTCGCTGTCCGGCGAGCGCCGGTCGTACACGTCGACGTCCCAGGCGGGGAAGTAGCGCACCGCGTCGGTGCCCAGGATGGCCTGCAGGTCATCGCGCCATTGCTCGGCGCCGTCCTCGTCCGGGGTGATGACGAGCACGGGCTGGCCGAGCGCGCGGTGCGCGTGGGCCACCAGGAACGCGCCCAGACTGCCGGACAGGCGGCGGTACCACACCGGTCCGGTGCGCGCGCGCAGTCGGTCGACGACGCGGCGGAAGCTCGGGGTGTCGCCGACGCGCTGAGCGATGGCGTCGAGCGACCGGACGGTGTTCATGGCGGCTCGCGAGGGCGGCGGCAGGAGGCGCGGCGGAGGTAGCGAAGCAACGAGTCGCAGGCGATCGTGTCAAGCGGGGGCGCGCGCCCGCCGCCGGGCAGGAGGCGCGGCGTTCGCCGCCTGCGCCGCGCGCCGGCTGGCGCCGCGCGCTGGCCCGGCGCTCAGCCCGCCGGGATGACCGGCAGCACCACGTGCGAGGGCCACTGGCGGCAGTGCTGGATCGTCTGGCGCGCCTGCCGCAGGCGGCTGTCCTGCGTGGGATGGCCGCCCGTGTTGAGGTTGCGGTCGAACCGCGGGAAGTTCGAGGAGGAGATCTCGAGCCGCACGCGGTGCCCCTGCCGGAACACGTTGCCGGTCACGCCGACCTCGATCTCGAAGCGGTACACCTGGCCGGGCTCCAGCAGGCGCGGGGTGGCAAAGCCCTCCCGGTAGCGGGCCCGCAGGATGCCATCGCACAGGTTCATCGCATAGCCGCTGGGCCACACGTCCACCAGCTTCACGGTCCAGTCGGTATCGGGGCCGTCCGTCGCGGCGAACAGCACCGCGCGCACCGGGCCGGTGACCTCCAGGTCTGTCGCCAGCGGCGCCGAGGTGTAGCACAGCACGTCGGCCCGCATCTCCAGGCAGCACTGATCCTGCGGCCCCCACGGCACCACTTCCGGCGAGCAGCAGTTGTTGCCGCCGCGCGTGGGCACGGGATACTCCGGGTCGTAGATGTAGCGATCCGCGGGTTCGTCGGCCGGCGCTTCCGGGCTCAGCGTGCCGTCGCCGATGACGGTGTTGGCGTGGCCGCCCGAGTGCAGGTACCACTCCTGCCAGCAGGTCCGGGCCAGCGGCCACTCGTGCTCGCCGCGCCAGACGTTGGCGCCCATGATGAAGAGCTGGATGGGCGGCTCGGCCAGCAGGCCCGTGTCGATGTCGCGCAGCCAGTGATCGAACCAGCGGCGCTCCAGCCCGTCCAGATCCACGAGGGAATCCGGCCCGAAGTCGACGTCGCCCGTCCGCGTGGCGGCGCTGAGGGCGTGCGGCCACGGGCCGACGATCAGGCGGCTCTGCCGGGCGGCGGGCGAGCCGCCGTGCAGGCGCAGGCCGTTGAAGTTGCTGAACGCCTGCGGCGCGTACAGATCGTACCAGCCGCCCATGTTGAAGGCGGGGACGCGGATGTCGGCCCAGCGGGTCTCGCCGTTGAACTCCTCCCAGTACGCGTCGTACGCCGGATGGTCGGTCCAGTCGCGCCAGAAGGCCAGGTCGCGCCCGCCGCGACGCGGCAGGTCGGCTACCGGCAGCGTGCGGAACAGCTCGGCCCAGTGATGGTGCTCGATGCTCTGACCGGTGCGCGCATTGGTCCGCATGCCCCAGGTCGCCATGACGTTGAGCTGGAACGCGCCGCCCGGGTACACCAGACCGGTGTAATAGTCCGTGCAGATCGCGCGCGGCGCGATGCACCGCAGGTGGGGACTGCCGTGCACCGCGCTCTGCCACTGGACCGCGCCCACGTACGAGCCCCCGCGCATGCCGATCCGGCCGTCGCTCCACGGCTGCGCCGCGATCCATTCCTGGGTGTCGAAGCCGTCGGGGCCCTCGCGGAACGGGTAGTACTCGCCGCGGGAGTCCCAGCGGCCGCGCACGTCCTGCAGGACGACCGCGTACCCCTGGCTGGCCAGGCGCCGTGCCTGCGATACCAGCGGCTCCATGTCGTTGCTGTAGGGCGTGCGCGCCAGGATCGCGGCGAAGCGACCGGCCGCGCGCGGCAGGTACAGGTCGGTGGAGAGGGTGACGCCGTCGCGCATGGGAACGGGGATGTCCAGCCGCGTGTCCACCTGGTGGTTCACGGGAGCATTCCTCCTGCAAGGGGCGCCGGGTGCCCCGGCCTGAGGCCGCGCCCGGCATGGGCTGCCTCTCGGCGGCACAAGATCGCGTCCGCCGCACAGCGTCTGCCGCGGGCCCCGGGCGCGGCTCCGGGCGGCCTAGTCGAACTGGCGGTAGTAGGCCTCCACTGCCTCGTAGTCCACGGTCGGATCGGCTGCCATCCCGAGCTGCTCGTACAGGCGGCGCCGCGCCCGCATGTCGGCCAGCAGGATGGCGCGGGCGTGCACCGCTACCTCGGCGGCCACCCGCTGCGGCACGACGACCACGCCGTCGTCGTCGGCGCCCACGAGGTCGCCGGGCGCGACCTGCACGCCCCCGCAGGCGATGCGCGTCTGCACCTCGACGACCTCGATCCGGCCCGGGATGATCGTGCGGCCGCGGGCTCGCGCGCAGATCGGCGTGCGCTGCAGGGTCAGCTCGGCGGTGTCCCGGCAGTATCCGTCCGTCACGATGCCCGCGGCACCGCGGGCGATCACGCCCAGGCCGTTGGCCGAGCCCCAGAAGCCGACCTCGCGGCTGCCGCCGGTATCCGTCACCACCACGTGGCCCGGCAGAAGCTGGTCGCGGTAGTCGATGTTGCCGACCTGGCGGAACCAGATCCCGTGCGCGTCGACGATCTCCTCGGTGCTGCTCAGGCGCCACATCGGACGGTTCGCCGGGACGCAGCGGACGGTGAAGGCCACGCCCCAGAACTCCATCCCCGGCCACAGGGGCCGGACCTCGGGCGCCATCAGCCCGATGTCGAAGTACCCGATGCCGTCCATGGCGTCGCACACGTCGACGACGCGCAGGTAGCGGAAGAGCTTGCGGAGCGCGAAGGGGTCGGGGTGGGACGGTGCGGTGTCCATGGGACTCCACCATGTCGGGTGAGGGGGCGCAGGCGCAAGATAGCGCGCGGGGAGCGTCGTTGCCACGGTCGGGCCGCGCCCAGAGATTCGGTGCTGATCCATCTGCCGAGGAGAGAGCCGCATGACCGACCCCTTGCGGGTTACCACCTACGAGGAGCTGGGCCTTCGCCCCCTGATCAACTGCGTCGGCACCCTCACCACGCTCAGTGGCTCCCTGATCCTGCCGGAGGTGCGGCAGGCCATGGTCGAGGCCTCCAGGCACTACGTCGTCATCGGCGAGCTCATGGAGGCGGTCGGCGCCCGCCTGGCCCGGATCATGCAGTGCGAGTGGGGGCTGGTCACCAACGGCTGCGCCGCGGCCCTGACCCAGGTCACGGCCGCGTGCGTCGCCGGGACCGATCCGGAGAAGATCGGGCGGCTGCCCGACACGACCGGCATGAAGGACGAGGTCATCGTGCAGGCATGCCACCGCATGGGGTACGACCGCGCCATTCGCGCCGTGGGCGTGCGCTTCGTGGAAGTCACCACGGCCGCGGAGCTGGAGGCAGCCTACAGCGAGCGCACGGCCATGGTGTTCCTCTTCGGCGACGCTGCGGAGCGCGGTCAGATCACGGTCGCGCAGATGGCGCAGAGCGCCCGCGCCCACGGCGTACCCTCGCTGGTCGATGCCGCGGCGGAGCGTCCGGACGTGCCCAACTGGTACCTGGCGCAGGGCGTGGACGCGGTGGCGTACAGCGGCGGCAAGTGCCTGCGGGGTCCCCAGGCCTCGGGCATGGTGCTGGGCAAGAAGGAGCTGCTGCAGGCCGCGTTCCTGAATGGCTGTCCGCACGGGGCCATCGGCCGGCCGATGAAGGTGGGCAAGGAGGAGATCATGGGCCTGCTGGCCGCGGCGGAGCAGTGGGTCGCCCGCGATCACCAGGCGGAATGGCGCGAGTGGGAACGCCGCCTGGAGGTGATCGCGGCGGCGGCCGAGTGCTTCGACTCGGTGCGGACGAGCATCCACCAGCCGGGGCGCTCGAATGTCGCGCCCCACCTGCGCATCCAGTGGGACGCGGCCGCGGTCGGGGCCAGTGCCGCGACGGTGCGCCAGCAGCTCTCCCGGGGCGAGCCTCGCATCGAGGTCGCTGGCGGTCCCGAGGGGATCACCATCAACCCGTACATGATGGAGGAGGGCGAGGCCGAGGTGGTGGCCCAGCGCCTGCGGGCCGTGTTGAACGAGGCTCGAGCCTCGCGGGGTGGGTGAGCAGGAGCTGCTCCGCCGAAGTCCGCCCTGTCCTTGCCGGCTCGGTCCGGCCGCCGCGGATCACGGGAGCGTCAGTCGCCACACATCGTTGGTCACCGGCCAGTGGTTGCCGGCCACCACCCACAGACTCCCGGCGAACATGTAGACCGTGGGTTCGTGTCGCGCGGACCACATCGGCTCGGACTCGAACCGCGTCCAGGCGATCCCGTCCTCGGTGTACCAGGCCTCGGCGAAGTTCGCGTGGTGCACGTTGTCGTACCCGCCGACGATCCACA
>CAZPXM010000122.1:0-11873 GCA_964591015.1 uncultured Gemmatimonadaceae bacterium
TCGCACCGTCCTCGCAGCCGCCGGTGCCGCAGGCGCGGTCATCGGCCTGCTGGCCTCCACCATCCACGCCCAGGAAGCCATGATCATCGACCATCGGTGCACCGACCTGGCCGCGATCCCCGCGTCATGTATCGCCGCCGCCAAGGATTCCCTGCACATCGGCTACGGCCACACGTCCCACGGCAGCCAGCTCATCTCCGGGATGAACGCGCTGCACGCCCACTTCGCCGACGGCCGCTTCGCCTGGAGCCACACCGGCGGGACGAACCAGTTGCATCTGTTCGAAGGCAGCGGGTACGATGCCGGCTGGCTGGACCACGACTGCGGGTACGCCGGCTGGGACGCCAAGACCCGCGAGTATCTGGATGCCCATCCGGAGTGCAACGTGATCGTGTGGTCGTGGTGCGGTCAGGTGAACGACGTGGACCTGCCCAGCCACTACCTGAACCCGATGGCCAGGCTGGAGGCGGACTATCCCGGCGTGACCTTCGTGTACATGACCGGGCACCTGGAGGGCGACGGTCCGGACGGGTCGCTGCAGCGGGCCAACCAGACCATCCGCGACTTCTGCCTGGCCAACGGCAAGGTCCTGTTCGACTTCGCCGACATCGAGCAGTACGATCCCGACCAGCAGGTCAACTACCTGGAGCGGTCCGCCGACGACGGCTGCAACTACCGGCGGCCGGACGGCAGCACGGGCAACTGGGCCACCGAGTGGATCCAGGCGCACCCGGACCACGAGCTGACCGCGATCGCCCGCAGTTGCTCGAGCTGCGCCCATTCCGAGCCCCTGAACTGCGTGCGCAAGGGGATCGCCGCCTGGCGGCTGTGGGCGCGGCTGGCAGGGTGGAACGGGGTGTCTGCCGAGACCGAGCCCGACTCGGCCGTCTGCCCGGCCGGGTGGGGCGAGGTCAAGGCGAGCGGCGAGGCGCCCGCCGCCCAGCAGTAGGCGGCCTCCCGCCCGGGCTCACGCGGACCCGAACTCCGGGCCGACGAGGCGCCTCCTGCGCTCCAAGGTCTCCCGCAGTTTCCAGCGCACGCTCGGTATGCCGTCGAGCTGGGCCGCGGGGATGACCAGCAGCGTCGACTCCTCGGTCGTGCGGGCCGCGAGAAGTCTGTGTTCTCCGAAGAGCACGGCCTCGGTCCCGAAGAAGCCGCCGGGACCGAGCCTCTCGACCGTCTTGCCGCTGGCCATGATCTCGGCCGCGCCCTCCCTGAGGAGGAAAAGCTCCGGCTCGCCAGCAGAGCGCAGGAACTCGCCCCCGGGAACGCGGATCTCTCGCATGGCGCGCCCGATCCAGTTCTTGACGGGGCAGGAGACGAAGTCCCCGAAGAGCCAGGTCTCCTGGAGGAAGGCGCGCAGACGTATGTCGCGCCGGGTCTCCTCGAGCGCGCCGTTGCGGCGGAGAAACTCCGCATACAGGGATGCGGAAATCCGCAGCGCGCTCACGTAGCTGACGGCGCGGAACGTGCCCCGCGACTCGGTGCCCAGCAGCCCGGAGATCTCGCCCGCCATGGCCCCCGCGGTGAGCTTGTTGTTGATGCCTCGCTCGGTCTGGATGAGCTCCATGATGCCGGACAGCACGAAGAAGATGCTGCGGTTGGCTTCCCCGGCATGGATGGCGATGGTCCCCGGGCTGAACGACTCGACAGGGCAGTTGAGCAGCATGCGCAGTTCGTGCGCCGGCGCGTCCGGGAAGTACTGGCGCATGTGCCCGAACGCCGCCGACTTGGTGTAGTCCTGTCCGGCGGGAATCAGCGTGTCGGTGACGCCGAACGCCGCGCTGTCGCCCACCTCCTTCTGGCTATCGGTGAGCGGCAGCGCGGTGTGGCTGAGGACGATCCGGCGCGACCGGTCGGCCCGGAAGTCCTCGGCGCGGCCGTGAATCATGCCCCCGCCGACATCGATCTTCTTCACGTCGGCGGGCGTGAGATACGTCTGCCGGGCGCGGTGCAGCCACGCGCTGCTCAGCCCGCTGGTCGTCGGGTCGTCGCTCTGCATCGACTGCAGCGCGTCCAGGCTCGACAGGTCGGCCAAGTGGGCGTAGGTCTTGTAGCCATCTTCCCACAGAGCCCGGAAAAACAGGACCGTGGTCTCGACCGGGTGGGGCGAGTACACGGGCATGACCTCCAGTCCCTCGATGTCGTTGTACTCGCCGCAGCGCAGGTCGCGGATGTCCAGATACCTGCCGACGTCCTCGCGCGGCATGCCCGTGAGGGCGCAGACCTTCTCCATGGCCGAGCGGCGCACGTACGGCGCGGCGTAGTACTGGATCCGGTGGTCGGATCGCATCAGCACGGCGAGCCCGGCGAAGTGGTCGTCGTGCGCGTGCGTGTGGAAGATCCCTTCGACCTCGCTCACGCCGATGCCCAGCGCGGCCAGGCTGTCCAACAGGTTCGGCCCCGCGTCGATCAGGTATATCCTGCCCTGGAAGGTCAGGATGCTGGCCATGCACGGCTGGTTCGCGTCCCAGCCGTCGCCCTCGCCCGAGTGGATCACCGCGAAGTACTCCCGGCGCGGGCGGTGGAAGCCAAGCTGGTAGGGCGCCTGGTACTCCTGCCCCGGGGCGAGGTTGATGTCCACCGCCACCCTCTCGTCCCCGTAGCGGAACTCGTAGCGGTTGACTCCTCGGCGGCAGACCACGGCGCCGTGCCGCAGCTCGACGGGCTCGTCGGCCACGATCCGCAGATCCAGCAGATCCTCGGTCTTCCGGATGCGCTCGAAGGCGAAGCGGCGTTTGACGCGCATCATCTCCTGCGCGTCCTCCGGCCGCACGCCGGCGTCGATCAGCTCCTCGACCGACGCCAACCCGTAGTTGCCGCGAAAGATGTACTCCGCCTGCGCGCGCACCTCCTCCTGCACCCCGATGAGCAGCGGCTTCCGACCCGTGTTGTTGGGATGTCCCGGCAGCATCATGCCCTGCCGGTACAGCATCTGCAGCACGGGGAACTCCGCCAGGTTGGCGAAGCGCTGGCCTGCCAGCGAGACGTCGGCGAGCAGTATCGCGTTGGGGCCGGTCTCGCAGACGACGCCGCTCTTCTCCTCGGGCGCGATCAGCCCCTTGCGCATGAGGTGCTTGACGCTGTCCGGCGGGCAGCCGCACAGGATGCGCAGGTCCGCCTCCGGGATCTCCACCCAGGCGATGCCGTTCGCGACGCTGATCTTGCGCATGGCCCCCGCCTCCTGCTCGCCACCCGCGCGCACGCCGGCCGCGCGGCGCCCTGGCGAGCGCGAGACACCAGGCGCTCGCCCTGCGCGGCCCGCAGGCCGGCGCGGGCCCTGGCTGCGGTGCCTGCGCGCAAAGCGCTAGGCCACCGGCTCCCGCACGGGCGTGTCGCACCCGCGCCGCCACACCAGGTGGACGCGCTGGGCCGGATCGGTCTGCGGGTAGTCCAGCCGGCAGTGGGTGCCGCGGCTCTCCTGGCGGGCCCGGGCGGCCTGGGTCAGCAGGGCCGCGGTCCACAGCATGTTCTGCACCTCCCAGCCGGCCCGCTCGTCGAAGATCTTGTCCAGGGTGTAGCCGGCCCAGTGGTCCAGCTCGGCGGCGACCTGCGCCAACTGCTCGCCGTGGCGCTCGATGCCCATGTGCCGCCACATCAGGCTCTTCAGGGACGAGGTGATGTCCGCCAGATCCAGCCACGGGCGCTGCGAGATGCGGATGTCCGAGACGATCGCCGGGGGCTTGGCCGGGGCCGTGCCCAGCGCCTCCCGGCAGCACCGGCCGGCGTCCTCGCCGCCGACCAACCCCTCCAGCAGGCTGTTGGACGCCAGGCGATTGGCGCCGTGCAAGCCGGTGCACGCCACCTCGCCGCACGCGTACAGACCCGACAGGCTGGTGCGCCCGCAGGCGTCCACGCGGACCCCGCCGACCATGTAGTGGGCCGCGGGGCGGATCGGGATGAGCTGGCGGCCAGGGTCGATGTCGAACTCGCGCAGGGTGGCGGCGATGCCGGGAAAGCGGGCCGCGAAGCGCTCGGCGCCCAGGTGCCGCACGTCCAGGAACACGCCGCTGGCGCCGGCCGCCAGTTGCCGCAGGATCGCGCGGGACACCGTGTCGCGCGGCGCCAGCTCGGCCAGCTCGTGCTGCCCCACCATGAAGCGCTCGCCGGCGCTGTTGACCAGGTACGCGCCTTCGCCCCGCACCGCCTCGCTGATCAGCGACCGGGTGGCGCCCGCCACGTACAGCGTGGTCGGGTGAAACTGGGTGAACTCCAGGTCCGCCAGCGCCGCCCCGGCGCGGTAGGCCATGGCCAGCCCGTCGCCGGTGGCCACCGGCGGATTGGTGCTCTCGCGGAACACCTGCCCGCAGCCGCCGCTGGCCAGGATGGTGGCGCCGGCCCAGATCATCTGCAGGCCGTAGCGCGGGTGGTAGGTGATCGCGCCCAGACACCGGTCGCCGTCGCCGGTGGCGGTGAGCAGATCCAGGGCGAAGCACTGGGCGAACACGCGGATGCCGTCGCGCGCCCGGACCGCCCGGATCAGCGTCTCGGCCAGGGCGCGGCCGGTCGCGTCGCCGCTGGCGTGGAGCACGCGGTGGGCGGTGTGACCGCCCTCCCGGCCCAACTGCAGGCTGCCGTCGGCATGGCGATCGAAGGGCATGCCCAGCTCGATCAGCCGCCGGATGTGCTCCGGGCCCGCGCCGACGATGCGCCGGACCACCGGCTCGTCGCACAGGCCCGCGCCGGTCGCCAGCGTGTTGCGCACGTGCTCCTCGGCGGTATCCTGCCGGGTATCCACCGCCGCGGCGATGCCGCCTTGCGCCCAGGCGGTGTTGCTGTCTTCGAGGCTGCCCTTGGCCAGCATGATCACATCGCCATGCGTGGACGCCGTCAGGGCCGCCTGCATGCCAGCCACGCCGCTGCCGATGACCAGGACGTCGGTGAAGATCTGCGGCAGCAGGGCGGAGCGGAACGGGATCAGGTAGCGGCGTCGAGCGAAGTTGGGGTGCATGCGATGCCTCCTGGCCTGTGAGGGATCTCCATGGGGAAGGGACGGTGGATTCATAGAGCCGCGCTGCCGCGGCGTCAAGGCAGACCCAGCCGGCCTGGCTGCCAGTGTCCGGAAAGGCTAGATTGGCTCGCCCAGGACTGCGCCGCGCGGAGGAGCGCCATGGCGGACGTGCGGGTACGGGATCGTCTGTGGCTGTGGGGCATGCGGCCGAATGTCCTGCAGCAGGCCGCCGAGTACCGCAAGCTCGGCTTCGCCCCCTCCGCGCTGACGGTGGCGCAGGCCATCGCCAGGACGGGCATCGCCAATGTCCTGCTGGCCGGCGGCCTGCCGCTGACCGCGGCGACGCTGGCCGCGCTGCCAGCGGCCCGGCGCCTGATCGCCAAGGACTCTTTGCACCGCCACGGCGAGGACGGCCGCCCGTCCCTGGCGCCGGCCGCTGGCGCCGCCGCGCTGGCAGCCGCCAAGGAGCTGGCGGCGGCCGATCCCCGCGTCGAGGCCTTCTTGCTCGACGACTTCAGCACCGGCAGCATCGCCGCCGGCGCCCAGCCCGCGGAGCTGGCGGCCCTGCAGTTCCGCAACGCGGTGGCTCCGCCGCAGTTGCCGCTGCTCGGCACGGTCTACGAGATGTCGCTGGAAGACCGGCGCCTCTGGGCCTGCCTGCCGCACTTCGCCGGCTTCCTCGTGCCGCTGTGGCATACCGCCGACATCGAGCGCTTCCCGGAGTACGTGGACCGGCTGGCCGCACTGAGCGGCGGCAAGCCGCAGTTGGCGTGCCTGTACCTGTACGACTTCGGCGGGGGGCGCGCGCTCACCTACGCCCAGATGGAGCGCCAGTTGCGCGTGGGCGAAGAGCTGCTGCGCGCGGCGCGGATCTGCGGGCTGTGCATCCTGGGCACGTGTCTGCTCGACCAGGACTGGGAGGCCAACCGCTGCCTGGCCGACTGGCTCGAACACACCGGCGAGGACGGATTGTGACGGCGATGACCTGCGCCCAGGCCAGCTTCGCGCGCATCGGGGACGGTCGTGGCTGGACCTTTCTCAACGGCGTCTGGACGGACGAGCCCGGCGGCGAGCTGGCGCCGCCCGACGGCACCCGGGTGGAATACCTGGCGGTGCGCGAACGAGAAGCGTTCGCCGATTTCGCGGCCCGCTTCCGCTTCCGCCTCCGGCACATCGCGACGGTCCGCTTCCTGTTCCGCCTGCAGGACAGCCGCCGCTTCTACGCGCTCGACCTCCCCTTCGGTGGGCAGCAGTTCCGCGGGCGGGCCTGCTGGGCCGGCCTGGTGGTCGCCGACGGCACGCCCCTGCAGCGCTACCTGAGCTTCGGGCTGGTGCCCGGCCAGTGCGCGGCGCTCGGGCGCTGGTACGACGTGCGCGTGGAGGCAGTGGGCGCCCGGCTGCGCGCCTGGCTCAACGACGTGCCGGTCGCCGACGTGAAGGATTCGACCTACCGCGCCGGCCGCCTGGGCCTGGGGTCCGTGCAGACGCCCTACATCGAGGCGCCGCGGTTCGCCGGCCTGCAGGTGACGGGTCCGGTGTGCGCCGCCCCCGACTGGCCGGGACTGGCGGCCCCGGCGCCGCACTGGCTCACGCCCTGCGCCGAGACCGAGCCGGGCACCTACCAGAGCTACGCGAACCTGATCCGGAGCAATTCCGGCGCGGTGACGCTCTTCCTCACCTACGGCAATCCCAACGCGGGACAGACGCAGCGCGCCGTGTACTGCCGCTCGACCGACGGCGGCCGCACCTGGGCGCCGCCCGAGCCGGCCACGCTGGACATCGGCTTCGGGGGACCGTTCGTGCGGCGCGACGGCACCTGGGTGTGCCTGCACGCCCGTGCGGAGCAGGCGGAGGCGCCGCTGGTGGCCTACTGCTCGCCGGACGAGGGCCGCACCTGGCGCGGCCCCGAGCCGTTGCGCATCGCCGGCGGCTGGCCGCCAGCCTGGCGGCCAGGCACCACCTGGCGCGTGGTGCGCCGGCGCGACGGCACGCTGGTGGCGCCGGTGATGGCGGCGCTGGCCGGCGAGCCGGCGACCGACAGCCAGTGTCCCTTCTGGGCGGCGCTGTGTCTGCGCAGCACCGACGACGGGCACACCTGGTCCGCGCCCGTGCTGTGCGACGCCGATGCGCGCGCCGCACCAGCGCCACCGGCCATGCTGCGCTACGCCGCGCGCTACTACGAGGTGGCCATGGACGAGGCCGCCGACGGCGCCCTCGTGGGCATCGGCCGGCCCGACCGCGATCCCTACATGTGGCAGTTGCGCAGCCCGGACGGCGGCAGCACCTGGGAGCCGGCGGCCGTGGGCCACTTTCCGGGGTACTGCCCGTCGCTGACGCGCACGGCCAGCGGCGCGCTGGTCGCCACGACCCGCTATCCGCACTTCGCCGCGCACCTCAGCCGCGACCACGGCCGCACCTGGGAGCCGCCGGTCATCGTCGACTATGCGATCTGGGCCAACCAGCAGGCGGTGGAAGTCGAGCCCGACGTGGTCCTGGTGTCCTACATGGGTCACATCATGGAGCCGGGACAGGCCGACAGCCGCATCGCGCGCCTGCGGGTGACCGAGCGCGGCCTGGCGCTGGACCATTGAGGAACGCCTGGCGGCGGCGGGCTCCTGCCGGCGGGCAGGGGCGGCGCGCGGGACAGGGCGCGCCCCGGGCCGCGGTCTCGCGGCGGCTGGCCGGCGGCGCGCCAGCCGCTCGCAGCGCGGGTCTGCCTCGCCCTGTCCGTCTCACTCGCGCCGGCGCAGGCGGATCGTCGCCGGCGTGCCGTCGAGCGGACACGCAAAGCGGACGAAGTCCGTGTCCATCCGGCGGTCCAGCGCGAACTCCAGGGGCTTCCCCCCCTGCTCGACCCCGACGACGGCCGTCTCCTCTTCCACCGGGATCCGGTACTGCGCCGTGGCGCCCACCGCGCTGCCGGTCAGGCGAATCTCCTCGCTGTGGGTGTCGCGGCAGCAGCTCCACGCGAACCGCCGGCCGCCGGGCAGGGTGACGGTGAGCCCCACCGGCCGGTCGAGCCACGGGTTGGGGCTGCTGTGCCGCCAGCCCGCGAACGGCGGCGTACCCGGCCGCCGCGCCCGCAGAGCCGCCCACTGGGCCGCGTCGCGGCGGAAGGGGAAGGCCGGTTCGATGCGCACGACGCCAAAGCCCGGCGCCGCAGGCCGGATGCCGAACAGCCCCTCGACGATGGCCACGATGTGGGCCGTGGCCGAGATCCCGTACCGATCGCGGTGGCAGGTGGCGCCCGTGCCGTGCTCGCCCGTCGTGCCGTCGGGGTAGTACCACTCCAGGCAGTCGCCGTCGCGGCAGATGGCCTCGCTGCGGCGGCCGACCGCCTCGACCACGGTTTCCAGCAGCCCCACCGTGGCCAGCAGCCCCACGCAACTGGCGTACGGACTGTCCCAGCAGCCGCCGAACAGAAAGCGGTCCATGCCGAAGGCGTGGAAGTGGCATTCGGGCGAGGCCCCGTACCAGCGGTACCGCGGGTAGGTGATCGGCGCGGGGAACTCGTGGCAGTCGTGCAGGACGCGATGCACCACCCGGGCCACGGCGCGGGCGCGCTCCGGGTCCGCGCCGATCTCGTCCGCGTAGTAGGGCGTGACGAACAGCTCGCGGCTGTCCTCGCACTGGCCGTTGAGGCTGAAATACCACTGGCGCTGGAACTCGTCGCGCTGCAGGTAGTAGTAGCCGCGCCGCTCGCTGTAGCCGTCCGTCTCCAGCAGCCGGCGGAGCCGCTCGGCCCGCCGGCGGATGCTCTCCGTGTCCGGCAGATCGTGCGCCGCGCCGAAGCGGGCCATGGCCGCCAGCAGGCCGCACAGCGTCATGGCCACGCCCACCGGCTTGCTGTGGGGGCTGAGGGTGAACGGAAAATGCGCCGGTTCGCCGACGAAGAAGCCCCAGAACGTCTGCAGGCCGCCCTCGCCGGTGGCCGTCGCCGAGATCTGGTCCAGCATGCCGCTGTCCTGCGGGTCGTACGCGGCGAAGGCCCAGCGCACGAACTGCACGGCTCGCTCCCAGTGCGCGGCCAGATGCTCGGGAGTAGCGGCGTAGAGGAACCGGTCGGCGGCGTACTTGGCCCACTGGCCCAGATGGATCGCCCGCTGGTCCTGGCGGAAGGCCGGCCGGAGATGGCCGTCCTGGGCGTCGAGCTGATCGGCGAAGATGTTGGCCGAGATCTGCGCGTCCAGCTCGGGCTCCATGCCCCACAGATAGGCGGCCACGCGGTTGATGTGATCGTAGTCGCGCGGATCCCACGTGGGGCAGGGGTTGTAGCGGCCGTCGCTGACCGCCAGGTACCCGTCGCGGCCCGTGTATCGGCGGGCGCAGGCGCGCAGGTCGTCGACCAGGCGCACCGCGACGCCGAACGACTCGGCCAGCCGCGGCAGGGGCACGTCCAGCCCCACGAACTCCGGCGTCCGCCCCGCCATCATGCCGCCCCCCCGGCTGGGCCGGCCGTGGTCCCGGTCACCGCTTCGCCGAACTCCAGGCAGTACCGCGCGCCGGACTCCACGCGCAGCGTGAAGGTGCCGTCCGCGCCGCGCGGCGGCAGCGGCATGGGCCGCCCCCCGACCGCCAGTACCGCCACCGCCTGCCCCGACGGCGGCCGCAGGCGGTGGGTCCCGGAGACCGCGGCCACCAGCTCGGCGCGGACCAGGGCGCCGCCGCGCCATTCCAGGTCCACTGTCAGCCCGCCGCGTGCGCGCAGGCCGCGCACCTGGCCCGCCGGCCAGGCGGACGGCAGGGCCGGCAGCAGCGCCACCTCGCCCGCGTGCGACTGCAGCAGCATCTCCGCCACGCCGGCGGCTCCGCCGAAGTTGCCGTCGATCTGGAACGGCGGATGCGCGTCGAACAGATTCGGGTAGGTGCCCTGGGCCAGCAGGCCCTGGAAGATGCGCCAGGCGTGGTCGCCGTCCTCCAGGCGCGCCCAGGCATTCACCTTCCAGGCGCGGCTCCAGCCCGTGCTCTCGTCCCCGCGGCGCAGCAGCGTCTGGCGGATCGCCGCCGCCAGCGCCGGCGTGCCGCGCGGCGTGATCTGCCGTCCCGGGTGCAGCCCGAACATGTGCGAGACGTGGCGGTGCTGCGGGTCGCACTCCTCGTAGTCGATCACCCATTCCTGCAGCGCGCCCGTCCGCGGACTGATCTGCAGGGGCGGCAGCCGGCGCCGCGCCTCCTCCACCCGGTGCCGGAACTCCGGCTCGCCGTGCCCGTCCTCGGCCAGGATCCGCTCGGCCTCCAGGCAGGCGGTGAACAACTCGTGGGCGATCTGCAGGTCCATGGTCGCCGCGTACGTGAACATCGACTTCCGGCCATCCGGCAGCAGGAACGAGTTTTCCGGCGAGTGGGACGGGGCGGTCACCAGGCAGCCGGCCACGGGCGTGCCCGGCGGCGCCTCGACCAGGAAATCCAGCAGAAACTCCGCGGCACCGCGCAGCAGCGGGTAGGCGCGCTCCCGCAGGAAGCGGCGGTCCTGGCCGAACAGGTAGTGCTCCCACACGTGCTGGCACAGCCACGCCGCGCCCACGGGCCAGATGCCCCACACGCCGTCCGCCGGCACCGTGAAGCCGAACGGATCGGTGAGGTGGTGCACCACCCAGCCGCGGGCGCCGTAGTGTCGCTGCGCGGTCTCGCTGCCGGGCGGCACCAGCGCCTCCATCAGGTCGAACAGGGGCAGGTGGCACTCGGGCAGGCTGGCCACCTCGGCCGGCCAGTAGTTCATCTGCAGGTTGATGTTGGTGTGGAAATCCGCATTCCACGGGGCGGGCAGGTGCTCGCTCCAGATGCCCTGCAGATTGGCCGGCAGGCACCCGGGACGAGAGCTGCCCAGCAGCAGGTAGCGGCCGAACTGGAAATACAGCGCGGCCAGCCCTGGGTCGCTGGCGCCGTCGCGGACCCGCGCCAGCCGCTCGTCGGTGGGCAGGACGGCCAGGGCCGCGTCCGCCGCCGGGTCCGGTCCGGCCAGGCGCAGCGTCACGCGGTCGAAAAAGGCCCGGTGGTCGGCGACGTGGTCGGCCCACAGGCGCTCCCATCCCTTGGCCGCCGCGGCCGCCAGTTGCGCGCGGCAGACCGCGCCCGGGTCCGGGTGGCGATAGGTGGTCGCCGCGGCCAGCAGCAGGACCGCCGCAGCCGCGCCCTCGAGGCGCAACCCGCCGTCTGCCGCGCGCACGGTGCCGCCCTCGGCCTCCACGCGCACCTGCGCCTCCCAGCGCATGCCCGCCCCGTCGTTGCAGGCGCCGCTCATCGCCAGACCGGTCGTGCCCTCGCGGCGCGTGGCGAAGGCCGCCGGTCGGTCGAGGGTCACCGAGAAGCTCAGCGCGCCCGGCTGGTCGGCTGTCCAGCGCACCGCGATCACCTGGTCCACCGCCGTGGCGAAGACCTGCCGGCAGTAGCGAACACCGGCCGCCTCGTACACCACCGTGGCGGTGGCCGTGCCCAGGTCCAGCTCGCGCCGATACTGCGCCGGCGCGCGGCCCGCGGGCAGGTGCTGGCAGAGGCGCAGGTCGCCGAGGGTCTCGTAGGACTCGATGGTGCACGGCACCCCGAGCATGGTCTGCGCGGCCAGCTCGGCCGCCTCCTCGTTGCGGTCGAGGAACAGCAGCCGGCGCACCTCGGGCAGGGCCTCCAGGGCGCGCGGGTTGTGCCGGTCGCGCGGCCCGCCTGCCCACAGGGCGTCCTCGTTGAGCTGCAGGCGTTCGTCCGGCACGCCGCCGAACACCATGGCGCCGAGGCGGCCATTGCCCACCGGCAACGCGGCCTCCCACTGGGCGGCAGGGGTGCGGTACCACAGACGCAGGTCCATGACGATCCTCGGGCTGGTGGGTTTGCAAGGGGCCGACCGGACCCGGCGATCCTGTCAGCGGCCGTGGCCGCCGATGACCTCCCGGATCTTGGTCGCGAGCCTGTCGATGCTGAAGGGTTTCTC
>CAZPXM010000123.1:0-11832 GCA_964591015.1 uncultured Gemmatimonadaceae bacterium
CAGCTCCGCCGCGCACTCCAGCTCCGCCTCGATTCGCTCCAGCAGCCACTCCGCCTGGCCCAGCGCCCCCTCCCACTCCGCCTGCAACGACATGGTCGGCTCCCTGCTCGCGACTCGCCCCCGCCGCATCCGTGCCCCGGCACAGACCCCGGGGCCTGCCGCCCCCCAGCGGGCCGGCAAAGTACGGCCGTCCGCCGCCCCGGGCAAAGGCCGCGGCAATCCGGGGCCCGCGGCCCGGTCAGCGCACCCAGGAGGACGCTCGGCGGGCTCTGGCGGCCGCCTCTCGCGCGGTGGCGGCGCATCCGTATCTTCCCCTCCAAGCCTCCTCACGGCGGTGGGCCTGCCACCCGCCGGACCACGAACAGGAGAGATTCATGGCAACCTCGACAGCGACAGACTGCGCCCGTCCGGTCGTCATCGCCTGTCCGGCGTGCGGGACCCGGAACCGGGTGGATCTGGCCCGTCACGCGGACGGCCCCAAGTGCGCCCGCTGCGGCGCACCCTTCGCGCTGGACCGCCCGCAGCAGGTGGGCGACGCCGACTTCGACGCCGTGATCCAGGGAGCGAGCGTGCCCGTGCTGGTCGACTTCTACGCGGACTGGTGCGGCCCCTGCCGCGCCATGGCGCCGATCCTGCAGGCGTTCGCCGCCAGCCAGGCCGGGCGCGTGCTGGTGCTCAAGGTGGACACGGAGGCCAATCCGCGCACGGCCGGGCGGTGGGGGATCCGGGGGATTCCCACGCTGATCGCGTTCCGGGATGGCCGCGAGCAGCAGCGCCACGTGGGCATGGCCGACGCGCGGACCCTGGCGGCGCTGGTCGGTTGAGCGGATCTTCCGGGTGTGCGCCGCCGCGGCGAGGGGCGTCGCCGCGGCGACGCCCCTCGCCGGCAGAGCTTCGCGGAGAGAGACGACGTTGGGCCGCTGGCTGATCCTGGCCGGCCTGGCGCTGGCCGCCGCGGGCGCGGTGCTGCACTACGCGCCCTGGCTGGTGCGCTGGTTCGGCCGCCTGCCGGGCGACATCCGCATCGAGACGGAGCGCGTCCGCCTGTACGTGCCCCTGGTCTCGATGCTGCTGGTCAGCCTGGTGCTCACCGTGCTGCTGAACCTGTTCCGGCGGTGAGGCGGCGGCGCGCGGCAGGGCGCGTCCGGCCGCGCGCCTAGACGCTGATCGTCCGCCAGCGCCCCAGCATGAAGCGCTGGCAGAGCAGCAGGCCGCGCGTGCACATGTCCAGCGACATGGCCAGCCACACGCCCAGCAGCTCCAGGCCCAGCGGCCGCGCGAACACCCACGACAGCGGCACCCGCAGCAGCCAGATGGAGGCGGCGTTGACGACCAGCGGGCTGACCGTGTCGCCGGCGCCGCGGAGCGCTCCGGCGAAGACCATCATCGCCGCCAGGAAGGGCTGCGCCAGCCCCACCAGCCGGAGGGGCGAGACGCTGCGGGCGATCACTTCCGGATCCGTGGTGAAGAAGCCGACCAGGCGCTCCGGGAAGGCGAGGAAGCACAACCCCATGGCGCCCATCAGGACGGCGGCCAGCGCGAAGGCGGTGAGGGCGTCGCGGCGGGCGCGGTCGGGTTCCTTGGCGCCCAGACCCTGGCCCACCAGCGTGGTGGCGGCCACCGCGAAGCCCGAGCCGGGCATGAAGGAGATCGACTCGGCGTTCATGGTCACCTGGTGCGCCGCGAACGCCGCCGTGCCCAGGCTGGCCACGACCCGCATGTAGGACAGCATGCCCAGCCGTATGATGGACTGATCGAGCGTGACCGGCAGGCCGATGCGCACCATGCGGCCGATCAGGGCGCGTTCGAGGCGCGGCCGGTCCCAGCGCAGGCGCAGGCCGGCGCGGCCGTGCCGCAGCGCGGCGACCACCAGCACCCCGCCGGTGCACTGCGCCACCACCGCGCCGGTCGCGGCGCCGGCCACGCCCATGGCGGGCAGCCCGCACTCGCCGCGCACCAGGGCCCAGGACACCGCGATGTTGACCAGGTTCACTCCGCCCATGACGAGCAGGGGCGTGCGCGCGTCGCCAGCGCCGCGCATGCACGAGTTGCCCACGTACATCAGCGACGCCAGGACGAACCCGAGGCTGAAGATGCGCAGATAGGGCACGCCCAGCGCCAGCGCCTCGGGCTCGGCGCCCAGCAGCACCAGCGCGGGTCGCGCCAGCAGGATGAGCGGCGCGGTGACCAGCAGGCCGACGCCCACGGCCAGCAGCAGCGCCTGCCGCACGCAGCGGTTGGCCAGCTCCCAGTCGCCGGCGCCCACCAGGCGGGCGATCAGCGCCGTGGCGCCGGTGCCGGCGGCGCTGAACAGGATCATGCCGGTCATGGCCACCTGCGACGCCATGCCGACCGCGGCCAGCGGCGCCGCGCCCAGGTGGCCGACCAGATACGTGTTGACCAGGCCCACCAGCGTGCCCAGCAGCAGCTCGCCCGCCGAGGGCAGGGCCAGCCGCAGCACCGGGCGCAGCCGCTGGCGCAGTTCGGCGTTCAGAGCGTCAACCCGCCGTCGACGTTGAGCATGGCGCCGGTGGTGAAGCCGGCCTCGTCGCTGGCCAGATAGAGGATGGCCGCCGCGATCTCCTCGGGCGTGCCCAGTCGGCCCATGGGCTGGCGCTCGATGAACATGGCCCTGGCGGCTGCCGGGTCCGCGAAGGCGCGGATCCGGTCCTCCAGCGAGGGCGTCAGGGTGGTGCCCGGATTGACGCAGTTGACGCGGATGCCCTGGCGGATGTAGTCCATGGCCATCGCCCGGGTCATGGCCACCAGGGCGCCCTTGGAGGCGCTGTAGGCGAAGCGATCCTTCAGGCCCTTGACCGCCGCGACCGAGGCGTTGTGCACGATGCTGCCGCCGCCCTGACGCAGCATCTGCTCCACGGCGAACCTGGACACCAGGTACGCACCGCGCACATTGACCGCCATCGTGCGGTCGAAGTCCTCGGCCGGCGTGCTCTCGCACCGGCCCGGCAGCACGATGCCGGCGTTGTTGACCAGGATGTCCAGGCGGCCGAAGGCCTGCACGGTGGCGGCGACCATGGCGCGCGCGTCCGCCTCGCACTCGACGCGGCCCCGCACGAAGATCGCCTGGCCGCCGCCCGCGGCGATCTCGGCGGCCACGGCCTGGCCGCGCTCGCTCTGGCTGTTGACCGCCACCCGCGCGCCTTCGCGCGCGAACAGCAGCGCGGTGGCGCGGCCGATGCCCACGCTCGCGCCGGTGATCAGGGCTGCCTTGTTCGACAGTCTCATGGGACGCTCCTTGGGTTCGCTGGCCGCACCGGCGCGCCGCCGCGGCGGCGCTCCCCGCCCGGCCGGTTGCGCTGCGGCCGCGCGGGCTGCCGGGCGCCCAGCCGCCAGCCTGCCGGCCAGCCCGGCCGAGGCTGTCCCTTCAGACAGCCTCCATGCTGCCCTCGATGGCCGGGATCACCTTGGCCAGTTCCGCATCGGTGTGGGCTGCGCCCACGTACCAGCGGCCCTCCGGCAGCAACTGCACGCCGCGTTCCAGCATGGCAGCGCGGAAGCGCTCGCCGGGCTCCGTCTCGGCGCGCAGGACGTCCGCCCAGCGGCGCGGCGGCTCGGTCAGCCCGAAGTGGACGCTGAAGCAGGTGCCCGTGCCGCTGGTGACCAGTTGCCGGCCGCAGGCGCGCGCCGCGCGCTCGATCGCCTGGCGGATCGCGTAGCCGTGGGCGTGCATGCGCTCGTACAGCCCCGGTTCGGCCAGGGCCTTGATGGTGGCCACGGCCGCGGCCGTGCTCACGGGGTTGCCGTTGTACGTGCCCGCGTGCATGGTGCGCCCGTCGACCAGCACCTGCATGATCCGGCGCGCGCCGCCGATGGCGGCGATGGAGAAGCCGCCGGCCATGGCCTTGGCATAGACGGACAGATCGGGCCGGATGTCGAAGTACTCGCGCGCGCCGCCCAGGGCGATGCGGAAGCCGGTGATGACCTCGTCGAACACGGACACGGCGCCGTGCTGCCGGCACAGCTCCACCACTCCGGCCAGATACCCCGGGTCGGGCATGCACGAGCCCGAGTTGACGTTGATCGGCTCGGTGATGACCGCGGCGATCTGGTCCGGGTGCGCGGCGAAGGCGCGCTCGAGGGCCGGCAGGTCGTTCCACGGCAGCGCGATCGTGTCGGCGAACTCGCTGGCCGGCTGGCCGCCGGTCATGGCGACCGTGCGCCCGAGAGCGGCCGTGCCGGGATGCACGCTCACCAGCACGTTGTTCATCCAGCCGTGGTAATGTCCCTCGAACTTGACGACCTTGTCGCGGCCCGTGTAGGCCCGGCACAGCCGCAGCGCCGACTGGACCGCCTCCGTTCCCGTGTTGCTGAACAGCACCTGCTCGACGCCCGGCAGCACGCTCACCATCAGCTCGGCCAGCTCGATCTCGCCGCGGTGCTGCGCGCCGTACGTGTAGCCGCGCCGGAGCTGCTCGACGACGGCGGCGGTGAGCGCCGGGTGGTTGTTGCCCAGGATGAGCGGCCCCCAGGCCAGCGTGTAGTCCAGCAGCTCGTGGCCGTCGGCGTCGTAGTAGTAGGGCCCGTTGGCCCGCTCGATGTACAGCGGCACCGGCGTCACCTTGCGGCGGAAGGCGGTGGACACGCCCAGCACCAGGCTCTGGCAGGCCCGTTCGTGCAGCTCCTTCGATCTGGCCGTCTCGAACATGGAAAGCTCCTGGGGTCGGTGGTGCGGCTTCCCACGTAAGCGGCCGCCCCGATCCTCGTCGAGCGAGCCGGCTTGCCACCGGGCCGTCGCCGGCGCGATCTTGTCGGGCGCCGGCGTCGCGCCGCGCGCCCGGCCGCGCCGCCGCCCGGGGCCGGCAGGGGTGCGTCCCCGTCACCAGCGCAAGCGCCGCGGCGCGCGCCGGGAGCAGGCGCCGCGGTGGACGGAGGTGGGCTCCATGCAGATCGTCAAGCGAGGCGAGCATCCGGTCTTCGAGGCGGACCAGCAGACCAGCGGCTACGTGGCCGGGATGCTGAGCGAGCTGCGCGCCGGCGGCATGGACGCGGTGCGGCGCTACAGCAGGCAGTTCGATGACTGGGATCCGCCGGATTTCGAGCTGAGCGAGCGCCAGATCCAGCAGGCCGTCGACCGCTGCGAGCCGCAGCTGCGCGCCGACACCGCTTACTGCCAGGAGAACGTGCGCGCCTTCGCGGCGGCCCAGCGCGCCACCCTGCTGCCGCTGGAGATCGAGATCCGGCCCGGCGTCATCCTGGGGCACAGGCACATCCCCGTGAGCTGCGTCGGCGCGTACGTCCCCGGCGGCCGCTATCCCATGTTCGGCTCGGCGCAGATGAGCATCATCCCGGCCAAGGCGGCCGGCGTGCCGACGGTGGTCGGCTGCACGCCGCCGGTGAAGGGCGAGGGCTACTACCCGGCCACGATCAACGCCATGAAGCAGGCCGGCGCGGACCGCATCTTCGTGCTGGGCGGCGTGCAGGCGTTCGCCATGATGGCGTTCGGCATGGGCGTGGTGCCGCCCGCGGACCTGCTGTGCGGCGCCGGCAACAAGTTCGTGGCCGAGGCCAAGCGGCAGCTCTTCGGGCAGTGCGGCATCGATCTGCTGGCCGGGCCCACCGAGATCGCGGTCATCGCCGACGACGCGGCCGACGCGGCCCTGGTCGCCGCCGACATCCTCGGCCAGGCCGAGCACGACCCCAACAGCAGCCAGTTGCTCGTCTGCCTGAGCGAGCCCTTCGCCCGCGAGGCGCAGCGCGCCCTGGAGGCCCAGCTGGCGGTGCTGCCCACCCGCGACATCGCCGCGGTCTCCTGGGAGGCGAACGGCAGCATCCTGGTCGCCGCGGACGCGGACGAGGCCATCCGTCTCAGCGACGAGTACGCCCCCGAGCACCTGGAGCTGCACGTGGCGGAGCCGGAGTACTACGCGGCGCGCCTGCGCAACTACGGGTCGCTGTTCGTCGGCCCGGAGACCACCGTGGCGTACGGCGACAAGGCCATCGGCACCAACCACATCCTGCCGACGGGCCGGGCGGCCCGCTACACCGGCGGCCTGTGGGTGGGCAAGTTCCTGAAGACCGTGACCTACCAGCGGATGACGCCCGCTGCCAGCGTCGAGGTGGGGGAGGTGACCGAGCGCCAGTGCCAGGTCGAGCGCATGCTGGCGCACGGCATCACCGCGCGCCTGCGCGTGGAGCGGTTCCGGCAGCAGGGGCAGCGTCCGTGACCGGCGCGCGCAGCGCCGAGAGGAGCGTCATGAACACCACAGCGGCAGCGACCATGCACGTCGGCGTGCAGGGCATCGGCACCTCCAGGCACGAGCTCCAGTTCCTGGTCCGCCACGGCGTGACCCACATGGACGCGATCGTGGCGAACACCGAGGTGGAGACGCTGGTCCGGCACCGCGAGGCGGCAGCCGCCGAGGGGGTCAGCCTGGAGATGATCCACATCGACCTGCCGCGCAGCATCCCCCTGGCCCTGGAGCCGCAGCGGGACCGGGATCTGGACGCGGTGTGCCGGACGATCGAGAACGCCGGCCGCGCGGGCCTGCGCGGCCTGAACTACAACTTCTGCATCGTGCCGCACCAGCGCACCGGCGACACGCCGGGCCGCGGCGGCTCGCGCTACAGCTCGTTCGACATGGCGGCGTTCGACAACGAGACGCTGACCGCAGCGGGCCGGGTGGACCGCGACGAGAGCTTCGCGCGCATGCAGCACTTCCTGGAGCGCGTGATTCCCGTGGCCGAGGAGTACCGGGTGCAGCTGGCCGCCCACCTGAACGACCCGCCGGCGCCGGTGCTCAAGGGCGAGGAGCGCTGGAACTATCCGATGTTCGCCGGCCTGCAGCGTTTCGCCGCGCTGGTGGACAGCCCGTACCACGGCTTCAACTTCTGCTGCGGCACGTGCGCGGAGGGCCTGGAAGACCCGGGCACCGAGCTGTACCCGATCGTCCGCCACTTCGCCGAGCGGGGGAAGATCTTCAACGTCCACTTCCGCAACATCCGCGGCGGCCTGCTGAAGTTCCAGGAGGTCTGGCCGGACGAAGGCGACGTGGACATGTTCCGGCTGGCGCAGACGCTGCACGCCGCCGGCTACCGGTACATGCTCATGCCCGACCACGCGCCCTTCCACCCGGACGACCGGCCGCCAGCCGGCGTCTCCGGCCGCGTGCGGCAGGCCTGGGCGTTCCAGTTCGGCTACATCATCGCGCTGGTGCAGGCGGTGCAGGCGACGGCGGGCTCCGGCGCCTGAGGCCGGCGGCGGCCGTCAAGGGAACAGGCCGCGCAGGAGCTTGGCGCGCGTGACCCGGTCCACGCTTTCCAGCAGGGCCGCCGTGCGCATGTCCAGCTTGTCGCGCTGCGCCCGGGCGTGCGTGCGTGCGAAGGCCTCCGCGATCAGCCGCCGCAGCCGCGCGTTGATCTCGTCCAGCGACCACATCAGGTTCTGCGTGCCCTGGACCCACTCGAAGTAGGAGGCCGCGACCCCGCCCGCGTTCGCCAGGATGTCCGGCACCACGAAGACGTCGTGCTGGGCCAGTATCTCGTCGGCGGCGAGGGTGGTCGGGCCGTTGGCGCCCTCGGCCAGGATGCGGCAGCGGATGCGGCCGGCGTTGTCCGCGGTGATCTGGTTCTGCAGCGCCGCCGGCACCAGTACGTCGCAGGGCAGCTCGAGCAGCTCGCTGTTGGCGATCGCCTCGCCGGCGGGGCAGCCGGCCAGCAGCCGGTGCTCGGCCACGTACTGGGCGACCGCCGCCAGGTCCAGGCCGCCGGCGTTGTGGATGCCGCCGCTCACGTCGCTGACGGCGAGGACGCGCAGGCCGGCGGCCGCCAGCAGGCGCGCCGCGCTGCTGCCCACGTTGCCGAAGCCCTGCACCACCGCCGTGGCGCCAGCGAGTTTCAGGTCGAGGACGCGCGCGGCCTCCTCCACCGCAAAGACCAGGCCGCGGCCCGTGGCGTCGCGGCGGCCCGGCGAGCCGCCCAGCACCACGGGCTTGCCGGTCACCACCGCCGGCACGGCGTGGCCCACGTGCTGGCTGTAGGTGTCCATGACCCAGGCCATGACCTGCTCGTCCGTGCCCATGTCCGGGGCCAGGATGTCGCGCTCCGGGCCGATCATGCCGAGGATCTCCGCCGTGTAGCGGCGCGTGAGCCGCTGCAGTTCGCCGCGCGAGAAGTCGGTCGGATCCACCCGCACGCCGCCCATGGCGCCCCCGAACGGCAACTGCAGGAGAGCGCACTTCCAGGTCATCCACATGGCCAGCGCCGACACGTCGCCCAGGCCCAGATCCTGGTGGTAGCGGATGCCGCCCTTGGTGGGGCCCATGGTGGTCAGGTGCTGCACGCGGTAGCCGAAGACCGTGTCGACCTGCTCGTGGTCGTCGCGGCGGAACGGGAAGCTGACCACCAGCGAGCGCTGCGGGAACAGGAGCCGCTGCCGCACGTTGTCGTCGAGCTGCAGCAGGTGGGCGGCCTTGAGGAACTGCTGCTGCGCCAGCCGCAGCATGGGCGACTGCCACTCGCCGCGGCGCGCCCGCACCAGTTGCAGCGCATAGTGGATCGAGCGGGTCAGGACCGTCGCGTTGAGCTGGGTCTTGATCAGGTAGTCCTGGGCGCCCGCCTCCACGGCGTGCCTGGCCAGATCCGTGTCGTCCAGCCCGGTCAGGATGATGATGGGCGTCTCGGGGGCGTGGGCCCGCACGCGGACGTACGTCTCCAGCTCCTGGCTGTCCGGCAGCACCAGGTCGAGCAGGACCACGTCCACCGGCTGGTGCGCCAGGCATTGCACGCCGGCCGCGGCCGTCTCCACGGCGGTCACTGCGAAGGGCTGGCCTTCGGCGTGGTCGAGCAGGCCGCGCAGCAGCCGCGCGTGGATGGGGTTGTCCTCGATGAGCAGCACCGTGACGGTGCGGTTGGGGGCAGTCATGGCGAGCGTCCCTCTCCGGCCGCCCGGCCGCGCGCCCGGCGGGCCGCCGGGCGCTACAGCCCTGCAGCCCGCACGATGTCGCGCGCCCGCAGCAGATCCTCGCGCGAGCGGTAGTACTCCAGGACCAGGTACGCGGCGTGACTGTGCGCGCGCAGCAGGGCGATGTACTCCGGGTAGTTCAGTGTCCCCGAGCCCACGGGCCCGTACGCGGCCACCTCGCCGCTCGGCTTGAAGCTGGAGTCCTTGGCGTGGGCGATGACCGTGTCGGGGCCCAGAACGCGCACCGCGCGGTCCAGCGGCGTGCGGTCCGGCACGAAGTTGGCGGCATCCAGGCAGACCTTCAGCGCCGCCGAGCCCACGTGGTCCTGCAGTCGCAGGAAAGTCTCCGCGCTGCCCACGGTGCCGCCGCGCGTGATCTCCACCGCCAGCCACACCCCGTTGCTCTCGGCCGCCTGGCAGGCCTCGCGCAGCGCCGCACCCAGGCCGGCGAACAGCGCCCGGTCGTCCACCTCGCCGGCCGGCGGGTACCCGGAGGGATGCCAGATCAGCACGGGGCGCGGGTTGGCGCCGAACCGCCCTTCCAGGCCGGCGGTCTTCTCGATGCAGTCGATCAGGCGCCGCACATCCTCCTGGCGGCAGCCCCGCGCGCCGACCAGATCCACGTGCAGGGTCATCGCCGCCAGCGCCGTGCGGCCGGCCTGGAGGATCCGGTCGATGGCGGCCGGCGGCGGATCGTCGGCAGCCCCGGCCGCGCCGTGGCCGAAGAACATCTGCACCGCCTCGAAGCCCAGCTCGCGCAACTCGGCGCGCGGCACCATCTCCCCATCCATCAGCGCCAGCTTCATGCCCGTCCGCTCCTCCTCCTCCTCCTCCGCCGCGGCGCCCTGCTGGCGCCCGCGGCCCCGGTGCATTGCCCCGCTGGTGCTCTCACGTTGCCGCCGGCGCTCCGGTCTCGCCTGCGCCAGGCGCCGGCTGGCCCGGCGGCATCGCCGGCGGCGGCCATTGCAGGGGCGGTTCGTACCAGTCGGTGCGCAGCAGCGGCAGATGGCTGTGGCCGTCGTCCTGCTTGACCAGCAGCGCCTGGAACACGCCGATGCGACCGCGAGTAAACCAGTGGGCGCAGCCGGCCATGTAGAGCCGCCAGGTGCGGTAGGTCACCTCGCCCGCTTCGGCGATGGCGGCGTCGCGGTGCGCCTCCAGGGCGCGCACCCAGTGCCGCAGCGTCATGGCGTAGTGCTCGCGCAGACCCTCCACATCGCGGACCTCGAAGCCCGCCGCCTCGGCGGCCGCCAGCAGGCGCGGGATCGGCGGCAGCTCGCCGTCCGGGAAGATGTAGGTGTCGATGAACCCGTGCGGCGTCCTGGGGGGACGGCCCGGCAGGTCGGCGATGCCGTGGTTCAGGAAGACGCCGCCGGGGCGCAGCAGCCGGTGGGCCTGCGCGAAGTAGGCCTCGAGCTGCGCGTCGCCCACGTGTTCGACCATGCCGATGCTGACCAGCTTGTCGAAGGCGCCCTCGCCGTCCACCTCGCGGTAGTCCCGCACCTCCACGCGGCACTGCTGGCCCAGTCCGGCCGCCGCCAGGCGCTGGTTGGCGAACTCGGCCTGCGGCTCGCTCAGCGTGACGCCCGTCGCCTCCACGCCGAAGCGCTGGCCCGCGTACAGCACGAGGCTTCCCCAGCCGCAGCCGATGTCCAGCAGCCGGTCGCCGGGACGCAGGCGCAGCTTGCGGCAGACGTACTCCAGCTTGCGCTGCTGCGCGGTGTCCAGGTCCTCGTCGGGCCGGGCGAACAGCGCGCACGAATAGGTCATGCTGGCGCCCAGCCACAGGGAGTAGAACTGGTTGGACACGTCGTAGTGGTAGGTGACGGCGGCGCGGTCGCGGTCCAGGGTGTGCCGCTCGCCGCGCAGCTCGGCGCGGCCGCGGCTGCCGCGGGGTACCGCCCGCTCCACCCGCGGCAGCCGGCGCAGCCTGGCGCCCAACTGTAGGCGCTCGCCGAAGGCGCGCGGGCGGTCCAGCAGCCACTCGGCCACCGGCATGATGCCCTCCGCGTCGCCCTCGATGTCCACGATGTCGTGGAGATAGCACTCCGCCGCGTGCAGCTCCGTGGCGGGCGAGAGCAGACAGCGCAGCGAGCCGGGCTGTCGCAGCACGAGGACGGTGGCGGCCTGCGCCGGCTGCGGGCCCCACCAGGTGCCGTCCCACAGGCGCACGGCGAAATAGGGGGCATCCCAGCCGGTGAACAGCTCGTCCAGCAGCGCCAGCGTGCGCTGCGCCTCCCGCGTCAGCGGGCGCTCCTCGCTGGACTGGGGCGAAGACGGGGACGAATCCTGCGACACGACGGTCATGGCGGTGGCCTCCTCGATCGTGACGGCTGCGCACCACAACGACGGCGTTGCACCGACAACGCTGTGGCAATATAGGCGCGCCACCACGTGCGCCCAAGGCCGGCGGGCCAGCCACCGCGGCCGGTTCAGCGGCCGCGGTCGCGCAGGAAGGCCAGCAGCAGCCGGGCGGTGTTCACCAGGCCGCCGACGTGGCAGATCTCGAAGCCGTGCGTGTTGCCGCCCGGGTAGCCCAGCAGCGTCGCGCGGGCGACGATGCCGTGGGCATGACAGAGGCTCGCGTCGCTGCCGTACGAGCTGACCACGGCGAGCTGCACGCCGAAGCCCAGGCCCGCGGCCAGTCGCGCCAGATGCTCGATCGTGCCAGCGTGGTACACGCCCACGGCGTCCTTGCACAGCAGCACCGGATCGCCGCAGTTGCGTGTCTGGTACTCGTCGGCCACCGGGGCCACGTCGACCGCCACCAGCTCGTCCACGGGCAACTGGCGCACCGAGAACTGCACGCCGTGCGCCCCCACCTCCTCCTCGGCGCTGGCGATCAGGTACACGTCGCCGGCCGGCGGGGCCGCCGCCAACCGCGGCGCCGCTGCGCACAGCACGGCCAGGCC
>CAZPXM010000124.1:0-11690 GCA_964591015.1 uncultured Gemmatimonadaceae bacterium
TGGAGCCGCCTCCGGGACTCGAACCCGGAACCCCCTGATTACAAATCAGGCGCTCTACCTGTTGAGCTAAAGCGGCCAGACTGGCGAGACTGCCGGGCAATCGTGCATCCTGCGCTGCACCTTGCCCAGCCACGGCACGAAGATAGCCGGGTGTGGACCTTCGAACAAGGCGCGGGCAGGTCTGCCAGGCCATCCATGCCGGTGGCATCGCCAGCCAGCTCGAGTCGCGGCGATGCTCGCTCACGGATCGCGCCATCCCAGGCGTTCTGCCGCGATGATCCGGGCCAGCTCAGCGCGGTTGCACGCGCGCGCTCCGATGGCATCCGGGTCGAGGCCAGCGGCTCTGGCGATGCCGGCCACCCGTGGCGCCGGGAGCGCGCCTGTGGCGCCGAACTCCAGCGCCGCCGGATCGGCCGGCCACAGCCCGGTCACCGCCAGCAACTGGGCAGGCCCCCACGCAGGGTGTGCACGCCCGAGGTCCGGATACCAGAACAGGGGCACGCCCGCGCCCGCCAGACAGCGCTGGAAAGCGACGAGCTGCTGGCTCTCTCCTCTGACGCGGGAAGGCGATACCGCGTGCTCCAGGCAGAACGTCGCCAGGCGGCCCGCTACCTCGCCGACGTTCCATTCGACAGGGTGAAGCCGGTAGCAGCCGTTGGTGATGTGCGTGACGCCCAGGTTCTTGGCGGCCGGAAGCAGGTTGTCGATGCACTCGTGCTCCTGCAGCAACGCACCCAATGGGATCTGGAAAGGGCGAGTAGGCCCGGTGATGGCCGTGTCGCCGGGCTGGCCGTGGATATCGATCGGGTACCAGCCCACGCCCACCGAATCGCGGAAGAGCGCCGCTCGGGCCCCTGTCTGGTGCCCGGCCAGAACGTCCTGCTCGCGCACCGTGGTCAACGCGCAAATGCGGCGCGACTCGCGGACATAGGGGTACTGCGAAAGTCCGTCGGCCGTGCCCAGCACATCCGGTCGCAGGCGCAGCTCCGGGTAGCCGTGGCCACGGCCATCGTCCCGGGGCACTTCGGTCTGCAGCCAGTAGAGCAAGCCCAGCGAGAGGTCCTTGGCGGCCGTGAGGAGCTGCGCCCGCCGCGCCTCGCTGACATCGATGATCGTGCCCCCCGCGAAGTCGTTGCCCGCCCAGTTGACCATGGCCAGATCGGCGGCGAACTCGCCTGGCGCAAAGTTCGCCGCGGCCAAGATCCGCCGGTAGGCCCAGAAGGAGCCCGGCAGGCCGGGCGCGGTTTCGAAGACCTTGTAGGTCTTGTCCTCGGCGCCGTACCGGAGGGTGAGGGTGTAGGGCTGGCTGTCGCGATTCCGCTCGTAGCCTGCGGGCTTGGGGATGGTCCAGTTGCCGCCCGGACACCGCTCCAGGACGAACGGGAAGGTGAAGCGCTGCGTGAGCTCAGGCGCTGGCCCGTCCGCGCGCGCGTGCGGTTCGCCCGTCTGGTCGCGCGATTCGGCTCCCGTTCGGTAGGGGATTCCGGCCAGAGGCAGGAGGTCGCCGAGTTCGGTCGCGTCGAGGAAGTAGGTCGCGCGGATCTCCAGCATGCGCTGGTATTCGGGCTGACTGACCAGCAGGCGCGTGGCGCGACCCGCCCGGACCGATACGCCCACGGGAGTTGCACCATAGTGGAGTTGGAGCAGCCCCCGAGCGATCAGCGGGACGATCATGTCTAGGATGGCGCTCAGCGCGGCGCGCGGCTCGAAGCACAGGCGGCTCACCCACCCGGCGCCAGGGTTGAGGTAGGTGGCCGCCTGGGCGTGGGGTGCAAGCTGGTGATTCTGCGCATAGAACGAGCGGATGCGATCGCGGAACTCGTAATACAGGGCGGTGCCCCCGAACTGCTCGATGTGGTCGTGCTCGTCCAGCGCCGACACTCCTTGGGAGGTGCACTGACCGCCTGGCCAATGAGTCTCTTCGGTCAGGCACACCCGCTGGCCCGCCCGGGCCGCGGCTATGGCCGCCGCAACGCCCCCCAGGCCGGCCCCGCTCACGGCGATGTCGCACTCGATGACACGTGGCTGCACTGTCCAGCTCTCCGCATGGGAAGCCAGCGGGCGCAGAGAGAGGCCGCCCCCAAGACGGCCGCTTCGGTGCGCGCAGCCGCCAATCTAGCGGCAGCGCCGCAGCCAGGCCAAAGTCGTCGGACAACACCGGGCCCCATCCCGTCAGCCGGCCATCCGCGCGGCGGCCTGCAGGTAGCCTGGCCGCACGCCCGCTCCGTCGCCGCGAGTTGCGCCGACGCGGGCCCCAGCACCTGCAGCCGCGGGTGTGCTCGTCTTGACGCCTCGCCAGCCGCTGGGCAATGTTGGCGCGGGTGGCGTCCGTCGGCACGCGACGGCGCGGGACGGGTGTTCGGGCGCTGGCGATCGCGAGTCTCGGGAGACGATGCCGATGCTGCTTCGGTGTTTCCTGTTGGCGCTACTGGCGTCGGGGTGTGCGCGCCTGCCGTGGCCGGCCGAGACCCCGGCGGCGGCGGGCGACGGCTCCCATCCGGCCGCCATCGGCGCTGAGCTGGCGCGCTTCTTGGCGCGCCTGGACGCGCCGGACTCGCTCTCCGCCGTGGCTGCGCCGCTCATCGCGGTCATGCCCCTCGAGGACGACTCGGGCTTCGTGCTCGAGGAATGGAATCTTGGCCGCGGCATGGCGGCGTTGCTGGCAGACCAGATGGCGCTCAAGGCTGAGTGGCGCGTGGTCCCGTGGTCCGTGGTGGCGGAGGTTCTCCCCGGACGGCGCACCCTCGACACCGGTGCGGCGCTCGACCTGGGCAGGCTCATGCGAGCCGATCTGGTGCTGCTGGGCACGATCGAGGAGTTCAACATGGAGCGGTTCAGCGCCGGCGATCCGTTGCTCGGCGGCTACAAGTCGTATACCGGCGTCGTGGCGCTGGAGGCTCGGGTGCTGCGCGTCGCGGGCGGCGAGGAGATGGGCAGAGCCCGGGCGCGCAGCGAGCTGGTCGACCGCGACCTGGGCCTGGACCTGCTGGGCAAGCCGCGCGAGCAGGATCGACGGTTCGCCGGTCTCCGCGAGATCGCCTTCGGCTCGTCCGAGTTCGCCGCGACCGTGCTGGGCCGGGCCACGGCGGCTGCTATCGAGGAGCTGCTGGGCGAGCTGGTGGTGGCGTTGCGCCCGGCAGAGGCGCTGCGCGGCGCGCCGCACGCCGAGATCCTGTCCGTGCAGGCGGACGAGGTCTATGTGAGCCTGGGCAGCGAGGACGGGGTACGGGTCGGGCACCGCTTCGCCGTGCTGCCGGGCCTCGAACGGGCGCGGGCCGAGGGCCTGGATCCTGGTCAGCGACTTGGCTGGGTCGAGGTCGCGGTGGTCGTCGGTGCCCACCTGTCGCGGGTCCGAGTGCTGAGTGGGGCGGGATCGCTGCGCGAGGAGGATCGGCTCGCGCTGCCGGGCGGGGAGTCGGGCGACTAGCCCGTTCACCCACGGTGCCGTGCCGGCCTCGTGAGCGGCCGTCGCCGGGGCGCGCCCACAAAGGGGAGACCGCGCGCTGCGCGGCCGCCCCGCCATGGTCTGCACCAACCTCCTGGCGCGCCTGCGCGCCAGTCAGCGCTCAGTTCACGACCTCGTAGTCCGCGTCCACCGCGTCGTCGGTCTTCTGCTTCTTGCCGGTGCTCGCTTCCGGCCCGGCCTGCTCCGCTCCCGGCTGTTGCTGCGCCTGCTGCCGGTAGAGAGCCTCGGCGAGCTTGTGCGACGCCTGCTGGAGCCGCTCCATGAGACCGGGCAGAGCCGCATCGTCCTGCTTTTCCACCGCTCGCTTCACTTCTGCCGCCGCATCCTCGATGGCCTTGCGGTCGCTGGCGTTCAGCTTGTCCCCATGCTCCTTCAAGGACTTCTCGGTCGCGTACACCAACTGCTCGGCAGCGTTGCGGCGGTCGACGGCCTCGCGCCGTTTCTTGTCCTCCGCGGCATGGGCTTCGGCGTCCCGCTGCATCTTCTCGACCTCGCTCTTGCTCAGACCCGAGGTGGCTTCGATGCGGATCTGCTGCTCCTTGCCGGTGCCCTTGTCCTTGGCCGACACGTTCAGGATGCCGTTCGCGTCGATGTCGAACGTCACCTCGATCTGCGGCATGCCGCGCGGAGCGGCGGGTATGCCGTCGAGGTGGAAGCGGCCCAGCGTGCGGTTGTCGGCCGCGAACTCGCGCTCGCCTTGGAGCACGTGGATCTCGACCGACGGCTGATTGTCCGAAGCCGTGGAGAAGACCTGGCTCTTGCGCGTGGGGATTGTCGTGTTGCGGTCGATCAGCCTGGTCATCACTCCGCCCAGGGTCTCGATGCCCAACGACAACGGCGTGACATCGAGCAGCAGGACGTCGTCCACCTCGCCCGACAGCACCCCTGCCTGGATCGCGGCGCCCATGGCCACCACTTCGTCGGGGTTAACCCCCCGGTGCGGCTCGCGGCCAAAGATCTCGCGCACGAGCTGCTGCACCCGCGGCATGCGGGTCGCTCCCCCGACCAGGATCACCTCGTCGATGTCGTTCGCGCGCAGGCCAGCATCCCGCAGCGCCTGCTCGCATGGTTTCCGCGTCCGCTCGACCAGGTCCTCGGTCATGCGCTCGAGCTGCGACCGGGTGAGCGTCATCTGGAGGTGCTTGGGTCCGTTCTGATCCGCCGTGATGAACGGCAGGTTGATCTCGCTGCTCGTCGACGACGACAGCTCGCACTTCGCCTTCTCCGCGGCCTCCTTGAGGCGCTGCAGCGCCATGGGATCCCGGCGCAGGTCGATGCCCTCCTTCTTGCGGAACTCGTCGGCCAGCCAGTCGATGATCACCTGGTCGAAGTCGTCGCCGCCCAGGTGCGTGTCCCCGTTGGTCGACTTCACCTCGAAGACGCCGTCGCCCAGCTCCAGGATCGAGATGTCGAAGGTACCGCCGCCCAGGTCGTACACCGCGATCTTCTCGTTCTTGCCTGCCTTGTCGAGCCCGTACGCCAGGGCAGCCGCAGTCGGCTCGTTGACGATCCGCAGGACCTCCAGGCCGGCGATGGTTCCCGCATCCTTGGTCGCCTGCCGCTGGGCATCGTTGAAGTAGGCAGGCACGGTGATGACGGCCTGCTGCACGGGCTGGCCCAGATAGTCCTCCGCCGTCTGCTTCATCTTCTGGAGCACCATGGCGGAGATCTCCGGGGGCGAGTAGTCCTTGTCGCCGATGCGAACCACGGCCATGTCGCGCTGGCCGCGGGCGACCTTGTAGGGGACTTCCGCGATCTCTCTCGACACCTCGTCGATGCGCCGGCCCATGAAGCGCTTGATCGAGTAGATGGTATTCTGGGGGTTCGTCACCGCCTGCCGCTTGGCCGTCTGCCCGACGAGTCGCTCGCCATCCTTGGTGAAGGCAACGATGGAGGGGGTAGTCCTCCCGCCTTCGGAGTTCGGGATCACCTCGGCATCGCTGCCCTGCATCACGGCGACGCACGAGTTGGTCGTACCCAGATCTATACCAATGACTTTGCCCATATGTCGCCCTTTCCGCGCCTAGCCACTCGGCATCGGCTCGCTCTCTCGCCAGTCCAGTCCTCGGGACTGGCCGCTTGATTGTGAGTTCTCGGACGAGGTGATACCACGCTTGAGCAAACGATATGCCAGCGACTCGGGAAGGCCTGTCAACGGCTTGGAGTGCTGAGCATTATGGGTGCCTGGTGGCCTGGTCATCTCGCCCCAGACTTGCCATCGTGGCGCTCGTGGGCTGCCATTGTGGCGCACGGGAAGGCCCCAGCTGAACGAGCCGTTTGACACCTCCGGCGTGGCCGGGTAGATTCAGCCCACGCTCGGCGGGTTGGAGGTCTCCGGCAGTGGAGGAGTCGTCGGAGTGGCGGCTCCTCGCGCTGGGCGGTGCCGGGGCCGTCGTCCCGTCTCTCTGGAGCCAGACCTGTGGCCGAGTTCCAACTAGTCGCTGACTATCAGCCGCAGGGCGACCAGCCCAAGGCCATCGCGGAACTGGAGGCCGGGATCCAGAGTGGGCAGCGCTGGCAGACTCTGCTGGGGGTGACCGGGAGCGGCAAGACCTTCACCATGGCCAACCTGATCGCCCGCCTGCAGCGGCCAGCTCTGGTGATCTCGCACAACAAGACGCTGGCTGCGCAGTTGTACGGCGAACTGCAGGGTTATTTCCCGCACAACGCCGTCGAGTACTTCGTGAGCTACTACGACTACTACCAACCCGAGGCGTACAAGCCCAGCACCGACACGTACATCGAGAAGGAGGTCGAGCTCAACGAGGAGATCGACAGGCTGCGCCTGAAGGCGATGAGTTCGCTGCTCGAGCGGCGGGACGTCATCATCGTCGCCACGGTGTCCTGCATCTACGGCATCGGTTCGCCGCGGCAGTTCGACGAGCAGCGGCTGCAGTTGCGCGTCGGCCAGAGCATCGACCGCGACCAGATGCTGCGCATGCTCATCGACATCTACTATCGGCGCAACGACCTGGAGCTGCAGCGAGGCTGCTTTCGTGTGCGCGGCGACATCATCGAGATCGTGCCTGCGTCGGAGGAGCGAGCCATCCGCGTGGAGCTCTTCGGCGACGAGGTGGAGTCGCTGGCCCTGGTGGACGCGGTCAGCGGGTCGGTCATCGAGCGGCGCGAGGCGGTCTCGGTGTACCCGGCCAAGGCCTACGTGACCGACGAGGAGCGCGTCGCGCAGGCCTGCGAGGGGATTCTCGTCGAGCTGGAGGAGCGGCTGCTGGACCTGCGCACGCAAGGGAAGCTGGTCGAGGCCCATCGCCTGGAGACGCGCACCAAGTACGACGTGGAGATGATCCGCGAGATTGGCTACTGCCCAGGCATCGAGAACTACACGCGGTACATGGATGGGCGGCAAGCGGGCGATCCGCCGTACGTGCTCCTGGACTACTTCGGAGCCGACTACCTGCTCTTCATCGACGAGTCGCACGTCACGATCCCACAACTGCGCGGGATGTGGCGTGGCGACCGCATGCGCAAGGAGACCCTGGTCGAGCACGGCTTCCGGCTGCCCTCGGCTTTCGACAACCGGCCGCTGTACTTCGCCGAGTTCGAACAGCGCATGGGCTGGACCGTGTTCGTGTCGGCGACTCCCGGCCCGTACGAGCTGCAGAAGTGCGCGGGCGTGGTGGTCGAGCAGGTCATCCGCCCGACCGGCCTGGTCGACCCGAGCATCGAGATCCGGCCGCTGATGGGCCAGATCGACGATCTGATCGAGGAGATCCGCGTGCGTGCCGAGCGCCGGCAGCGCGTTCTGGTGACCACGCTGACCAAGCGCATGGCGGAGAATCTCGCCGACTACCTCGACCACATGCACATCCGGGTCCGCTACCTGCACTCGGAGATCGATACTCTGGACCGTGTCGAGATCCTGCGCGATCTGCGTCTGGGCGAGTTCGACGTCCTGGTCGGCATCAACCTCCTGCGCGAGGGGCTCGACCTGCCAGAGGTATCCCTGGTGGCCATCCTGGACGCCGACAAGGAGGGGTTCCTGCGCTCGGAACAGGCACTCATCCAGACGATCGGGAGGGCGGCGCGGCACGCCGAGGGCAAGGTGATCTTCTATGCCGACACGGTCACGCGGTCCATGCAGCGGGCCATGGACGAGACCGAACGGCGGCGCTCGCTGCAGCTCGCGCACAATCGGCTCCACGGCATCCGGCCGCGCACCATCTATCGCTCGCGCGAGGAGATCATCCAGACGACGTCGGTTCTGGAGCGGGTGCGTCGTGCCGAGAAGCCGGTCCGCGTCGCCGAGGCGCCGAGCGAGTGCGCGACGCCCGAGTCGCGCGAACAGCTGCTGGCCGAGCTGGAACGGCAGATGAAGCGGGCGGCCGAGGAGCTCGAGTTCGAGAAGGCGGCGTACCTGCGCGACGAGATCGCGCGGGTCAAGGCGGGGAAGGCCTGAGGACGCGCCAGCTTTGGGTGGCAGCGCCACCGGGGCATCGCGGCTCCCTCGGCGAGGTAGTTCACGACGGCCGGCCTGCTCGCGTCGGCGTGGCCGCGGGCCGGTGCCGCCGGCGTCAAGGTCGGGCAGCAGTCGGGCGGTGAAGGCGCAGGGGCCGCTGGTCGTGGCGGCGTGTTTGACGCCCGGAGGACCGGGTCGTACCTTGCGCCCGCACTCGGCCGAGATGGACGCGCCAGATCGAGCCGATCGAAGAGGACAGGGCACATGGATGCAGGCGGGCGCCGCGTCATCGTCGATGTCCAGGACATCAAGGTCGTGTACAATGCCCACAAGAAGGACACCTCGACGCATGTGTACGCCCTGCGCGGGCTGACGGTGCAGGTCTACGAGAACGAGTTCTTCGCCATCATGGGCCCCTCCGGGTCGGGCAAGAGCACTCTGTTCAATGCCATCGGCGCCCTGCAGACACCGACCGCTGGCAAGGTGCTCATCGACGGCGTGAACCTGGCCGAGCTGAGCCCGCAGCAGCTTGCCGCGGTGCGGTGTTTCGAGCTGGGCTACATCTTCCAGACGTACAACCTGCTGCCGGTGATGACGGCGCTGATGAACGTGGCCCTGCCGACCATCTTCGCCGGCCTGTCCACCAAGGAGGGCGAGGAGCGGGCCATGGAATGCCTGCGGATCGTCGGTCTGGCGGACCGTGCGCATCACCTGCCGAGCGAGTTGTCGGGCGGGCAGATGCAGCGCGTCGCCATCGCGCGTGCTTTCGCGAACAAGCCGCGCATCATCCTGGCCGACGAGCCCACCGGGAACCTCGACAGCACGACGGGCCAGCAGATCATCGACTACATGAAGGGACTGCAGACGGAGATGGGGGCCACGATCATCACCGTCACGCACGATGATAAGATGCTGACCGCGTGTGACCGCATGGCGTGGATTCGCGATGGGCAGATCGAGCGCATCGCCAACCGCGCCGACATCGAGATCCAGATGGGGAGCATTCAGCGGCAGAACTGAGGCGCAGCGCACCGGGTGCCGATCACGCCTTGACGCGGCCTCGGCGCGCCACGCCGTGACGTCTAGATCTGGGCCCGCCGGCGCTGCCCCTCGCGCAGGAACAGCTCGCGGTTGGCGAACCCGCTCGCCAGCGTGAAGCCGCCATCCACGGCGATGAGCTGCCCGGTCATGTACGGGATCTGGGTGAAGCAGTACGCCGCGTGGGCGATCTCCGCCGGGATGGCGATCCGTCGGATCGGCTGGGCGCCTCCCGCGGCCATCAGGGCGTAGACCTCGGCCACCGTGTACTCGTGCCCGTCGAGTGGATCGCGCAGCCCCGAGGGACGGCGCGTCATGGGTGTGTCGACGACGCCCGGGCGCAGGGCGTTGACCGTGATGTTCTGCGGACCTCCCTCCAGGGCGGCACTGAGGACCACGTGGCTCAGTCCAGCCTTGCTCACCCCATAGGGTACGCGCGTCGGGTCAGGGGCAATGTCGGAGATCGAGGTGATGAACAGGATGCTGCGGTGCGCCGGCTCCGCTCCCCGCTGGCGCTCGGCGGCAGCCTGTTCCAGCATGCGCGCCAGGCCACGCTGCACCAGACGATAGGCACCCTTCAGGTTCAGCTCGAGGGCGCGGGCGAACTCCCTTTCGAGGTGGTCCAGCGGCGTCTCGTGGAAGCGAAAGCGCGCCAGGCGGCCGCTGGCGTCCGCGACATAACTGGACACGCCGCTGTTGCTGACCAGCACGTCGAGGCGGCCGAAGTGCGCATAGGCCGCGTCCACCAGCTCGGCTGCTGCTGCGGACCGCGCCAGGTCCCCACCGAGAACCAGCGGCGCGATGCCGAAGTCACGCTCCAGGGCTGCGGCGAGCTCGGCGGCCCGTTCGGCCCCGGTATGGTAGTGGACGACCACATCGTGACCGCGCGCGGCGAACTCGCGGACGACGGCGGCCCCGATGCCGCTGCTGGAGCCGCTGACGAGGCAGACGGGCCTGGCCACCCTCGCTGGTTCCGGCGGCTGTCCGGATTTGTCGCGCCGCCTTGTCACTGGGCCCTGGTGAACAGCTTGGCGTGCGCCCGCTTGTACGCCTCCCACTGGTCCCGGGCGTCGCGCAAGGCGAAGAAGCGAGCGTTGACCTGCGCGTAGGCACTCCAGGCTGCCGGCAGGTCCTCTTCGGCACAGATCGCCTGGACCGGGCATTCGGGTTCGCAGGCGCCGCAGTCGATGCACTCGTCAGGGTTGATGTACAGCATCGGTTCGTCGCTGCTGTCCGCGGGGTGGATGCAGTCGACCGGGCAAACCTGCACGCAGGCCTTGTCCTTGACCCCGATGCACGGTGCCGCGATCACGTACGGCATGGTCGGCCTCCGCTCGTCTGCCTGACCCCGGCCGCCTCGCCGCCGCTCGCAGCCCCAAGGCCACCTGAACGGCGCTCCGACCAGTGGCCGGCGCGGCCGGGGCGTCATGTCAGTCGGGCGCGCAGATACTCGCGCAGCCCGGGCCCCAACTCGGGATCGTCCAGGGCATAGTCCACAAAGGTCCGGAAGTAGGCCCGATGGCTGCCGATATCGTGCCGCCGCTCCGTCGGGGCCAGGCGCACCGCGCGGACCATCGCACCGCTGTGGATCAGTCGGAGGATCGCGTCGGTGAGGAAGAGCTCGCCGCTGGGCGACGGAGTGATCATCCTGATCTCGTCGAAGACCGCGGCGCTGAACACGTAGCGGGCGCTGCTGGCCAGCCGGCTGGGAGTCGTCTCGGGCGCCGGCTTCTCCAGCAGGTCGACGATCTGGCAGTCCGGGGCGTCCGACTCCTGCGGCCGCGGCACCACGATCCCGTACTGGTGCACCTGCTCGTGGGATACCTCCTGGACGGCGATCGTGCAGGCCGACCCATGCGTCTCGTGCGACTCCAGCATGCGCCCGAGCACGGCCGGATGCTCGGGCGAGCTGATCATGCTGTCGCCGTAGGCCACCACGAACGAGTCGCCATCGACGAAGGTCTCGGACGAGGCCACCGCATCGCCGGTGCCCAGTGGCTTGGTCTGGCCGAACGGCACCTGCTGGCGGACGAAGAAGAACTCGACACCGCGCTGGCGGTAGTCGAAGCGGCTGACCTCGCGCATCTCGTGTCCGCCTATCTCCAGATGGAGGATCAACTCCGAGTAATCGTCGAAGTGATTCTCGATGGCGGTCTTGGCGCGGTTGGTCACGAAGAGGATCTGGCGGATCCCGGCCGCGATGAGTTCCTCGACGACGTGCTGGATGATCGGGTACCGCCCCACGGGGAGCATCTCCTTGGGAACGGCCTTGGTGGTCGGCAGCAGCCGCGTGCCCAACCCGGCAACCGGCACTACCGCCTTGACGATGCGCATGGCGGCTTCTCTCCCATGGTGGCGCCGACATCGGCAGCCGCAGCGATGAGGTCCGTTGGCCGGACCGAGCGCAATATGCCGAGCCAGCCGATGGCAGTCAATCTGCTGCTTTGACAGGCCCTTCGCGGCGCGGTATCGTTCACCGCTCAACCGCGCGAGGGCGCTCGGCTCAGGGACGGTCGCCGACGAGCGACGCAGCGCGCCTGCCGGGAGCTTCACGGCTGCGATGGATCGCGGGAGCCGCGTCGAGGAAGTGCTGGGAAGCGGTCGGCAGGTCGGGTTGGCCTGCACGGGCGGCGGCAGCATGCTCATCGCCTGGCTGTTGAGCCGGCCAGGCGCGTCGCGCGCCATCGTCGAGGCGCAGGTCCCTTACCACCGCGCTGCCCTGGCAGCCTACCTCGGGGCGCCGGGGCCTCACCGGGTGGAGACGGCCACGGC
>CAZPXM010000125.1:0-11591 GCA_964591015.1 uncultured Gemmatimonadaceae bacterium
CCCCTGCGCCCGCCCGCCCGCTCCGGGGCGGTCCGCTAGGCGCGTTCATCGCCGGCTCCGTTGCCAAGCTGCGAGGCGTGGATCTCGCGGTAGACCTGGCAGCGCGCCAGCAGCTCGGCGTGCGTGCCCACGTCCAGCAGGCGGCCCTCGTCGAGCACCGCGATCCGGTCCGCGTGCATCACCGTGCTGAGTCGCTGGGCGACGATGAAGCGGGTCTGCCCGGCGTGGCGCTGGCGCAGGGTCGAGCGGATGCGCGCCTCGGTCTCCACGTCGACGGCGCTGGTGCTGTCATCGAGGATGAGGATGGCCGGCTGGACGAGCAGGGCGCGGGCGATGGCCAGCCGCTGCTTCTGGCCGCCGGACAGGTTGACGCCCCGCTGGCCGATCTCCGCCTGGTACTGCCCCGGCAGCGCCAGGATGAACTCGTGCGCCGCCGCGGCGCGCGCGGCCGCCTCCACCTCCTCGTCGGTGGCCTCCGGGCGGCCGTAGGCGATGTTGTCGCGCACGGTGCCGGAGAACAGCACGGCCTCCTGGAGGGCGACGGCCACGTGGCGATGGAGCACGTCCTGGGCGATGGTGCGGACATCCAGGCCGTCGATGCGCACCTGGCCGGCCGTCACGTCGTAGAACCGCGGAATGAGATGGACGAGGCTGGACTTGCCGGCGCCGGTGCCGCCGACGATGCCGACGATCTCGCCGGGCGCAGCCGCGAGGTGGATGCCGGCGAGCACGGGCGCGTGGGCGCGCCCATGGTAGTCGAACGACACGCCGCGGAACTCCACTCGCCCCGCCAGCCGCGCCGGACGGGCCGCGCCCGGCGCGTCGCGGATCTCGGGCTCGCTGCGCGACACCTCCTGGAGGCGCTGCGCGGAGGCCTCGGCGCGGGCGATGCGCATGGCCAGGAAGCTGACCATCATCAGCTCGCGCAGGACGATGAGCAGGTAGTTGATGAAGGCGATGACCTGGCCGATGTGCATGGTGTCGGCGGCCACCGCGCGCCCGCCCAGCCACAGGGCGCCGAGCACGCCGAGGTTGGTGGTCGTCATCATGAAGGGCATGCCCACGGCCATCAGGCGCATGGCCTCGACCGTGCGCCCCGTCAGTTCCTCGTTGGCCGCCCCGAAGCGCGCCTCCTCCTGGGGGGCGCGGGCGAACGCCCGGACCAGGCGCACGCCGGTGAGGTTCTCCTGGATCACGGTGTTGAGGCGATCGAGGCGCTGCTGGATGCCGGCGAACAGCGGCTGCGAGCGCCGCACCATCCAGTACACGAACCCCAGCACCGCCGGCGCCAGCACCAGCAGCATGAGGGCCAGGCTGCGGCTGGTGAACACCGCCATCGCCAGCGCGCCCAGCAGCATCAGCGGTCCCCGCACCATGATGCGCAGGACGATGAGGACCACTTCCTGCACCTGCGTGACGTCGTTGGTCAGGCGCGTCACCAGCCCGCCGGTGCCGAGCTCGTCCAGATTGCCGAAGGACAGCGACTGCACCTTGCGGAACAGCGACGCCCGCAGGTCGGCGCCAAATCCCTGGGCCACGCGCACGGCAGCCACCGTGTTGCCGATGCCGCCCACCGCTCCCACCAGCGCCGCGCCGAGCATCGCCAGTCCCAGGCGCGCCACGGCGCCCAGGTCGCCGGCCGGCAGGGCCTCGTCCAGCAGGGTCTGCATGAGCCGTGGCTGCAGCAGGTCCATGACGACTTCCAGGACCATCAGCAGGGGGCCGCCGATCACCAGCCAGCGATAGGGGCGCAGGTAGGAGCGCAGCAGGTGGAGGGTGTTCACGCCAGCGATCAGGTGTGGCAGCGAGATGGCCCGCGGCCGTGTCCCGCCGGGGACCGGGCAGCTCGAGGACGATCGGGAGCTGCGCTTCCGGCACGAGCGGGCGGGCAATATAGGCGCGGGGATGCACCTTGGCCAGGGCAGGAGAGCCGGCACGGCGCCAGGGTGGCAGGGCCGGCCGGGCCCGTTGCGCGGGGGCGCGTTCCGGTGTTGCTTGCAGATCCACAGAAGGAGGAAAGGGCGATGGATGCACGGATGCAGCGGGAATTCATCGAGCGCTGGGAGCGGCATTTCCCCGGCGCCGAGCTGCCGATCGGCTTCTATTATGCGGATGAGGTGGCCGCCGAGGACGCGGCTGCTTCGCAGGCTGCCAGCCGCTGCCTGATCGGCAACCTGGAGCGCGTGCGCCAGGGGCACCCGTTCGTGTACGCCGCCGACACGCCCGGCTGTCCGGGCGGCAAGCGGTATGCGGGCTTCAGCCAGCAGCTCCGGCCGAAGTTCGAATACTTCCTGTCGTGCGGCATCCCCGGCGAGCTGGAGGGCGAGCGGTACAAGAAGACGCCGGAGCTGGCCCTGGCGCACGTCCGCGAGCATCCGCCCCTGCCGGCGGCCGGCCGCTACCTGGTCTGGAAGCGCTGGGACCGCTTCGGCCCGGGCGAGGAGCCGCTCGTGGTCGTGTTCTTCGCTGGCCCGGACGTGCTGGCGGGCCTGTTCACGCTGGCCAACTTCGACACGCCCGATCCGCACGGCGTCGTGGCGCCCATGGGGGCCGGCTGCGCCACGATCATCGAGTACCCGCGGCGGGAGGCGGCGGCGGCACGGCCACGCAGCGTGCTGGGCATGTTCGACGTGTCCGCGCGGCCGTTCGTGCCGGCCGGCACGCTGACCTTCGCCGTGCCCATGGCGCGCTTCGTCGAGATGGTCGGCAACATGGACGAGAGCTTCCTCGTCACCGTGTCCTGGCAGAAGGTGCGGGCGCGGCTCGCGTGAGCGGCGGCAGCGGCCCGGACGACTCACCAACAGGAGGAGGCATCGTGAAGATCACGTCGATCCAGTGCTATGTGCTGGCCGCCGCGGGCGGACCGCCGTCCTTCCACTGGCGCAAGGGCCTGCGGGTTCCCGACTTCAGCGGCCACACGCTGCACCACGGGATCCTGCGCGTGGACACCGACGAGGGCATCGTCGGCCACGCCAGCGGCCCGGGGTTCCGCCTGGCGGACATCGTGGTGGGCTACTACCGGCCGGAGTTCGTCGGCCGCAACCCGCTCAACACCGAGGAGATCTGGCACCGGCAGTGGGAGCTGCGCCGGCTCGGCGTGCCGGAGGTGGGCATCATGGACCGCGCCTGCTGGGACATCAAGTCGCAGAAGGCGGGTCTGCCGCTCTACCAGTTGCTGGGCGGCAACGAGCCGCGGGTGCCGGCCTACGCCTCGACCGTCACCTGGGACACCATGGACGAGTACGAGCGGCACATCAAGGAGTGCGCGGACATCGGCTTCTTCGCCTTCAAGCTGCACGCCACCGGCGACGCCCGGTGGGATGCGCGTCTGGCGCGCAATCTGCGGCAGTGGGCGGGGCCCGAGGCGGATCTGATGTTCGATGCCTCGGACGGTTGGGACTACGTGACCTCCCTGTGGTTCGGCCGGCAGCTGGAGGATCTGGGCTACCTGTGGCTGGAGGAGCCCATGCGCGAGTACGATCTGCCGTCTTACGCGCAGCTGTGCGCCGCGCTGGACATCCCCATCCTCGGCGCGGAGACCTGCGAGGGCGCCCACTGGAACATGGCCACCTGGATCCAGATGCGCGCGCTGGACATGGTGCGGGTCAGCACGGCCAAGGGCGGCTACACCGGCGCCATCAAGGTCGCGCACCTGGCCGAGGCGTTCGGCATGCGGGCGCAGGTCCACGGGTACGACCGCCACCTGTGCGCCGCCATCCCCAACAACGACTACGCCGAGATCCTGGTGACCGACTCGCAGCAGATCAAGGGACTGCCCACGGATACGCGCCAGGGGCCGGTGGTCGACGGGTACGTGACCACCCCGGACGAACCCGGCCTCGGGCCGCCGCCGGACTGGGACGAGCTGGAGAAGCGCGCGGTGCTGATCGTGTGAGCGAGTGCGGCGCGGCGCTGGTCGCCGCCTCCCGCGCGCGGCGGGCGACGACGTCAGCCGGCGCGCCCGCCGCTCCGCTCGCTCCGCCTCATTCGGCGGGCGGGGGCTCGGCCAGTTGCCAGGCGGCGTCGAACAGGCCCTCGGCGACCACGCCCTGGCCGGCCCGCACGAGCACGTAGTCGGGAACGCCCCAGTCCAGGTGCTGCAGGCCGGCGGCCGCCGCGGCGCTGAGCGGCACGAAGATCTTGGCGCGGCGCTGCGGCGCCGTGGGGTGCGGTCGCGCCATGGCCAGCAGCAGGTCGTCGCCCGTGTAGGTCGAGTCGCCCAGCGTGACCGCGCCCGGACGGATCCGCGCGGGCAGGGCCGGCGCCAGCCGCGCCAGCACCGCATTGTCCCACGGGGTGCCCACCAGGACCAGGTCTGCACTCGCCAGCTCCGCGGGCGTCACGGCGGTATCCGCGCGCACCGGGTAGGCGATGTCCACTGGCCCGTGCACCTCGGCGAGCTGCTCGGCGAGGCGGCGGTTGGCCCCGGCCGCCTCGCTGCTGCCGCCCGTGCCGTACACGAACACCGTCCACGAACTGCCGAGCTGCTCCAGGCCGCCGCACGGCACGGGATACACCGCCGGCGCCGCCGGCGCCAAGGCGAAGCCGTTCACCCCGCGGGCGAAGTGGAGTTCGCGCCCGGCGGTGGGGGGCGGTGCGCCGCCCGTGGCCGCAGTTGCGGCCGCGGCGAGGAGCTCGGCCGGCTCCTGCGGATCTGGCTGGCCGGGTGCCGGCGGCGCCTCCACGCGGATGACGGCGCCGTCGATCTGGACGACGACGGGCCGCCAGCCTTCCTGCGTCTCGGCCGGCAGCGTCAGGCTGAAGCTGCCGACATTCTCGGTGCGCACGGTGTACCTGCCGGCGCCGTCGTGCCGCGCCTCGATCCTGGCCAGCACGTACGGCCGCACCAGCGAGGTGACGCGCACCCAGTAGGACCGGCCGTAGCGGGCCGGTTCGGCGGTCACGAGCACCACGCGCTCGGGGTACCGGGGCCGCACGAATGGACGGAACCAGGCGAAGATGCGGCCGTCCGCGTAGGCGCGGTCCCAGGCATTGTGGCCCACGCCGGGATACTCCTCGTACTCGACGGCGTATCCCAGCTCCCGCAGGCGCGCGGCCAGCCGCCGCGAGTGCTCCACGTTCACGGTGGCGTCGGCATCGCCGTGGCACAGCTTCACCGGCAGGTGCAGGGCATTGTCGGCCAGGGGCAACTCGTTGGTGGAGTCGAGCACGCGGGCGCGCAGCTCGGCAACCGGTCTGTCCGCCCACACGCGCCAGTCGCTGGCCCCGCACACGGAGGCGATGGCCGCGAACCGGTCGGCATGGCGCAGGCCCAGATGCACGGTCCCGTGGCCGCCCATGGACAGGCCCGTCAGGTACACGCGGTCGGCATCGATGGGACAGGCGCGCCGCACGTCCTCCACCACGCGCCAGACGTCGTCCTCGCCGAGCGGATTGCCGTAGCCGATGTTGTCCCGGTTGTAGGGCGTGGCCACGACGAAGCCGTGGTCGGTGAACGGGGCGTCCTGGGCGGCGGCGATGCCGAAGACGCGGCGCATGGCCAGTGTCGGCGTGCTGGTGTACCCGTGCAGCATGACGACCAGGGGATAGCCGGCGGCGGGCGCGGGGGAGGCGGGCACGAACAGCCCGTACGGCTGCAGCCGGCCGTCCAGCGCCGAGCGGTAGGCCTTCAGCATGAACCCGGTGCGGCCGGCGTACGGATCCTCGCCGCGCCGGAGCCGGTCCACCGCGGCCAGCACTGCCCGGGTCTCCTGCTCGAGCTGAGGCAGCTCCGCCTCCAGTTGCGCCGCCGTGGCCCACTGCGCCGGCCGCGCCGGCAGGCGCTGCAGCGCCTGGGACAGGCTCGCATGGGCGATGTCCGCCAGCGCCGCGGCGCCTTGCGGGGGCACCGGCACTGCTGCCAGCGCGGCCTGCGCCTGGGCCAGCAGACGCGCGAACTCGGTCAGCTCGCGGATGGCCACCTGTCCCTGCCACCGGCCGCAGCGCGCTCCCGCCGCGTCCTGCAGCTCGAGGCTGAGCCAGTGGTTGCCGGCGCCCACCTGGGCGGTGGGCCACAGGCGGATGCGAGTCCGGGCGGGCGCGGGACCAACCGCCACCTCGGCCGTCCACGCGCGCACGGACGGCGCTCCCGGGGGCGGCGCGGCCACCGGCGCCAGCGTGGCCACCAGGCGCAGCCGGTCGACCGGTGCGGCCCCGGCGGCTCCTCCCAGCGCCGGCGGGCAGCTCCACTCGATCCACTCCTGCCCCGCGAACAGCGACCGCGGCGGCCCCAGCAGCAGGCGCCGCCCCGAGGGCAGTCGCACGATGCCGTCACGGACGTACTGGCCGGCATCCGGGAAGTGGTGCAGCATGAACCAGCCGCCCTTGCCCCCCGGGTTGCCCTGCACCCGCAAGACCAGCGGCTGGCCGGCGCGCGCCAGGCTGCCGGGCAGCGACAGGCACATGACGCCATGGACATCGCCGCTGGCGTCCTCCAGCAAGGGCTCGAAGCGCAGCGTGGCCTGGTCGCCGGTCCAGGTGGTGTCGGCCCGGTGGGCACCGGTGGCGAAGACCACCCGGGGAACACCGTCGACGGCGAGCGTGTGCTCGCCGTGCCCGCGCGACAGGCCGCACGAGAAGACCAGCGCGAGGGTATCGCCCGGTCCAAGTGCCGGCACGGGGGCGGTCTCCCAGGCGACCTCCTCTGCGGTGTCCACGGCATATTCCCACGAACTGGCCGCCTCGATGCCGCGCTCGGTGGCGTAGTCGCCCTGATGGCTGGCGCGCAGCGCGCGGCCGAATCCCTCCAGCGAGATCACGGCAGCCTGGACGGCGGCGGCTGCCAGGCAGACCGGCACGATGGCCGCGGCACCCGCGGCCGCCAGCAGCGCGAGCCAGCGCAGCATCGTCTCATGCCTCCAGGCCGGCGGCCCGGCGGACGACCGCGGCGCCGGCCGCGGCCCACTGGATGCCGGCTTCCGGGGTGGGTATGGCAATGCCGTAGATGCGCGCCGCCGTGCTCGAGGCGTAGCCCTGGCGTCGCGCGTCCTCGGGGGTGCCCAGGTAGCTCAGCACGCCGTTGCAGGTGGCGGCGATCAGCAGGTGGCGTTCGGGCACCGCGGCCCGCACGATCTGTCCCAGGCGCGTGAACGCCTCGCTGGCCAGGCCGACGAGGACCAGCTCGCCGCAGGCGATGGCCTGCACCTCGGCGGCCATCAGCTCGGCCACGGCGCCGCTGGCCTCCACGGCCAGCAGGCGCCGGCACCAGGCGGCCCGCACCCGCCGCGGCCCATCGTCGGGGTGGTCGCGCAGGTGCGCCTCGGCCTCGGCCAGCTCCGCCTCCAGCTGCCGGCGGTCCACCGGCTCGTGCGCCACGGGCACCATGGCGCTGCGTCCCTGCACCGGCCCCGGCGACCAGGGCACCGCGCTCCGGCGCGCGTGGCGCACGACCGCGGCCAGATCGCGGCCGTAGATGCGCAGGGTCTCCACGGTGCCCGCGCCCCAGCGGTAGGTGTTGCTCACCGGATCGACGTCGCCGCAGCACCCGTTCAGGTACACGGCCCGCAGGCCGTAGGCGTTCAGCTCGCGCAGCAAGTACCCGGGGTAGTCCGCGGAGTACTGGTCGAGGCGGCCCAGGGTGACGGGATGGCAGGCATAGGACACCAGGACGATGGGCCGGGCCCCGGCGCAGGCGATCTCCGCGCCGCGCACGCGCGTGTCCAGCTCGTTGTCGCCGACCCGGTTCCAGGCGAAGCCCTCCGGGAAATCGGCCTCGAAGCGCACCGTGCCCGTCACGTCGTGCAGATCGGCCACGGCGCGCTCGATCACGGCGAGCACGCGCCGGCTCAGTTCCTCGGGATAGTAGGGCGAAGGCGTCCCGCATCCCTCGACCGCCACGGTCGCCGGCCCGGTGTGGGTGTGGGTGCAGTGCAGCATGACGTGCGCGGGCGGCAGCCCCAGCCGCTGCTGGCTGGCGGCCCGGATCGCGGCGACCTGCTCCCGCGGCAGCCCCAGCAGATCGAGCTGGACCACCACCGCGACCGCCCCGCCCTCGCTGAATGCCACGGCCCTGGCGAACAGCGGATCCAGGGCGCCCCTCGCCCTGCGATTGAGGAAGTAGCCGTACCCGGTCAGTTCCTCGCCGGGAGGCGGCGTGATGTCGATGTCTGCGTATCCCGCCTTCATGGCGCTCGCTCCTCTGGGTATGGGCGCGGTGTTCGCCGCGCCGGTGCCATCCGGGACGCCCGACTCGCCGCCGCCCGCCCGGTTCGGGCGCTCAGCACGGCGGGCGGCTGCGGCTGCCCGCGCCGCGCGCGCCGCCCGCACCGCCCCCGAACTCGTACGCGGCGGCCAGCATCGCTTCGACGTTCTCGACCGGCACATCCTGCTGGATGTTGTGCACCTGACAGAACACGTACCCGCCCGGACCGCGGCCGAAAACCTCCAGGTTGGCGCGCACGTGCTCCCGCACCTCGTCCGGCGTGCCGGCCGGCAGCACGTGCTGGGTGTCGCAGCCGCCGCCCCAGAAGACGATGCGGCCGCCGAAGTCCGCCATGAGCCGCCCGGGCTCCATGTTGGCCGCCGAGATCTGCACGGGATTCAGGATATCGATACCGGCTTCGATCCAGTGGGGGATGTAGTCGTGGACGGCGCCGCAGGAGTGCAGGTAGGTCTTCCACGGCGTGTGGGCGTGCACCCAGGCGCACAGGCGCTGGTAGTGGGGCCGGATCATCTCGGCGAACAGGTCGGGATCGAGCAACTCGCGGCGCTGGGTGCCGGCATCGTCCGAGGCCACGCCCCAGGCGACGCAGCGGTCGCCGACCGCCTGGTAGTACAGGGACATCTGCGCGATGGCCGCGTCGACATAGCGCCCCATCATCTCGTGCGCCGTGGCCTTCTCGGTCATCAGCATGCACAGCCACTCGTCCAGCGCTCCCTGGGTGATGTTGTCGGCCAGCAGCGCGCTCAGCCCCACCAGCGAGATGGACGCTCCCCAGCCGACCAGGGCCTTGTCCGTTCCCGAGAACAGCTGCCGGCTCCGCTCTTCCATGGCCCGCAGCTTCTCCTCGGGCACGGTCGCGGGAGGCCGAAACGCATCCGGATCGATCCTGCGGGCCGCCATCGTGGGTCGGACGAAGTCGAAGTAGTAGCCGTTGCGCGGCATGCGCGCGATGGCGCGCCCATCCTCGGCGCACAGGGCCCAGTCGCCGTTCTCCTCGACGACGAGGCGGGTTCCCGGCGCGAAGTACACCTCCACGCCGCTGAACAGGCGCCGCCGCAGGCCCGCCGCCGCCGGCATGGCCGCCCAGTCGGCATCGCCTGCGTCCAGCGGCAGCACGTCGACGTGGAGGCGGTCGGCGACCTCCAGCTCCACCTCGGCGAGCAGCTGCATCGTGTCGTGGATCTTGGTCGGCGTGCGGATGCCCAGACGCGTCTTGAGCCGATCGTACACGACGGCGCTGATGCCGCTGGCGCGGATCGCTCCCAGATCGATGGGAACCCGGTCGGGTGGCTGGTGGTTCAGGGCGCGCTGCACGCGTTGGCGCGAGTTCATGAGGGGATCGCTCCGGGGGCCGTGAGGCGGATCGCCGGAACCGAGGCGTTGTGGCGGCTGCGCGTCAGGGTAAGCACGCGTCCGCCGCGCCGTCAAGCCGCGGGTCCGGGCGGGCCGTTGCCGTGGCGAGTGGCCGGGCGTACACTCGCTCCGGCACGAGCGCGCGGCAGGCGTGCGGCGCACCGAGCTGCCACGGCGATGGCGGGCGGGCGCACGGCGGCGGCAGGCGACCCGGAACGAGGTCACGGCATGGACAGCGAGGCGCTCCTGGCGCTGGGCGAACCGTTCGCGGCGGGCCTGTTCGAGCGGCCCGCGGACAGCATGGTCGAGCGCTTTGCCCGCGGACTGCGCCGCTGGGCCGAACACCTGCCACTGCCGGCGTACGCGGGCGAGGCGCTGTACCCCGCGGGAGCCTGCCTGTGGCAGGGCGAGCTGGCGGTGAGCTGGTTCTACGTCGCGGCCCGGCCGCTGGACGAGGCGATCTGGGAGCGGAAGCTGCAGGCCGCCGACCACCGCGGCCGGCGCGCTCTGCTCGAGCTGGCCAGCGCCTGGCGCGCGCACCGCTTCCCGGGAGGCTACACCCACTCGATTCCGCACTACGAACGCGTGTTGCGCGAGGGCCTGGACGGGTACGCGGCGCGCATCCAGGCGGCGCTGGAGCGGGCCCCGGCAGCACCGGCCGCGGCCCTCTATCGGGCGCTGCACACCACCCTGGACGCCGCGCGCGTCCTGCACCGCCGCCTGGTGGCCGAACTGGAGCGCGCGGTGCCCCCCGCGGGCGCGGATGCCGCGCGCTGGGAGCGCCGGCGGCAGGCGCTGCTGGCCGCCTATCGCCAGGTGCCCTGGCGGCCGGCCCGAACCTTCGTCGAGGCGGCCGTGGCCGTCAACTTCGTGTTCTATCTGGACGGGTGCGACAACCTGGGCCGGTACGACCAGTACCTCGGTCCGTACCTGGAGCAGGACCTGGATGGCGGGCGCCTCGATCGCGAGGCGGCCCTCGAGCTGGTCCGCGCCCAGTGGCGCAACGTGGATGCTGCCTCGGCCTGGAACGCGGCGATCGGCGGCACGCGGGCGGACGGCAGGGATCTGTCCAACCGGCTGACGCTGATCTGCCTGGAGGCCGCCCGGGGATGCCGCCGCCCGAACCTGGCGCTGCGGTTGGGCGACAGCACGCCCGACGCGGTGTGGGACGCCGCCCTGGACACCATCCGCAGCGGCAACGGCCTGCCGGCCCTCTACTGGGATCCCAGCTACTACCGGGCCATGGAGGCCTCGGGGATTCCCGTCAGCGGCGCGGATCGGGAGGAGTACGCGTTCGGCGGCTGCACCGAGCTGATGGTCCAGGGACGTTCGTTCGTCGGCTCGCTGGACGCCGACCTCGACCTGCCGGCGCTGCTCGTCGAGGTCATCCGCGAGCATCTGCCCGGGTGCGGCGCGTTCGCCGACTTCTACGCGGCCCTGTGCGGCCGGGTGGAGGTCGCCATCGACGAGCTGGCGCGGCGCGTCAATGCCTGGCAGCAGGAGAAGGCCGTCTGGCAGCCGCAGCCGATCCGCAGTCTGCTGGTGGACGACTGCATCGAGCGCGGCGTGGAATACTCCGCGGGCGGGGCGCGCTACAACTGGTCGGTGGTGAACGTGGTGGGACTGGCGAACGTGATCGACAGCCTGAGCGCCCTGCGCGAGGTGGTGTTCGCGCGCCGGGAGCTGACCGGGGCCGAGCTGGCCCGGGTGCTGGCAGCGGACTTCGCCGGGGCGGAAGCGCTGCGGCAGCGACTGGCCCGCGCGCCGCGCTACGGCAACGGCGATCCGGCTGCCGACGAGCTGGCGCGCGAGTTCTCGGCGTTCGTGTTCGGCGCGTTGGTGCGGCGCCGCTGCTGGCGCGGCGGCCCGTTCGTGCCCGCCTGCCTGATGTTCACCACCTACGCGTGGTTCGGCGCGCCGGTGGGGGCGACTCCCGACGGGCGCCGCGCCGGGGCGCCGGTGGCCGACTCCGCGGGTCCGTACCAGGGACGCGACGTGTCCGGGCCGACAGCCATGCTGGCCAGCGCCGCGGCGCTCGACCAGCAGCACGCGCCCGGCACCCTGGTGGTGAACCTGC
>CAZPXM010000126.1:0-11579 GCA_964591015.1 uncultured Gemmatimonadaceae bacterium
CAACAGCAGCCGAGGGCACAGCGCCAGGAAGGGCTCGCGGCGGCCGGACGCCGCGCGGGAGCGTCACTCCCGGGCCTGCGGGTCGGAGCCGCCGCCGCCGCTCTGGACGCCGCCAGCAGCGCAGTTCCGCCAGTACTGGCGGGCGAGCTGCACCACATCGCCCATGATCGAGGTGCGCGCCACCTTGTCGACCAGGCTGTCGATGGCGGCGGCGTGCTCGGGAGCCACCAGCCCCAGTCCCGCCATCATGGCCAGGTGGTGGAGCATGCCCGTCTGCAGCAGGGCGCGGTTGACCTCGGCCAGCGGGATGTCGCTTCTGGCCTGGAACTCGGCCATCACGACGGCGTAGAGCTCGGCGAGGTCTCCGGTCAGGACGGTGTCGATCCGGAATACCTTCTCCATCAGTCCGTCTCCGGTGGTTCGGGTGGCGCCGTCTCGGCGAGCGCCCAGCGGCCTGGCTGCCGCAGCCGGCTGCGCTGCCGGCAGATTGCCCGGCGCGCCGGTCGGGATATCTTTGACGGGCGCGGCCGCGGCCGTCGACACACGAGTCGAATCGCGCCGACGGCGCCGGGCAGGAACGCTCGCAGGACGTTTCCCTCAGGGAGTGCAGATCCGCATGGCGGCACGGCGAGTCTCCCCATGGCTGTGGTGCACGGTGCTGGCAGCAGGCGCGGCCCTCTTCGCCTGCGCCAGGCGGCCAGATCCCATCATCGTGGCCGCGGACGGTTCCGAGATGATCTTCATCCCCGCCGGCGAGTTCCTGATGGGCGGTCGCGAGGAGGAGTTCGGGCAGCGCGAGGAGCTCAAGCACTTCCGCAACTACGCGGCCGAACGTCCGGTGCACAAGGTACGGATGAAGGGCTTCTATATCGGCAAGTACGAGATCACGCAGGCCCAGTACGCGCGCTTCCTCGAGGCCTGGTCCGCCAGCCCCGACCCGCGCGTGGAGCACCCGGACCAGCCGGCCGACGTGGGGCACGAGCAGCACTTCGTCGACGAGCACCTGAGCGGCGAGCGCCAGCCCGCGGTGGGCCTGAACTGGTACGATGCGTACGCCTACTGCCGGTGGGCCGGCAAGCGCCTGCCCACCGAGGCCGAGTGGGAGTACGCGGCGAGGGGGGGCGGCGCGTACCGCACCTATCCGTGGGGCGACGAGGCCCCCGATGCGGGCGGGATCTGGCGAGCCAACTACTGGCCCGCCGGGGGCCGCGAGCGGGACGGGTACTACTACACGGCCCCGGTGGGGTCCTTCCCCCAGGGAGCCAGCCCATTCGGGGTCATGGACATGGCGGGCAACGCCGAGGAGTGGGTGCAGGACTGGCTCGACTTCGACGCGTACAAGCGCGCCACCACCTTCGAGAATCCCACGGGTCCCGCCCAGGGCACGCGCCGGGTGATCAAGGGCGGCTCGCAGATCGCCGACCAGCTGCAGATCCGGATCGCCACGCGGCTGTTCGGCAGTCCGCAGCTCAAGAGCGCCAACCAGGGCGTGCGCTGCGCCTGCGACCCGTGAGCCGGCTGGGGGCGGTTCGGCGCCCGGGCGGCCGGCGCCTGCCGCCCACCGGCGACCGGGCCTAGTCGCCCGCCTCGATGCTGCGCAGAAACGCTTCGCGCAGCGCCAGCGTGACCGGGCCAGGAGCGCCGTTCCCGATGGTCCTCCCCTCGATCCGCACCACGCCCAACGCCTCGGTCGTGGTGCCGGCCAGGAACACCTCGTCGGCGTGCAGGTAGTCATCCAGAACGGAGAACTCCTCGTGCGCCTTCAGGCCCAGGTCGCCGGCCAGTTCCAGCAGGCGGGCGCGGGTGATGCTGGGCAGGATGTGCGGGCCTGGCGGCGCCGTCCACAGCTCCCCGGCGCGCACGCAGAACGCGCTGGTCGAGGCCCCCTCGGTGACCCGCCCCGCGGCGTCGACCAGCAGCGCCTCGAAGGCGCCGGCCTCGACCGCCTCCTGTTTGGCCAGGACGTTGGGCAGCAGTGCGACGGTCTTGATGTCGCAGCGCTTCCACCGCAGATCCGGCCGGGTGATGACCGCCACGCCGCGGGCGTAGAGCTCCGCCGGCGGGCGCTGCAGCTGCTTGACCGTCATCACCACCGTCGGCGCGGGGGGCACCTTGGGGAACTCGTGGTGGCGCGGCGCCGTCCCGCGCGTGATCTGGATGTAGAGCAGCGCTTCGGCGAACCCGCTGCGCTCGATGCCGCTGGCGATGATCTCCTCCAGTCCGTACTTGCGGATGTCGAAGTCGATGCGCAGCTCGCGCAGGCTCCGCTCGAGGCGCCGCAGGTGCGGCCCCAGGGCGTAGGGCCGGCCGCCGTACGTGGCCACCACTTCGTACACGCCGTCGGCGAACTGGAAACCGCGGTCCTCGATGGACACGGTCGCCGCGGACAGCGGCATGAAGCAGCCGTTCACAAAGGCGATCTCAGGCATGGTCGTCACCTCGGCCGTTCGGGGCGGAGAGGGCCTGCCACAGCGCCCGGTAGTACCGCATCAGGCGCAAGGGTTCGGGGCTTGCCGGGATCTCGGCCAGCGTGAAGCCGCGGTAGCCGGCGCTGCGCAGCAGCGCGAACAGCCGCCGCCAGGGGTACTCGGAGTACAGCTCGGTGATGTGCACCAGCCGGATGCGTTCCTGCAGCAGCGCGAAGTTCGCGTCGATCGAGCCCGCCTCGATGTCCTGCATGTTCGAGTTCCAGCAGACGAACACGTTGGGGTGATCGGCATGGTCGATGATCTGCCTGATGTGCGGCGGCTGGCAGGTGACCCGGCCGTGAACCTCCAGGCGGATCTCGATGCCGTAGTCGCTGGCATAGGCCCCGCACTCGCGCAGCGCCAGCCCGATCTGGGCGAAGGTCTGCTCGCGGGGGATGCCCTCGTCGTCATGGACCCGGTTGGGCCGAACCTTCACGCCGGCGGCGCCCACGTCGTGCGCCAGCTTCACGTACTGCTTGGTCCCCTCCACGTTGCGGCGGACCTCGGCGGGGTCCACTGCGTCGTACTCGAACGCCGTGCCCAGACCCACCAGCGCCACGGGCGAGTCGGCAAAGCGCTGCCTGACCTCGCGCCGCTGCGCCGGCGACAGGTCGGCCTCCACCCGATGGGCGTGCGAGGTGCGCAGCTCGACCCCTGCGAAGCCGGTCTCCGCGCAGTTCTGGATGATCGTGCCGACGTCCCAATCCTTGGCGAGGTTGTAGGTCACCAGACCCAGTCGCATCGCGCCGGTCCTCCTTGCTGAATGATCCCCTGCGCCGGCGCGCCTCGTCCGCGGCTGCCGGCCGCGTGCTGGCCGGGGCGGCCGCCCCGGCCGGGTTCGTTTCAGTGCCGCAGCAGCGCCAGGAGCGCGGCCGCGGCCACCAACCCCAGCGCCAGTGCGCGGAAGCGCCGGGCGGAGACGCGCTCTCTCAGCCGCATTCCGGCCCAGTAGCCGACGGCCATCCCGGGCAACGCTGCCAGACCCAGCGCCACGGTGCCCGGCGCAAGAACCCCGAACTCGGCGAGAAACGCCAGGCTCAGCAGGTTCTTGGCCGCGAAGTAGCCGATGAGGTTGGCGCGCAGGGCCGCTACCTGCCAGCCCTGATTCAGCCCGAAGAGGATGACCGGTGGGCCCGACATCCCGGTCGCCCCTCCCACCAACCCGGACATCGCTCCCGCCAGCGGTGCGAGCAGGCCTTCGCGGCGGAAGGGCCGCGAGGGCTTCAGCCAGAGCGTGCCGGCCGCCAGCAGCGACGCCGCGCCGATCGCCGCCCGCATGATGCCCTCGCTCGCCGTGGCCAGGCCGTACACACCCAGCGGAATGCCAACGGCCGCGCCCAGCATCCAGCGGCCGATCCTCCCCCACTCCATCTGCCGGCGCGCTTCCCAGGTCAGCGCGGCCGCCAGCGGCACCCAGCTCAGCATGGTGACCGGCACGGCCGTTCGTGGCGGAAAGAGCAGCACCATGCATGGCGATGCCACCAGCGCGTAGCCGAAACCGGTGAGGGACGACACGAACGCGGCCGCGCCGATGATCAGGTTCATGACCGCGACGCGCAGCGGCGCCAGCTCGGCCGCCGCTGCCGACACGCCAAGCCAGGTCAGGCGCACGCCGTCCATCCTCGCTGGCCCGTCCGCGCGCCGCAGCCCACGGCGGTGGCGCGAACTCGGTTCACGGGCGCCGCGGGCGCGGCTCGAACTCGATCTCGGTCTGCAGGCCGGGGCCTGTCCTCCCGTTCCAGCAGTACGTGCACACGCGCTCCTTCGGCAGCCCGATCGCGGCCAGCATGTCGTCCATGGTCTGGTAGCGCAGCGAGGTCAGGTGCAGGCGCCGGCACACGCGGTCGACCATGGCGCAGTAGCGCGGCGAACCGTGCTGCGAGTACTCGGCCAGCGCCGCGGGATCGTCCTTGTCGCCCTCGAGCTCGTGGATGGCGCGCCGCCCGGCCAACTCCAGTTCGGAGCGCGAGCGCGAGAAGTTGAGGAACCGACAGGCGAAGACCAGCGGCGGGCAGGCTGGACGCATGTGCACCTCGCGGGCGCCGGCATCCAGAAGGCGCTGGACGGTGTCCCGCAGCTGTGTGCCGCGCACGATGGAGTCCTCGCAGAACAGCAGTCGTCTGCCCTGGATGAGCTCGCGGATGGGGATCAGCTTCATGCGGGCCACCAGGGAGCGCATGCGCGGGTCGTGGGGCATGAAGCTGCGCGGCCAGGTGGGCGTGTACTTGACGAACGGGCGGCCGTACGGCGTGTGCGACTCGTTGGCGTACCCGATGGCGTGCGCGACGCCCGAGTCCGGAATGCCCGCCACGAGGTCGACCTTCACGTCGTCCGCCCGCGCCAGCAGCATGCCGCTGCGATTGCGCATGACCTCGACGTTGACTCCCTCGTAGCTGCTGGCCGGGAAGCCGTAGTACACCCACAGGAAGGCGCAGATCTGCAGGACTGCCCCGGGTGGCACCAGCGTCTGCCAGCCGTCCGCGTCGACGCGGACGATCTCTCCCGGGCCCAGCTCGCGCACGACCTCGTAGCCGAGGTTGGGCAGCGCGCAGGTCTCCGTGCTGATGCAGTGCGCTCCCTCCTTGCTCCCGATGGCGAGCGGCGTGCGGCCATACAGATCGCGCGCCGCGTAGATCGCGTCCCGGGTGAGCACCAGCAGCGAACAGGAGCCGTCGATCGCTGCCTGCGCCTGGCGAATGCCAGCCGCGAAGCCGCGGCCCTGGTTGATCAGCGTGGCGACCAGCTCCGTGGGGCTGATGGCGCCGCCATCCATCTCCAGGAAGTGCGTGGTGCGGCGACCGAAGGCGTCGGCCACCAGCTCCTCGAGGTTGTTGATCCGGCCGACGGTGACGATCGCGTAGGTGCCCAGGTGCGAACCGATGAGCAGCGGCTGGGCCTCGGTGTCGCTGATGACGCCGATGCCGCTGCGGCCGGCCATCTTGGCGACGTCGTCCTCGAACTTGGAGCGGAACTGGCTGGTCTCGATGTTGTGGATGAAGCGCGTGAAGCCGCCCGCGCCCACCACGGCCAGACCTCCGCGCCGCGTGCCCAGGTGCGAGTGGTAGTCGGTGCCAAAGAACAGGTCGCTGACGCAGTCGTTCCGGCTGGCGACGCCGAAGATTCCTCCCATGCAGGTTCTCCGCTCCGCGTTGGGTGCTCTGCGCTCCTGCCGACGACGGCCGCCGAACGGCTGGCCCGCGGCCGGCCTGCTTCTAGGCGGGCCTGGCGGACCCCGGATGCGACGCGGCCAGCGCCTGGAGGATACCGCGCACGTATCCCCGCGTGAACGCCAGGTCGCGATCCACGCCCTCCGGTTCCGACGCGCCCACGCACTCGACGAAGTACGGGCCCTGGAACCCGGCGGCCAGCAGGCCGCCCATCACGGCCGGAAAGTTCACCTGGCCGTCGCCGGCCGTCACGGCCACGCTCGGCACGCCGTCCGCGATGCGGCAGTCCTTGACGATGGCCGTGTTGACGTGGGGCGCCACCCGCACCACGTCCGCTTCCGGACGGCGTTCCCCCTTGGTGTAGTACAGGATGTTGCCCGGATCGTAGCACAGGCCGAACGCCGGATGGCCGACGCGCCGGTGAACGTCCAGCATGTCCTCGGCGGTCAGCGTGATGCCGCCGTGCGGCTTCAGCGTGATGAGGATGCCGGCGGCGGCGGCGTGCGGGGCCACGCGCCGCATGAGGGCGCAGTAGGCCTCCAGGTCGTCGCACTGCTCTGTGCCGCAGTCCAGCAGCCAGCGCGCGCCCAGGGCGGCCGCGTTGTCCAGCAGGCGGCGGTAGGCGTCCACCGCCGCTGCCAGCCCGGCACGCAGGTCGGTGCTGCCGATGAGCATGGACGGAATCAGCCCCGCGGCCCGGGCCGCCGCGCGCACCGCCGCGACTTCGGCGGCCGTGCTGTCGGCCCGCACTGGCACCCGCCCCGCGTTGCCGAACACCGCCAGGTGCGTGTATCCGGCGGCGGCGATGCGCGCGTAGGCCGCCGCGTACTCGAGCCGGGCATAGGGCCGGCTGGTGCAACCGATGATCGCCGTCACGGCTCGCCGTCTGTCTTGGGCACGGCCGCCCCCAGCGAGGCGCGGGCGTGGCGCTGGCGGGACAGCTCGACCAGCACGGCCACAGCCTCGTCGGTGGCGATCCGCGCGGTGTTGAGCACGAGATCGTACAGCAGCGGATCGTCCCAGTCGACGCCGTGGTAGTTCGCCAGGTACTGCTTGCGCCAGCGGTCGTGCTGGGCGACCAGTTGCGCGGCAGCCTCGCGCGCCACGCCGCGCTCGGCCATGATGCGCTCGACGCGCACCCCGAACGGCGCCGTGACCTTCGCATGGATCGCGCCCGGCAGACCGCGAAGGATGATCTGGCTGGCGCGTCCGACGATCACCGATCTGCCCGTTGACCCCGCGTCCTGGATCAGCGTGGTGACGAGCAGCTGATAGGTGCCCCGGTCCAGGCAGGGGCCGGCGGGCGCGCGGGCGGGGTCGGCCAGGCTGGCGAATTCGACGCCGAACTCCGGGAAGCAGGCGGCGGCGGGCGCCGGGTTGCCCAGCACGGTGGGGCTGAGCTGCGGCACGAGCAGGCGCTTCAGGAAGAAGCGCACGCGTCCCTCGCCTTTCTCGTCCAGCCGTTCGACCTCTTCGGGGATGCTGCCGGTGAGGTGCGCGATGTCGGTGATGAGCCGCCGGTCGACGTACTCGTAGCCCAGCGCTTCGGCCACGCGCGCCCCGATCTCGTCGCCGCCGCTGCCCAGCTCGCGCGCGATCGTGATGACGCCCATCCGCCCCTCCTGCATGCCAGTCGCTGGGCAAGTTAGCCAACGCCCTGGCGCCTCACAAGATCCGCGGCTGGTCGCGGCTGGTGCGGAGCGCGCGCGCGGGCTATCATAGGCTGCCGGCCCCAGCGAGCGCGGCGGCCGGGCCGGGGCGCCCTCCCTCGCGTCCGCCGTGGTGGCGAGGTTCCCGACGTCTCCAAGCCTGCAGCCGCTGCGATGCCCGCAACCCAGCAGCGTATCCTCGTCCCCGTTCAGGATCCGGCCCGCGAGAGCGATCTGGTGCGTCTGGCCGCGTCGCTGGCCGCCGGTCCGTGGGCCGAGCTCCATCTCGTGCACGTCATGACGCCCCGCAGTGCACCGGCGGCCGAGGCAGCGACGGCGCTCGAGCGGCTGGCCCGGATCGCCCTGGACATGGGTGTCGGGGCGATAGCCCACGTGGAGACTGCGGACGACGTCGTCGTCGCGATCACCGCGGCCCTCCGGCGCTGGAACTGCAACACGATGGTCCTGGAATGGAGCGGCCAGGTGCGGCCGGAGGCGGTGCTGGCCGCCTCCAACCGGGCGGTCACCAAGGCCGGCGACGTCGATACGCTGATCTTCAAGAATCGTGGCTTCAGTCCGGCGCGCCGCCTCTGCGTGCCCACGGGGGGCGGCAGCCACGCGATGATGGGCATTCAGATCGCCGCCGAGCTGCGCGACCGCTGGGGCGCCGAGCTGCGCATCATCCGCGTGGCGCGCGATCGCCGTTGCCGCCCTGGCGATCCGGTGCTGGCCCGCTACTGCGAGCAACTGCGGGCCGACACGCAGCTCCAGTTGCGCATGTTGGGTGTGGAGGCCCCGGTGCAGATCATCCCTGCCCGCGACGTGGTGGGGCCGATCGTGCAGGAGGCGCGGGAGTGCGACCTGGTGGTACTGGGTGCCTCCAACGACTGGCGACAGGACGGATTCCTGGCCGGCTCCATCCCCGACGAGATCACGCGCCGGGTGGCGTGTTCGGTGCTGATGGTGCGCGCGGGCGCCACCGAGAAGCTCTCGTTGGGCAAGATCTTCTACGACAATACGATCCGCCTCGACCTTCATCCAGCGGACAGGTGGGAGGCCATCGAGGCTCTGGTCGACGTGCTGGTGGAGGAGAAGCAGGTGCCGCCGTCGGAGCGCGCGCCGGTGCGAGACGCCGCCTTCGCCCGCGAGCGCGCGCGCACCACCGCCATGGGGCACGGCACCGCCATCCCGCACGCGCCCCTCCCCGACCTGCCCGGCATCCTGGGCGCCATGGCCATCTGTCCGGAGGGCGTCGACTTCGGCGGTCCCGGAGAAGAGCCGGTGCGCTTCGTGTTCCTGCTGGTGACGCCCCAAGAGAACTACCGCAACTACATTCCGGTCCTCTCGCAGATCGCCGCGGTCATCCGGCCGCCGGACAACCGGGCGGCTCTGCTCGCCTGCCAGACTCCCAGCGAGGTGGCGGAGCTGCTGCGGCGCGTGGTTCCGCGTTGACGATGGGCCGCCAGCCGCGCGCCGCCGGCGTGATCGATCTGGGAACGAACACGGTGTTGCTGCTGGTCGGGCGTCTGACCGGGCCCGAGCGCGTCGAGGTGCTGGCCGACGTCCACGCCGTCGGCCGCCTCGGCGAGGGCGTGGAGCGCGAGGGCCGGATCGGCGCGCAGGCCCTGGCGCGCGTGCAGAGCATCGTGGCGCGGCACGCGCGCCGCGCCGCGTCCCTGGGGGTGGAGCGCCTCGTGGCCTACGGCACGTCGGCGCTGCGCGACGCAGCCAACCGTGACGAGGTGTGCGCGGCGATCGAGCGCAGCACCGGCGTGCGGGTCCGGCTGCTGGACGCGGCCGCGGAGGCTCGTTGGACCTACCTTGGCGCGACCTGGGGGATGGAGCTTCCCGAGCAACGCGGTGTGCTGGACATCGGCGGCGGCTCGACCGAAGTGGCCATCGGCGACCGCAGCGGCCCGCACCGATGGGGGTCGGTGGACCTGGGTGCCGTGCGCCTTACCGAGCGCTTCTTCCCCGCGCTGCCGCCGACTCCCGAACAGCTCGGCGCAGCCCGCGACGCAGTGCGCGCCGCGCTGGCGGCGCTGCCCGCGCCCTCCCCCTGTGAGCCTCTGGTGGGTGTGGCCGGCACGGTGACCACGCTGGGCGCTCTCGATCTCGGTCTGCACCGGTTCGAGCCAGCGCTGATCCACGGTCACCTCCTGCCCGCCGTGCGGGTTGCTGCCCTGGCGCGGCTGCTGCAAGTCCAGTCCTACGCAGCCCTGAGGGCCATGCCGGCGGTGTCCGCTGGCAGGGCCGACCTGATCACGGCGGGGGCGCTGATTCTGGACACCGCGCTCCAGACCTGGGGCCATGCCGGCGTGCGCGTGTCGACACAGGGCCTGCGCTACGGCCTGCTGCTGCGCGAGCTGCTGCCGACGCTCCCCGGCCTGGCGCCGGGCCCACCGGGCCGCGGGCGGAAGGACCCCAGCGCCTGACCATTCGGCCGCAAAGGATTCATCTCGGTACTTCATCTGGCACATGAGACGCTGCCGGGGTCGGTGGGCTGACCCCAGATCGGCGTGACCGGGTCTGCGCCGGTCGTCGCCCCGGCCTCGGCGGGGGGCCCGAGGCGCCGGCCCCACCGATGTGCCGACCCCTTCCAGCGAAACATGCCCAGGCACCCGAGCGCGCCGGCCAGCCCCACGTGCAGGGGCTGCACGAGCAGCCACAGCCAGACGTAACGCCACAGCTCGCGGCGGCCGAACACGGCCATGGTCTGCGCGAGCATCGCCATCTCGGCAAACCACTTCCCCGCCAGGACGCCGAGCGCCCAGGGCACCGGCAGCCAGCGCGCCAGGCAGAGCACCGGCGCCAGCAGCACGAGCGCGTTCAGCGCGTACGTCACGGCCATGTAGCCGAAGAACAGCGGATCGAGCCGGACCTGGCAGGGCGCGTTCGAGGCCCAGCGTATGCGCTGGCGCAGCAGCGCGAGCAGACTGGCTGCCGGTGGGTGGGTGCTCCGAGCCTCCTCGTCGCAGGCGAAGCGGATGCGCCAGCGGCCGTCGCGCCGCACCCGCTGAAGCAGCAGCACGTCATCGCCGGACCCCCGGTGCATCATGCCTTCGTAGCCGCCCACCGCGGCGAAGACCGCGCGCCGGTAGGCCAGGTTCTGCCCCGAGGCGGCCATGGGATGACCCTGGCCGATGCTGCCGCCGATGCAACCCATCAGCACCAGGAAGTCCAGCGCTTCGTAGCCGGTCCGCAGGCCGCAAGCGCCGCCCCGGGGCCCCACTTCCGAGAGGCCGGCCACCATGCCCACCTCCGGCTCGAAATGCGCCGCGAGCGCGCGCAGCCATCCTGGCCTCACCAGGCAGTCCGCGTCGGTGGTGACGATGAGCTCGCCGCGCGCAGCCTGCACGCCGAGCGACAGGGCGGCCTTCTTCGAGCCGGTCCAGCCCAGTAGCGCGTGCGTCTGCAGGAGCCGCACGTCGGGCACGGCCTGGACGCGCGCCGCCGTGGCGTCCCGCGAGCCGTCGTCGACGACGATGATCTCGAACAGGTCCTTCGGGTAGTCCTGGGCCCGCAGGCCGCTGAGACAGCGATCGATGTTCGCCTCTTCGTCGCGGGCGGCCACCACCACCGAGACCGTCGGGGTCGCGCCGCTGCTTCCCGCGCCCCGCACGCGGCGCAGCCCGCGGGCGAACCAGCAAGCGCCGGCCGCGTACAGCAGCAGACAGCCGAGCATCAGCCAGCCGACCCAACACGCCGCGAACCCCGCACAGCCGGTCATCGCGGTGCCGCTCCGGCCCCCGTCATGCTCCCAGCTCCTCCACGTGCGAGAACATGCCTCGGTAGCCCTCGGAGCAGTTGGTGCACATGGGGACCTGCTGCCGATCGGCCAGCACGCGGCGCCGGAAGGCGCTGTAGGCCTGGCCGCGCCAGATGGCGGCGAGGCGCTCCCCAGCGAAGGCGTTGCCCAGGGGAAACTCGGCGTTCTTGTCGAAGCAGCAGGGAGTGACCGTCCCGTCCCAGTCGATCATCGCGCTGTACCAGAGCACGTTGCAGCCTGCGGCCGGCTGGCCTTTCACCCGCAGCCGTCCGCGCGCCGCGCTGGCGTACCGGCTGTAGGCAGGGTCGGTGGGCAGGTACGCTCCCGCTTCCTCGGGCGAGTACACCTGGGCGGTTTTCACCAGGTACTTGTCCACGCCCAGCTCGCGCGCGGTCTGCGCGGCAGCCTGCAACTGGGTCTCGTTGTGGCGCATGACGATGAACTGCAGACTGACCACGGGAGTCTGGCTGCCCACGAGTCGGCGGGCGGCCAGCAGGCGCCGGATGCCGGCGAAGACGCGCTGCAG
>CAZPXM010000127.1:0-11461 GCA_964591015.1 uncultured Gemmatimonadaceae bacterium
AGTTTCTTACCAATTGGCAATCTTGCATAACGGCGCCGCGCTCCAGATGGGCGCGCAGGCGGGCGGACGTCTCCGGATCCAGGCGCACGAAATCGGGAAGCACGAGCAGCGAGTACGGCTCCCACGAGACCGCGCGCGACACCACGTCGAACTGCGCCTTCAGCTCGCACAGCATGCGGGTGGCGGCCTTCACCGCGTTGAACTCCCGCTGGTACTGCGCCGCCTGCGCCGGGGCCCGGTACTCGTAGCCGGGATAGGGCTTGAGCATGATCACGGCCGCATCGACCTGCGGCCGGGCGCCGTCCAGCCACGGAGCCAGCGGCCGCACGCGAGCGTAGGCCTGCTGGTCCAGGGCCATCACCGCGCGATTGGGGTCCCCGCGCGGATGGAAATGATCGCCGATGGTGGTGCGCAGGCCGTTCGCCACGCCGTACAGGCAGTCGTACTCCAGGCTGGCCCGAGTGCGGATGCCGCCGAAGTCTCCCCAGCTGCGGTGGAAGCGCCCCGTCATGTTGAGCACGGGCTTGCCCAGGGTGCGCAGGTAGCGCGCGCCCACGGGCAGCAGCTCGTACCCCCAGCCGCCGGTCGGCAGGCACTCGAACTCCAGGTAGGTGCCGAAGCGCTGCTGGGCCTCGTAGCCGATGCCGTTGCAGTAGAGCAGCAGATCCGGCTTGACGGCGCGCGCCGCGGCGGCGATGCGCTCGCCAAAGCCCACGATCTTGCGGCAGTTGAAGCCGTGCAGCTGCTCCTCGTCACGCCAGTCGACGCCCTCGGCGCGCATGCGCTCCATGCACTCGCGCCCGATGCACGGCTGCGTGTGCATGCAGTCCAGGAACAGCCCGTCCACGTCGCACTGCGCCACCACCTCCTGGGCCATGGCGATGACATGGTCGCCGTAACCCGTGTGGTAGCACATCTGCCGGAAGAAGTGGTCCAGCGGATCGCCGCCATAGGTGGACCCGGAGGCGCGCAGCACCAGCCACTCGCGGTGCCGCAGCCCCTCCTCGTGGGACAACCCGGTGTTGAGGTATGCGCTGATGGCGATCCCCCGGGCGTGGCAGGCGGCCACCAGTTCGCCCAGCAGGTTGCGCTTCAGGGATGGATGGCGGATCCCGATCCGGGTGTCGTAGTAGGCCACTCCCAGGTTGCAGCGCGCCGGGAAGACCACGAAGTCCACGCCGCACGCCACGAACCAGTCCGCCGTGGCCTCGACATCGAACGCAGCGCCCACGTCCGGGCAGGCCGGCATCGTGTGGAAGTCGAAGAACAGACACCAGCGCGGCTCGTGCATGGTCACCACTCTCCGGGCAAAGGGGGCAGCGACCGGCACGGCGGCGCTGCCGCCGCACCCGCGCGCCACCCGTCAGTCGGCTCGACCGGCTGGCACGGCTTCCTCCCACAGACCCAGCCGCGCCTGGAGCACGGCCAGGCCGGACACCACGGCGCTCTCCGTGCGCTGCACGCGCGGCCCCAGGTGCGCCAGGACGAAGCCGTGCGACCGCAGCGCGTCCCGCTCGGCGTCCGTCCAGCCGCGCTCGGCTCCCACCGCCAGAACCAGCGGCGGTCCGGCCGTCACGTCCACCCGTGCCAGCGACACGGCGCTGGCGTAGTTGTCCAGGGCGATGCGCAGACGGGCGTCGCGGGCCACGGTCGCCAGGCCTGCCGCCAGCTCCATACCGTGCTCCACCACCGGCACGCGCGTGGAAAACGCCTGCGCCACGCCCGCCAGCACGTGCCGCCGGTACTCCCCCGTGGTCCACAGGCGGCTGGCGGCGTACCCGGGCTCGCCACGCCCGGTGTGCACGAAGCACATCCGGGCCACGCCCAGCGCGGCGGCCTGACAGAGAACCCGCCGGCTCGTCTGCGGCCGGGCCAGACCGGCGATCAGCGAGATCGGCGGCAGCGGCGGCGGCAGGCCAGCCCAGACGAACTCGAGGTGCAGCTCGCGCGGCGTCAGGCAGCGCAGCACCGCCTTGCCGAGCGGCCCGTCCACCACGCCCACGTCGGCCTGCTCGCCGACCTGCCGGCGCAGCACCTCCAGCAGGTGTCGCGCCCGCGGATCGGAACGCGGCAGCGGTCGCGCCAGCTCCTCGCGCTCGAACAGGATCAGGTTCACGCTCACCGGTCTCCGGCCGCCACGCCGGCCAGCCGGCGCTGCCGCCGCCCGCCGGCGGCAGCGCCCATCCGACAGCCCCCATCACCAAATAGGCCGTAACGGCCAGCGGGTCAATTTGCCGTCCTGGACGCGGGGCCGGCCGCTGCACCATATTGTCGCCGGCGTCGCCGCTGGCCTCCACGGGCCGTCAGGAGCGCGCCCGCCACGATCCGCCAGCGCGCCCCCCGGGGCGCGACCACACGGGGAGAGTGCCATGATCATCGGGGTGAGTTCGTACAGCTTCAGCCGTCTGGTGAACTCCGGCCAGATGAGCCAGCAAGGCATCATCGCCAAGGCCAAGGAGATCGGCTTCGCCGCGATCGAGTTCTCCACCATCGCGGTGCCCGCCGGCAACACGCTGGCGGGTTTCGCGGCGGAGCTGCGCGCCGAGGCCGACAAGGTGGGGCTGCCGATCGTCAACTACACCATCGGCGCCGACTTCCTGCGCGGCTCCAACGGCGACCTGCAGGCCGAGATCGCCCGAGTGCAGGCCGAGGTCGATATCGCCGCCATCCTGGGCGCGCCCGGCATGCGCCACGACGCCTCCTCCGGGTGGCCAGCCGACCACGTGGGGCCGAAGAGCTTCGAGGCGGCGCTGCCGCGCCTGGCCGAAGGCTGCCGCCAGGTCTGCGAGTACGCGGCGGCCAGGGGCATCAGGACCATGGTGGAGAACCACGGCTACTTCTGCCAGGAGAGCACGCGCGTCGAGCAGCTCGTCAACGCGGTCAACCACCCCAACTTCGGCCTGCTGATCGACATCGGCAACTTCCTCTGCGCCGACGACGACCCCGCGGTCGCCGTGGGACGGCTGCTGCCCTACGCGTTCCATTGCCATGCCAAGGATTTCCATGTCAAGCCAGGAACCGAGATCCGTCCGGGCCGCGGCTGGTTCGAATCGCGCGGCGGCCTGCACCTGCGCGGCGCGATCATCGGCCACGGCAACGTGCCGCTGTACCAGTGCCTGCGGACCATGCATCGCCACGGGTACAAGGGCGTGCTGTCGATCGAGTTCGAAGGCATGGAGGACGTGCTGACGGCCCTCCATCTGGGTTACGAGAACCTGTGCCGCCTGGTGCAGTTGGCGGCCGCCTGAGCGCCCGCGGCCACCCGCTGCCGGCCGGCGGCAGCGCGTCACCGTGCCGGTGGCGGCCGGCGGTAGCGGAATGCCTGCGACGGGAGACTGCCGACCATGCCTGGCAAGCGCCAGATCCGCCCCGAGCGCCCCGTGTACCCGACGCCCGCGGCGCTGATCACCACGATGGACGAGGCGGCGGGGCGCCCCAACATCATCAGCCTGGGCGAGGTGTTCAACATCAGCATCAGCGACCCGGTCATCCTGGGCATCGCCGTCCGCAAGGAACGCTGGTCGCACCGGCTCATCAGCCAGACCCGCGAGTTCGTGGTCAACCTGCCCACGTGCCGGCTCGCGGCGCAGGTGTGGACCTGCGGCAGCTGCTCGGGGCGCGACACGGACAAGTTCGCGCGCACGGGGCTGACGCCCCTGCCGGCGACCCGGGTGCGCCCGCCGCTCATCGCCGAGTGTCCGGTCAACATCGAGTGCCGGGTGACGGCCATCCAGGAGGTCGGCGACCACGACCTCTTCCTGGGCGAGGCGCTGGTCGAGCACGTGGACGAGGCGGCGCTGGACGCCGATGGCCGGATCCGCGTCGACCGGCTCGACGGCTTCGCACTGGTGTGCGGCCAGTTCCGGGCGTTCGGGCGCCGGCTGTAGCGGCGGGCTGCCGCGCCCCGCGGCGGCGGGCGGAGCCGAGCCGCGCGCGGCGGTTCAGGCCAGGGCGCTGAACTGGTGATAGCACGGCTGTTCCTGGGCCCCGACCAGGTACAGCGAGAACAGACGAGCGCCGGCAGCCCGCACCCGCAGGCGCAGCGGCCTGCTCAGCGGCACGCTCGTCCGACTCCCCCACCTGACCGCGTGGGCGAGCGCGTCGCCGTGCAGCGGCTCACAGCGCGCCAGCTCGTACCCGGGCAGCGGCCGGCCCTCGGCGTCCAGCAGGCCGACGGCCAACTGGCCCTGCGGCTCGATCGCCGCATTGGCGAACAGGTGCTCTCCCTGCGGTGCGAAGGCCACCGTCAGCAGCTCGGCGGGCCTCGTGGCGCGCAGGGCCACGAACCCGTCGGGCCGCAGGCAGGCCAGACCGAGTCCGGCCTTCTGGGGCTGGAGTTCCCAGTGCGTCCGATGGCGCATGTCGGTACCGGCGTAGTAGTAGCGGATCTCGTCGTCGAGGAAGACCGGCTGGGAAGCGCACTGGACGTTGCCTCGGTCCCAGGCGCGGCCGCCGCCGTGCGGCAGGAACGCCTGTCCCGCTGCCAGCCGGTGCCAGGCGTGGCCGCTGCGCGCGTAGGCCAGCTCGGCGTCCTGGTACCCGTTCATGTGACCGCGACCCATCTCCGCCGCGTCGGTGTGGAAGACCCACAGGGTGCCCAGGACATAGGGACCGTAGAGCGCCGCACCCATGCCGTAGAACTGCGTCTGCGGCGGATCCGCCGGGCCCGGTTCGAGCACCATGCGCGGCTCGCTGGCCCAGTGCAGCAGATCGAAGGATTCGTTCCGGCAGATCCGGCGGCCCCAGCGCCGCACGCGGTGATGGACCACGTAGCGGCCGTCCGCCTCGCGGTAGAAGGCCATGGGGCAGTCCGGATGGTGCGGGATCTGCGGTTCGCGGGTGAGCGGTTGCCACCGGCGGCCATCCGGACTGCACAGCACGTGGACGCAATGGCTGTCGCCCGTCCCGGCCACCATCTTGTAGCGCCGCTGCGGGTCCGGGTCGGCGGCGTCGCGGATGACGGCGATGCCGTGCGCATCGGCCGCGATCACGGCGTTGGTGGCCTGGCCCTGGTAGCTCAGCACGTCCAGGGCCGGCCGCCGCCAGGTCAGACCGTCGTCGCTCTCCGCATAGCCCACGCGGATGCACCAGGGCGCGGCAACGGTCGAGTACCATAGCCGAAAAGGACCGCCGGGGTCCTTCACCACCGATCCGTACAGCTGCATGTTGCCGTTTTCCCACGGCTGATCCGCGCGCAGCAGGGGGTTGGCCCGGTGCTTGCGGGCTGGCTGCGGTTCGCGCGCGAACCCGCGCGCCACCTCCACCTCCCGGTAGTCCAGGAACAGCAGCTTCTGCACGCTCCACCTCCTCATCGCGGCCGCGCGCAGCGGGCATGCCCTGCCACGCGCCAGGCTGCGTTCAGGTCTCGAGCGTGGCCAGGCGCTGGCGCGCGGCGCGCTCGATCCAGGCGCCGGCATACTGCTCGCAGAGCCGCTCGAACAGGCGCCGCGCCGCGGCGCGCTCCCCCGCCCGCAGCAACGTCTCCGCGGCGGCGAACTCGTCCTCGCCGCGGGTCATCACCGCGGCCGCGCGCCGGGTGATGGCCACCGGCGAGCCGCTGTCGGGCAGACGTGCCAGCACCGGCGGCTGCGGTTCGCCGAGGAGCCCGTAGCTCTGGGGCACCCGCTCGCGGAACAGGCGCGCGCGGAAGTCGGCCTGCGTGTCGAAGGCGTTGCCGCCCTCGCGGCCGCCAGCGGGGTCCACGGCGGCCGCCACCAGCTCGCCGTCGCCGCGCGCCAGCAGCTCGCCCCGGGGCGAGATCACCATGCTGCCGGCGCGCCGGTAGGCCACCACCAGGTATACGCCGTTGTCCGCGGCGCGCAGGCGGAAGCCCAGCTCGCCGAGATCGTCCGCTCCCATGCTGGCCGCACCCATGGTCGGCACGAAGACCATGCCGGCCCCGGCCAGCGCCAGGCAGCGCAGCGGCTCGGGGAACACCATGTCGTGGCAGACCAGCAGGCCGACCGGCCCCAGCGCGCCCGCGGCGAACACCGGGTAGCCGGTCCCGCGGCGGCGGCTGCCCGCCTCGCAGTACGGCAGGTTCACCTTGTGGTACGTGCCGGCCAGTTCGCCGTCCGGCCCGATCAGGAACGCCGTGCTGTAGACGGCGCCGCCGGCCAGCGCGTCGCTGGCGCACACCACGTGCAGGCCACGCGCGGCCGCCACGGCTCCCAGGTCGGCCAGCAGGCGCGGCACCAACCGGAGCAGCGCCGGACGGACCAGGCTCGGATGCGCGGCCAGCCACTTGTGGACGCCCAGCGTGTCCTCGGTGAGCACGGCCGCCGCGCAACCCGCAGCCCCCGCGCGGTCCACGGCAGCGGCGACCGCTGCCAGGTTCGCCTCGGCGCTGTCGATGGCAGCGGCCAGCCGCTCCAGATGGAAGTCCACCAGCGCCACGGGCGCCTGCACCGCGCCGATCTTCACGGTTCCCATCGCGATCCATCTCCCTGGTCAGCAGCCGGGGCCGCCGCCAGGCTCCCCAGCAGGGCCTGGGCCTGTTCGTGCCCGGGCGTGCGCCGCAGCAGCTCCTCCAGGACGGCGCGCGCCGCCGCGTCCTCGCCGCTCTCGTGCCATGCCCAGGCCAGCCACAGCCGCACCTTGTCCGGCACGTTCGGGTCGCGCCGCAGCGCTGCCTCCAGCCGGCCGATCGCGCGCTGCGGCTCGCGGCGGGCGAAAAGCAGGTACTTCCCCTCGTCGTACAGCTGCACCGCATGCAGCCGGCGCACCTGGCAGATGCCGATCGCCGCCACCAGGCACACCCCGCAGGCCAGCGCCACGCGGGCGACCGGGGCGCGCGTGCGACGCTCGAGGCTCTCCGCGGCCGCGCCAACCGCGGCGGCGAGCAACACGCAGCCGCCCGGACTCGCGGCGTAGAAGTAGCGGGCGAACAGCTGCGGCCGCCTCCAGAACGCGAACGGCAGGATGCCCGCCAGCACCCACAGGGTCCACGGTCGCAGCGGGCGACTGCGGCTGGCCAGCGCCACGGCCACCGCGCCGGCCGCCCCCAGCGCCATCGTCACCGGCGGGCGCCCCGTCGCACCCAGCGCCTGCCCCCACGGGGAAGCCAGCAGGCCGCCCAGGTACCCGGCGAGGTTCACGGGCACGTGCACTCCCCACAGGCGGTAGGTGTCCTGCCCGGTGTAGGCTCCCTGGTACAGCCAGCGCTCGAGCAACACGACGGCCGCAGCAGGCGCCACGCACGCCGCCAGCAATGCTGCCCGCCGCGACGCGCCCGCCCGCGGGGCCCGCGCTCCCACGAGCGCGGCGGGCACCACGGCCGCCGCCGCGTACGCCTGGTGCAGCAGGGGGCTGCCCGCGAACAGCGCGCCGGCGGCGCCCAGCCGCCACCAGCCTCCCCGCGCGCCGTACGCCTGTCCGGCCAGCACCGCCGCCAGCAGCAGGGTCATGCCCAGCACCAGCGACACCGCGGAGATCCACAGCACCGCCCGGTAGGGCGCCGGACTGACCACGAACCACACTGCGGCCGCGAATCCCACCGACGGGCGGCCCAGGGAACGAGCAGCCAGCAGCCACAGCAGGATCGCGTTGGCCCAGTGCAGCGCCACGCTGGCCAGGTGGTACGGAGCGGGACGGGCGCCGAACAGGGGCCAGAGCAGGTACATGTACAGGTGGACGCCCACCCGCGATGCCCACGGCCCGGGGATCGCCGGCCGCACCAGCAGGCGCGGGTCGGCGTGCGCTCGCCGGGCGTTGTTCAGGTAGTCCTCGTCGTCGTAGGTGAAGCCCAGCGCGGCCGCCTGGCCGTAGGCCGCGGCGCACAGCACCGCCAGCACCAGGGCGCCGCCAGCCCACCGCCACCCGCTCCGCCGCAGGTCAAGCAGTCGCCGGCCGCTTGCCCACCACGCCCACATAGATGACGAATGCCTCCTGCGGATCGACCGCGACCAGCTCGTTCAGCGCGTCGTCGTCGAAGGCCGCGACCGCGCAGGCGCCGCCGCCGATGGCCTCCGCTGCCAGGTACAGGTTCTGGCAGACGTGGCCGGCATCCAGGTGCAGGTACCGATAGCCCCGCTCGGCATAGCGCCATGTGGTCCGGTAGGGCACCGCGATCCACACGAACACGGCGGCGCCGCGGCCGACGAACGCCTGCCCATGGCAGGCCGCCACCAGCCGCTCGCCCAGGTCAGGGTCGCGGCGCAACTCCACCAGCCGGTGATGGAGGGCCTCGTACGCATACAGCGCCGGCGCGAGCCCGCCCACGCGCGGCGCCCACACCATGGTCTCCAGCGGATGGCGGGCGCCGGCCGACGGCACGGTGCGCAGCGTGTGCGCCGGCCCCACCCGCTTCACTCCTTGCGTGCACCACAGCAGGAACGACAGCTCGAGCACGGTCAGCGGCGCCGGGCTGTAGTGCCGCAGACTGGCGCGCTGCTCCATCAGCTCGCGCGGCTGGCACCCCGCCAGCGCCAGCGCCGCGGCCGGCGGCAGCGGCACGCGCGGCAGGCTCGGGTCGAACGTCCACGCCAGCGGCGGCGCGGGGATCCCTCGCTGCTGGTCCGGAACGCTGAGGTGCGCATACCGGGACTGCGCCATGAACTGCCGGCCCGCATCGTCTCTCATGCTCCACGCTCCGCACGCGCCGCGAGCGAGCCGGGACCGGGGGCCGCGGCGGCTGCTGTGCCGCACCTCGCCCGCACTGCCGCGGCGCACCCGCGCGCGCCTACTCGGGCCGCACCCCCGCACGCGCCCGCACCGCGGCCACCATCTCTTCCCAGTAGCCGCGCAGGAACGGCGGCGCCGCCATGCTGTCCAGCACATAGCGGCGCGTGGCCCGCGACAGCTCGAGCACCGCCGTGATGAGCTCCTCCCGGTACCAGCCTGCCTCGGCCAGCGGCAGACCGGCCGGTTCGCGGATGAACGACCCGCCGCTGGACGTCTGTTTCCCATCGGGCGACTGGCCCACCGTGTTGGCCACCGCATGGAACATCATCGTCGTCGGTCCCACCGGCTGCTGCGCCCGTCCAGCGGTGCGCTTCCACGCCACTGCCTCGATCGCGTCCGAGCTGCACGACGGGTGAAAGAGAATCTGCGCCCCGGCCATGGCCGGCAGCCGGTAGAGCTCCGGATGGCGGCCGTCCCGGCAGATCACCAGCGTGCACAGCACCCCGTCGATCGCGAACAGCGAGAGCTTGTCGCCGCCCCGGCAGTACTGCCGCTCGTCGCGACCGGCCAGATGCACCTTGGCGTACTCGTGCACGATGTCGCCCTGAGGATCGATCACGTGCGCCAGGTTGAGGAAGCGATCCGCGGTGCGCCGCACCGTACCCGCGATCACCCAGAGCCGCCGCGCCGCGGCCGCCTGCTGCACGCGCGCCAGCGCCGCGGCCACGCGCTCCGGCGGCAGCTCTGTCAGGTACGGGAAGTAGTAGCCGGTGAGGTTCGCCTCCGGGAAGAGCAACACCCGACTGCCTGCTGCTGCGGCCTCGTCGATGCACGCCAGCGCGCGCTCCAGGTTGCTTTCCAGGGACCTGGCCCAGTGCAGCTGGGCGCACGATACCTGCAGGGTTCTGGCTGTCTCTGCCATGGCTTGTCCGTCGTGGACGGCTCCCGGGCTGCCACGCAGCACTGCGGCGCAGGGCCTGGCTGCCCGCCGGCAGCCAGTGCCGCGCGAGTCAATCGGCTGGTTCGATCACCTCGTGGTACCGGTCCGCGGCCAGGCCGGTGACGAGCTGCGCCACGCCGCTCGGCCAGCGGATCGTCAGGCTGTCGGCCCGCGCCGCCGTCCCCAGGCCGAAGAGGACGCGCAGGTCGTTGGCCCCCAGGTACCCGTACGTGCTGCGCGCCTCCCGGACCAGGCGGCGCCCGCCGGCGCTCAGCGTCAGCCGGGCCCCGATGCCGTCGCGATTGCTGCGCCTGCCGCGCAGCCGCACGCCGAGCCAGTGATGGCGATTGCCGCCGTCGTTGCGCAGCAGCGTGCACTGCGGCGCGGCCGAGTCCGACACGAAGATGTCCGTGTCGCCGTCGTTGTCGTAGTCGCCGAACGCCGCGCCGTGGCTGACGCGCTCCACGCGCAGCCCGGGCCCCGCTGCCTCGGTCACCTCGGCGAACTGGCCGTCGCCCAGGTTGCGGAAGAGCTGGTTCCGCTGCGCGTAGCGAGCGCCCGTGTCGTACTCCGTCACGTTCTCGTCCAGATGGCCGTTGGCCAGGAACAGGTCGAGCCAGCCGTCGTTGTCGTAATCCAGAAAGGCCGCCGTCATGCCCAGGTAGGGCAGGCTGGCACGCCCGAGCTGGGCGGCCTGGGTGACGTCCGCGAAGAACCCGTTGCCCTCGTTGCGGTAGAGCCGATTGGGCAGCCACTGGAAGGTCGCCACCACGACGTCGAGGCGGCCGTCGCCGTCGTAGTCGCCCCAGTCCGCGCCCATGGCCGACTCGGCCAGCCCGTCCTCGTTGTAGGCGACCCCGGCCACCGCGCCGATCTCGACGAAGGTCCCGTCGCCCTGATTCTGGAACAGGCAGTTGGCCGCCCTGTCGTTGGGCACGAACAGGTCCTGGTCGCCGTCGTCGTCGTAGTCGCCGAACACCGCGCCGAGCTGCCGGCCCTCGGTCCAGTACAGGCCGCTCGGACGCGTCACGTCCGCGAACCGCAACTGCCCGTCGTTCCGGTACAGCACGCCCGACTGACCTGGGTAGGCCAGCGGCCCGCAATAGGCCACGGCCATCGCCTGCCGGCACTCGCGGTGCTGGTCCGGGCGGTAGTCCATGTAGTTGGCCACGTACAGGTCCAGGTCGCCGTCGTTGTCGTAGTCGACGAAGGCAGCGTTGGCGCCCCACCCCGAGTCCTGGGTGCCGGTGGCCGCTGTCACGTCCGCGAAAGACCCGTCGCCCTCGTTCCGGTAGAAGACGTTGGGACCGTAGTTGCTCAGGTACAGATCCAGGTCGCCGTCCGCGTCGGCATCGCCGACCGCCGCACCCATGCCGTAGCCGGTGTCCCCCGTGCCGCTCTGGTCGGTGGTCTCCGCGAAGGTGCCGTCTCCCTGGTTCCGGAACATCGCGTTGCGCGGCGGCGGTCCTGCCGGCACGCTGTCGAGATAGGCGCCGTTCAGGATGTACAGATCGAGGAACCCGTCGCCGTCGTAGTCGAAGAACGCCGCCCCCGAGCCCATGCACTCGGGCATGTGCTTGCGGCCTGTCGCGCCGTTCTGGTACACGAAGTCGATGCCGGCGGACCGGGTCACCTCGACGAACCGAGGCGGCTGCGCCGCCACCGGGCCCAGTGCCACGCACGCCAGCACGAGCGTGCGCCCCGCCGCCCCGGCCGCCCTCCTGCCGGCGCCGGGGCGGCCTGCTGGCGCGCCGGCGGGCGCGGCGGCGTGCCGGTCACAGCGCCGCGCCACGCGCCGGCCGCGTCTCATCGGCCCGCCTGCCGCCGCGCCGCGAGCAGGTTCCGGCGGATCGCCTCGTCCTCGGGCGCCAGTTCGGCGGCGCGGCTGTAGGCCTGCAC
>CAZPXM010000128.1:0-11376 GCA_964591015.1 uncultured Gemmatimonadaceae bacterium
GGCAAGTGGGACAAGAAGGCCTTCATGGGGCGCGAGCTGACCGGCAAGACCGTGGGCATCGTCGGGCTGGGCAACATCGGCCAGCTCCTGGTCAAGCGGCTGGCTGGATTCGAGGTCCGCGTGTTGGCCCATGACCCCGTGCTGTCCAGCGAGCGTGCCGAGGAGTTGAACGTCGAGCTGTGTCCGTTGCGCGACCTGTTCGCACGCGCGGACATCGTGTCCCTGCACGTTCCCGAGACCGACGAGACCCGCGGGCTGGTCAACCGGGAGCTGCTGCAGGAGATGAAGGACGGCGCGATGCTGGTCAACTGCGCCCGCGCGGGGGTGGTGAACGAGGCCGACCTGCGGGCCGTGAAGGCCACCAAGCGGCTGCTGTTCTGCAACGACGTGTACCCGAAGGACGAGCCCGGCGCCAAGTCCGTGGCCGACCTGGCGGACGTCATGCTGCCGCATCTGGGCGCCAGCACCGTCGAGGCCAACAGCGCCGCGGCGCGGCGCGCTGCCGAGCAGACGATCGCGTACTTCGAGCGCGGCGTGACCACCTGCGTCGTCAACCGGGCGCTGCCGGTCGGCCTGGACGAACGCTACCAGCTGCTGGCCTACTACCTGACCCGCGTGGCGCGCGCCTTCCTCGGCAGCGATGCCCAGCCCCGCCGCATCGAGACCAGCCTGTACGGCGACCTCAAGCAGTACGAGGAGTACCTGGTCGGTTCCATCGTCCTGGGCCTGAGCGCTGATTTCGACCCGCTGTTCGACTACCAGCAGGCCACCGAGTACCTGGCCGAGAAGGGCATCGCCTACGTCAGCCGCGAGGCGGACCAGGCGAAGGGCTACGGGAACTCGATCACCATCGATCTGATGGAGGGCAGCAACCGCCAGTTCAACCAGTGCAGCGTCCGCGGCACGGTGGCCGAGGGCGTGCCCATGATCTCGCGGATCAACGACTTCGATCGCCTGTACTTCGAGCCGACCGGGCACAGCGTGCTGGCGGCGTACGAGGATCGTCCGGGGATGCTGGCGGCGATCACCCAGACCATGGCCGAGCACGGCATCAATATCATCGACGTGCGCGCACCGCAGGACGTGCGCAGCGGCCAGGCGCTGACCGTCCTCAGGATCAACAAGCCGGCGCCCGCCGCCGCGCTGGCGCAGATCATGGCCAAGCCCGGCTTCAAGCGGGTGGCCGCGCTCAGCATCTGAGCCGCGTGCCGCCGGGGCGGCCGGCCGGTTCGTCGCGGGGACCGCCCGCGGCGGACTGCCCGCCGGCCGCGCCTCAGCCGTACCGCCCCTCGATGTACTCGGCGGTGCGCGGGTCCTTGGGGGTCAGAAAGAGCTCGGCCGTGGGGCGGTGCTCGATCACCTCGCCGAGCAGCATGAACAGGCACTCGTCGCTGACGCGCCGCGCCTGGGCCATGTTGTGGGTGACGATCAGGATGGTGTAGCGACCGGCCAGCTCGAGCATGAGCTCCTCGACGGCGCGCGTCCCCGCGGCATCCAGCGCGGAGCAGGGCTCGTCCATCAGGATCACCTGCGGCTTGAGCGGCAGCAGCCGGGCGATGCACAGCTTCTGCTGCTGTTCCAGCTGCAGCGAGGTGGCCCGGGCGTGCAGCCGGTCCTTCAGATCGTCCCACAGCAGCACTTCGCGCAGCGCCTGCTCCACCAGCGCGTCGGTCTCTCCCCGGCCGAGCGCCCGCAGACCGGAGTGCACGCGCAGGCCGAAGACGACGTTCTCGTACACCGAGATCGGCAGCGGGTTGGGGCGCTGGAAGACCATGCCCACCGTCTTGCGCAGCTCCGGCAGCGACACGTCCGCGTCGTAGATGTTCTTCCCCAGCAGGCGGATCTGTCCGGTGATCTTCACCTTCGCGTAGCGCTCGTTGACGCGGTTGAAACAGCGCAGCAGCGTCGTCTTGCCGCAGCCGGACGGCCCGATCAGCGCCGTGATCGCCTTCTCGGTCACGCGCATGTTGACGTCGATCAGCGCCTGGAAATCGCCGTACCACAGATTCAGCCGCTCGGTCTGGATGCTGTGCGCCACCGCCGCGCTCATCCGAAGCTCCCGCTCACGTACGCCTGCGTGAGCCGGTTTCCTGGATCGTCGGAGAAGATCCGCTCCGTCGCGTCCACCTGGACCAGCGCGCCGTTCAGCAAGAAGGCCGTGCGGTCCGCCAGACGGCGTGCCTGGTGCACGAGGTTGGTGACCAGGACGATGGTCATGCGCGCCCGCAGCTCGCGGAGCACAGCCTCGATGCGCATCGTCGTCACCGGATCCACGGCGATGGAGAACTCGTCCAGGCAGAGTATCTCCGGCTCGTGCGACAGCGCGCGGGCGATGGTCAGGCGCTGCTGCTGCCCGCCCGACAGGCGCGTGCCCAGGTGATGGAGCCGATCCTTGACCTCGTCCCACAGGGCCGCCTGCCGCAAGCAGCTCTCGACGCGCCGATCGAGTTCGGCGCGGTCGCGGACCCCGGCCGCCCGCGGGGCGAAGGCCACGTTCTCGTAGATGGTCAGCGGCAGGCCCACGGGCAGCGGGAAGACCATGCCGATGCGGCGACGGAGCTGGTACACGTTGCGCATCCCGTACACGTCCTCTCCGTCGATAAGCACCGCACCCCGGACTCTCGCCTCGGGGATGAACTCGAGCGTGCGGTTGATCGCCTTGAGGAGCGTGGTCTTGCCGGAGCGCGCCGGGCCGATGATGCCCAGGATCTCGTTGCGCCCCACGTCCAGGGTGATCCCCCGGAGGGCCGGCTTGCCGGCGAACTCCACCGCCAGATCGACGAGCCTGAGCTTGGGGTCGGTTGGCTGCATGGCGATCGGTGGACGCGAGCGTGGCAGGACGGCGCTACCAGCGCTGGTGCGACCGCAGGTAGTAGCGAAGCGCGATCGCCAGCGCGTTGACGGACAGCACGGTGCCCAGCAGGACCACGGCGGTGCCGTACGACACGGCCTCGGGCACGTTGGGGACCTGCGTGGAGATCGTGAACAGGTGCATCGACAGCGCCATGCACTGGTCGAACAGGCCGTAGGCGAACAGGTCCCCCTCGGGGATGGCCTTGTAGAACACCGCCCCGGTGAACATGATGGGCGCGGTCTCGCCGGCGGCCCGCGAGACCTGCAGGATGATGCCCGTGAGGATGCCGCTGATCGAGTTCGGCAGGACGATGCTGCGGATCGTCTGCCAGCGCGTCGCCCCGACATTCCAGCACGCCTCGCGGAAGGCCATGGGCACCGCACCCAGCGCCTCCTTGGTGCTGGCGATGATCACCGGCAGGGTCATGATCGCCAGCGTCAACGAGGCCGCCAGCACGCTGCGCCCGATCCCCGCGAACAGCACGAAGGCCCCCAGCCCGAACAGCGCGTGCACGATGCTGGGCACGCCGGCCAGGTTGACCACGGCCAGATTGGTCAGGCGCGTCAGCCAGGTGTCGCGGGCGTACTCGTTCAGGTACACGGCGGCGAGCACGCCGATGGGGGCGGCGATCAGCAGCGAGATCACGACCAGGTACAGGCTTCCCAGGAAAGGCGCCCAGATGCCCCCGGCGCGCATGCCTCGGGACGGGTTGGTCAGCAGGAAATCCAGCGAGAGGGCGGGCAGCGCCTTGTACACCAGGGCCCCCACCGTCACCAGCAGGGGCACGATCATGACCACTGACATCAGCAGGAAGACGGTCCTGGCCGCCGTCTCGGCGAGCCGGTTCCGGCGCCCTTGCGCGGTCTCGGCGAACACCCGCGCCGCGGCAGCCTCGGTTGGCGACGTCACTGCTGGCGAATCCCCTTGACGATCAGGTCGGCGGCCAGGTTCACCGCGAAGGTGATCGTGAACAGGAGCACCCCGATCACGAACAGCACCTGGTAGTGGTCCGAGCGGACCGGCGCCTCGCCCAGCTCGGCGGCGATGGTGGCCGTCAGGGTGCGCACCGAATCGAACACGCCGTGTGGTATGCGCACCGAATGGCCGGTCGCCATGAGCACGGCCATGGTCTCGCCCACGGCGCGCCCCACGCCCAGCAGCACCGCGGCCAGCAGGCCGTTCCTGGCCGCCGGCAGCAGCACGCGCCACACCACCTGCCACCGGGTCGCTCCGAGGGCCTCGGCGGCCTCCCGGTAGGAGTCAGGGACCGCCTTCAGGGCGTCCTCGCCGATCGAGACGATGATCGGCACGCTCATCAGCGCCAGGATGATGCCGCCGTTCAGCACCGTCAGGCCGATGGGAACCGCGAAGACCGCGATGATCAGGCGGTTCATCATCGTCAGACCGATGAAGCCCCAGACCACCGATGGGATGGCAGCCAGCAGCTCGATGACCACCTTGAAGCCCTCCTTGAGACGAGGAGGGCAGAACTCGGACACATAGATGGCCGCGCCCAGGCCGAATGGCACCGCGATGGCCATGGCCAGGGCGGTCACGCTCGCCGTGCCCGCGATCAGCGCCAGCGCCCCGTAGCGCTTGTTGCTCACCGAGGTCGGATACCACGCGGTGCTCAGCAGGAACTGCCGCCAGCTCAGGCGGCCGAACATGAAATCGGCGCCTTCGCGGCAGACGAAGAAGAAGATGCCGAACACGAACAGGATCGCGCTGACGCCGCACACACGGATCAGCGCCTCGATCAGCCGTTCGCCGAGATTCTCCCGGCGCAGACGCTCCGGCAACTTCATGGGCTCTCCTGTGCGGGCGGCACCGGCCTAGCGGTCCCCCGGGGGCAACGGCACATAGCCGTTCTCGGCGACGATCCGCTGTCCGGCAGGGGACTGCACCCAGGCCAGGTAGCGCGCCACCGCCCCCTGCGGCGGCCCGAGCGTGTACATGAACAGCGGCCGCGCGATCGGGTACGTGCCGTCCAGCGCTGAGGCCACCGTCGGGAGGTAGAAGGGATCGCCGGCCTTCCTGGCCACGCGCAGCGTCTTCACCTTCTCGGTGGCATAGCCCATGCCGCTGTAACCGATGGCGCACGGCGTGCTGCCCACCAGCTCCACCACGTCCTTCGAGCCGTGCAGGTCGTACGATCCCAGCCGCAGATCGCCGCTCTTGCCCAGGATGGCCTCCCGGAAGTACTCGTACGTGCCCGAATTGGTCTGGCGACTCACGCGGATGATCTGGTCGCTGCGGCACGCCGAGTTGGCGATGCCGAGCTGCGACCAGCGCGTGGTCTGGCCCGTCTCGCCGTAGATGTCGGCCAGCTGCTCCAGAGTGATCTCGACCAGCGGGTTGTCGCGGTGGACATAGACCGCCAGCGCATCGTACCCCACGGTGAAGTGGCGCGGCACCTTGCCGGTGTTCTGCCGGGCCCGCTCCTCCTCCGCCGCGGTCATCGGCCGGCTGCAGTTGGCGATGTCCACCGTGCCCGCGATCAGCGCCGCGATGCCGGTCCCCGAACCGCCGCCCGAGACCTCCACGGACACGGTGGTGTCCACCCGCGCGTACTCCTCGGCCCACGCCTGCGCCAGGTTCACCATCGTGTCGGAGCCGAGGTTCTGAATCACCTGGCGGGTCGCCGCCCGCGAGCCCTGGCGCGCGCCGCAGCCGCCCAGCGCCGCGCCCAGCAGCGCCGCGCCGGCAATGGCAGCCCCCAGCGCCAGCGCGATGGCGCGACCGCCCATCAGCGTCGCTCCCGTTCCGCCTGCTGCTCGCCGAAGATCGCCTGCACCAGATCGTGGATATGAGTCTGCAGGTACTCGTAGGTCCGCTCGTAGACCGCGCGAATCTCCTCTTCGGATCCCGAATGCCGGTAGGGCGGCTCGACCTCCCAGCCGATGTTGACCGTGTTGCCGGGAGGCAGGTTCAGATCCCGGGCCTCCTCGCCGAGCGTAATGATCACCGCGCAGTGCTCCAGATCCACGATCTGGCCGAGGTACTTGGGCGTGTGTTGCGAGATGTCGATGCCCTTCTCCGCCATGAAGCGCACCGTGCGCGGATCGAGTCTGCCGGGCTGGACCCCCGCGCTGTTGAACTCCACGCGCTCGAGCCCGAGCGCATTGCCGATGGCCGCGGCCATCTGCGCCCGGCAGGCATCGCGCTCGTCGACGAACAGGATCCGCAGCACCACTTCCTCGCGATGGCGGACCTCCTCGCCCGTGCACATGTACACGACTTCCTCGCAGATGTTGCCTGCCTGGTCGGCCACCCGCTCGAAGCGGTTGGCGATGGTCATCAGAGGCGTCAGGGCCCCCGAGTGGAGCTTGCCCTGGGCGTGGCGCTGGACGAGGTCGCCGTGGATCTGGGTGCGCAGGTTGTCGATCGCCTTGCCCTTCTCCTTGGCCCGCGTCACCCGGGCCAGCTCCGCGTCCTGGTCGGCAAAGGCCTGCAGCGCGTTGCGCAGCACGGGGATCGACAGGTCGGCGATCTTCACCAGCTCGTCACAGGGGGGCGCCGGCTCGATGGAGCTGATCGCGAGGAACTGGCGCGCGATGCTCTTGGCGTAGTCGCCGATGCGTTCGAGCTCGTTGTTGATCTTGATGACGCCGTACACGTACCGGAGCTGGCCGGCCACCGGCTGATGCCGGATGAGGAACTTCTGGCACCGCTCGTCCAGGCCGTTCTCCATGGCATCGATGAAGCGGTCGCGCAGGATCACGGCGTACGCCCACTGCCGATTCCACTCGACGATCGCCCGCACCACGGTGCGCAGCGCACCTTCGGCCAGCCTTCCCATCTCCAGGACCTGGCTCCGGATCAGGTCCAGGTCCTGCCGCAGCGCCTGCTCGAGATGGGTCGACATGTCCCCTCCCGCCTCCTGAGCCACGGCCGGACGGCGCCAGCACGCCAACACCGGCGGCCAGGCGCCCGTCCCGCCGCCGGCCGCTGTCTGGACGGGCGGGCTGCAGCCGCAGGCGCCGACAATGTACGGCCAGCGCGCTGGCTGCACCAGAACGGCGGACGAGCGCGACGGCGGCGGCACCCATCGAGGCCGAAGCGACGGCGGACTTGACACGATACCGGAATTTTTGCCACCTTGGCGGGCATGCTTGTCGCCGGTGCCGGGCACCCGGATGGCACCGTGCCCTGTCTGATGGCTGCACTTTCGCACCGTGGACTGGCTGGTCGTCGCGCGGGCGAGGGGCGTGGCGGTGGGGCCATCGAGGAGGTAGACTCCCATGAGCGGTACGGAGCCGAGGCCGGTAGTGCTCATCGTCGACGACGATCTGGTCAGCGTGAGGATCCTCCAGGCCGCTTTGCAGCAGGAATGCGAGATTCTGTGCGCTCCCGATGGCCCGGCCGCCATCGACATCGCCATGACCAGCTCGCCGCCGCCCGACCTGATCCTGCTGGACGTCGTCCTGCCCGGCATGGACGGCTACCAGGTCTGCCATGCCCTCAAGTCCGAGCGCAGGACGCAGGCCATCCCGATCATCTTCATCACCGCGATGGTCGCCGAGGAGAACGAGACCAGGGGCCTGGACCTGGGCGCCGTCGACTACATCACCAAGCCGTTCAGCATTCCCATCGTCCGCGCCCGGGTGAAGACCCACCTCCAGCTCAAGAGGCAACGGGACATCCTGACCGAGCTATCCATGGTCGACGGGCTGACCGGGGTCGCCAACCGCCGCTGGTTCGACCAGGCGCTGGAACGCGAGTGGCGGCGCGCGGAGCGGGCCGCCAGCCCCCTGGCGGCCGTCGTCGTGGACATCGACCTGTTCAAGCCCTACAACGACCACTACGGACACCCGCAGGGCGACGAGTGCCTCAAACAGGTCGCCCAGGCCCTGTCTCAGTCGGTGCAGCGGGCCGCGGACAGGGTGGCTCGGTACGGCGGCGAGGAATTCGCCATCATCCTGCCGGACACCAGTGCCACCGGCGCCCTGCGGGTGGCCACGATGATGCGTCAGCGCGTGGCAGCCCTGGGTCTGCGGCACGAACGCTCCACGGTGGCAGACCACGTCACGGTCAGCGTCGGCGCCGCCAGCGTGGTGCCGACGCACGGCTGGTCGCCGTCCGACCTGTTCGCCGCAGCGGACGGCTGTCTGTACCAGGCCAAGGCGGACGGCCGCAATCGCGTCAGGTGCCTCGACCTGAAGAGCGGCCAGCAGCTCGCCGAGTAGGCGCGGCTGCCGGGACCCGCGGCGCCGGGGCTGGCTGCTGCCGGGAATCTCGATCAGGCGACGCCCCGCGGCGCTGCCGGTCGGGGAGCGGGTTGTGCCGCCGCCACCGCCGCCGGCGGCCCGTGTGCCGGGCGCCCGCCGAGGCGGAGAGCGGCCAGTGGTCCCGCCGAGGCAGCCACCAGAACCCCGCTGACCACGAAGGGAGCATCCAGCGACACCTCGCTGAGATACCCCGCGACGACCGGACCGATGGCTCCGCCGAGTGCCGCCACGGCCAGGGTCTTGCTCAGGTCCAGCCCTCGCGAAGTCTCCCGGCACTCGTCCTGGATGATCGCGCTCTGGATCGGGATCCACAGGCCGGCCCCGAGCAGATCGTGCAGCAGCCAGACGGCCGCAGCGCCGGCGAAGGAGGGCACATAGGCGGCCGCGGCGATGCTCAGCCCTTCGAACACCATGGCGCCGATGTAGATCGCGCGGTAGTGCCGCACCGGCAGACAGCCCGCCAGCAGCAGCGGCGCCACCGAGGTCAGTCGGTGAATCACCATGACGTTGGCGACCGCGCCGGGGCTGGCCGCGAACTTGCCGCTGAAGAACAGCGGCATGATGAAGCAGTGACTCGTGCTCAGACCCGCCGAGAAGACGAAGCCCGAGGCCATGATCACGCGCAGGTTGCGCGGCAGGTCGAAGCGGAACAGGCGTCCCGCGCCGGCAGCGGCAACAGGCGCCGCGCGCCCGGCGCGGACCCCCAGGGCCAGCAGCACCGCCCCGGCGCCCAGCGAGGCACCGGCCAGCCACATCGCGCCGCCGGCGCCGACCATCGCGATCCCCATGCCCGCCACGAAGGTGCCCACCGCCTGGAAGAGCGCCTCGGCGCCGCGGGTCTTGCCGATGAAGTCGGCGAAGCGCGTGCGCGTCTCGGCGTACAGGAGAATCGGGTGGGCCGTGTCGCGCGCCAGCACGCCGATCTCGCGCACCGTCTTCAGCAGGACGAGCGCGCCCAGGCTGGCGGTCAGCGGCGTGCCGAAGCAAGCCAGGGCGACGCTGCTCAGCGCCAGCAGGTAGAGCCGCTTGCTGCCCCACTGGTCCGCGAGGTTGCCCAGCCCCAGGCGCACCGCGAACATCGCCAGGGTCGACAGCGCGAACACGAACCCCATGTGCACGAACGAGAGCCCGCGGCCGGCCAGATAGTAGGGCAGGACGAACTCGTAGATGCCGCCGGCCGCGCCGAACAGCACGGAGACGACCAGCAAGGCGCCGAAGGTGCCGCGACTCACGAGCGGGTCTGCCCGGCCTGGAGCCAGGCCGGCGCGAAGCGCGCCAGCACGATGCGCTGGTACTCGTCGGCCTCGAACAGGCACAGCAGCGTGCCGTCCGGGAGCATGCCCAGGCAGGAGTAGGCGAAGCCGCCCCTGTACAGCGGGCGCGCCAGCGGCCACGTGGCTCCCTCGTCGAGGCTGAGGCGGACCGTGCCGCTCACCCGCTCGGTCCGGGACGCCGGGTTGGAGAACAGCAGGAGGCTGGGCTGGCCGTCCAGGGGATCGCCGGCCCGGAAGATCGACGCCTGGCACCCGGGCTCGATCAGTGCCGGATCGTCGGCCAGGTCGGTGAAGGTCGAACCCCCGTCGGCGCTGAACGCCACCTTGCGGCACCCGGTGCGCGTGCGGACGTTCATCATCACTCGCCCGTCCGCCAGCTCCACGACCTGCGGCTCGGCGGCCCAGTCGGTGCCCGCCGCGACCGCACCCATCCGCCAGGTGGTACCGCCATCGTCGCTGAAGACTGCGTACGCCTCGTGCTCGTGCCTGCCGCCGAACTGGTAGGCCGCGTGCACCAGACGCCCGGCGTGCGGCCCGCGACGCAGCTGGATGCCGATCCCGCAGGTCACCACTGTGCAGCGCACCGTGGGCCGTTTCACCTGGCGCGTCACCTCGCTGGGCGCCGACCACGACGCGCCGGCATCGTCGCTGACGATGACGTAGTTGGCCGAGGCGCGCGGATGGTCGTAGCCGGGTACCGCCCGGTCGGTGTGAAAGCCGGCGGCGAAGCGCGCGTAGTGCAGCACGAGCCGCCCCGTGCGCCGGTCGAGCGCCGCACTCGGGTCGTTCAGGCTGTCGGCTCCGGCGGCAGCGATCACGCGCGCCGGCTCCCAAGTGCGGCCACCGTCGTGACTGCGCTTCAGCACGATCCGGTTGCTGGCGTGATCGCCGCCGTCCTGGCGCCCTTCGCAGAACGCCAGCAGCGTGCCGTCGGCGGCCGCCAGCAAGGAGGGGATGCGACAGACCGGAAAGCCGTCTTTCCGGGCGGCGAACACCGTGACCAGCTCGAGCATGCCGCTCATGGCTGCCTCCTCGCGTGGGCCGGCTGCGGCGCGTGGTCACAAGCTAAGGCCGAGCTGCTGGCCGCAACAGATGCCGGCCCGGCGGCCGGGCAGCGGGCAGCAGCGCGGCCGCGCGCCGCGGCCGCGCGCCGCTGGCGAGGGTGTCGCTGCCGATGCAGATTGGGCGCTGTCGCTGCCCACGCTCCGTGCTCGGCAGGCACGCCGCTGCGCGAACACGCCACGAGAGGACCTGCGCGCCATGGCCACATCAGCCTTGCAGCCGCTGCAGACGCCACCCGAGTTCTTCCCCATCATGCCCTGGGACCCGCTGCATGGCTGGGACGGGGCGGCACGCCCGCGGCAGGGCATCGCCAGCATGGCGGAGTGCCACTTCACCGTGGCCGGTTTCGTCAAGCCGGGTGACCTGCCGGAGTGCGAGGCGTACGGCATGAAGGCCCTCGTGTTCGGCACGGCCAGCCGCGGCCCGCTCACGCGCGAGGAATGGAAGGCCCTGCCGCCCGCGCAGATCGAGGCGTTCGTCCGCCAGTCGATCGAGGACGCCGGCGCCAGCGACGCCATCCTCGGCTACTATCTGCTCGACGAACCCGGGGCCACGCTCTTCCCCAAGCTGGCCGCAGGCGTGGCCGCGGTCCGCCAGCACGCCCCCGGCAAGCTGGCCTACATCAATCTGTTTCCCGGCTATGCGACGATCGGCGCGCCCGACACGTCGCAACTGGAGGCCGACAGCTTCCGCTCCTATCTGGAGCGGTTCGTCGCCGAGGTCCGACCCCAGTTGCTCAGCTACGATAACTACATGGTGCAGTACTCCATGGACCTGCAGGACGCCGGCCGCGCGGCGCGCTACTTCGCCGATCTGCTGGAGGTCCGCGCGGCGGCGCTCCGGCACGGCCTGCCATTCTGGAACATCGTCTCGTCCAACCAGATCCGACCCACCACCACGATCCCTTCGCCCGCCAACCTCGCCCTGCAGGCCTACACCACGCTGGCCGCCGGCGGCC
>CAZPXM010000129.1:0-11327 GCA_964591015.1 uncultured Gemmatimonadaceae bacterium
TCCATGTGCCGGTTCCGTCGGCAAGGCCGGAGTCTGCCAGCCGGCGCGCGCGCCGCGCGCCGCGCCCTCGGCGTTCACTGCTTGCGGATGATGCGGCAGTCGCCGTCGGCCTGACCCACGACGACCATGTCGGCGAGGCCGACGAACAGGCCGTTCGCCACCACCCCGAGGATCCCGTCCAGCCAGGCTGCGACGTCCCCCGGCGCCGCGATGCCGGCGGCGAAGCGGCAGTGGACGATGTAGTTCCCGTTGTCCGTGACGAAGGGCTGGTCGCCTTCCCGGCGCAGCGTCGCCTCCACGTCATGCCGGTCGAGCGCCCGCCGGACCAGCGGCCAGCTGAACGGCACGATCTCCACAGGGACGGGAGCGTGCGTGCCGAGTCGGTCCACCAGCTTGGAGGGGTCGACCAGGATGATCTCCTGGGCGGTCACCGTGGCCACGAGCTTCTCGCGCAGCAGGGCTCCGCCCAGGCCCTTGATCAGGTTCAGGGCCGGGTCCACCTCGTCGGCCCCGTCGAAGGTCAGGTCGATCCGGGGACACTGCTCGAGCGTTGCCAGCGGGATGCCGCACGCGCGCGCCAGCCTGGCGGCCGCCTCCGATGTGGGCACCGCGGTCACGCGCAGGCCGGCGGCCACTCGCTCGCCGAGCGCGCGGATGCCCCAGGCTGCCGTGGTGCCGGAGCCCAGGCCCACGACCATCCCGTCCTCGATGAACTGGACGGCGCGACGCGCCGCCAACTCCTTGAGCCTCTCCATGGCCTACAGCCGCATCGCGTAGTGGATCTGGCGCGCGACTTCCCGGAATCCCAGGCTCGGGTACAGCCGCATGCCGATCTGGTTCTGCGCCAGCGTCTCGATCCTGACGCACTCCATGCCCTGGGCGCGCAGATAGTCGAGGGCGGCCTCCAGCAGCCGGCGCCCCAGCCCCTGTCCCTGGTACTCGGGCCTGACAGCCAGATTCGGAATCCAGCCGATCCGGCTCTCGCCGTCGACGCGGGTCGTGACGAAACCCACCACGCGCTCGCCGTCCGCAGCCACCAGCACGCCGCCAGCCCGCTGGCCGGCCACATCGTCGTCGATGTGCCGCAGCTTGCGCCAGCGCCAGTCATGGCCGCCGATCAGGCCGAAGCATGCTTCGATGTTGCGATCGATCGACACGCCCTCGAAGCACGCCGCGGTGATCTCCTTGAGCGCCTCCAGGTCCTCGGGCCCGTAGGGGCGGATGCGCACGCCGCTCATCGCTGCGCACCCCGGGCGTCGTCCTGCGCGGCCGCCGCCGGCGCGTCAGGGGCCTGCGTCTGGCAGTACCGGCCGTACTCGTCGAGAAAGGCCAGCTGGCGCAGGTCGGGCATGCGGTCCAGGTAGACGATGCCCTCCAGATGGTCCATCTCGTGCTGGAGCACGCGCGCCAGGAAACCGGCCGCCTCCAGGCGCTGCGGCTGGCCGTGCCGGTCCGCCGCCTCCACCACGACGCGGCTGGCGCGCGGCACCAGGCCGCGCAGGTCGGGCAGGCTCAGACAACCCTCCCAGGCCCACTCGCGGTCGGTGCTGCAGGCGACCAGGCGCGGATTGACGAGCACTCGCAGCGGGATCGCCTCGGCGTCGGGGCCGGCTCCAGCCGCGGGCTGCCCGAGCACGAGCAGGCGCAGGGACTGGCCGACCTGCGGCGCAGCCAGCCCGATGCCGTCCTCCTCGACCATCGTCTCGATCAGGTCGTCGACGAGGCGCTGGATGGCTGCACCGCCGATGGCCTCGGCCGGCACCTGGCGCGCGGGTCGGCGCAGCACCGGGTGCCCGAGTCGGATCACCTTGAGACAGGACATCGCTCCTCCAGGTGCCAGTCTGCTCCAGGCCGCGGCGCCGCCCCGCGGGCGAGGGCCAGCGACCTGGCGGCCTCAGCGTTCGGCGGCCGGGTCAGCGGGCCCCACCGTCCGGCAGCAGCGGAAGCCGATCAGATCGAGGCGGTATCCGGCCGGCAGGGGCCGCTCGTAGCGCACATCGGCTCTGGCCATGTTGGCGCTGTTGAACCACGAGCCGCCCCGCACGGTGCGGGCGTCCGGCGAGGCGGCCAGGGTGTCGGCCACCCACTCCCAGACGTTGCCGATCATGTCGTGGACGCCGTATCCGCTGCTGCAGCCCGCGAAGCTGCCACTGGCCGCCGTGCCCCGGTCGTGCCGCCACACACCACCGGCCAGGTACGGGGTGTTGCAGCGATCGCCGTCGAACGCGTCACCGTACCCGAACAGCAGGTTGCCGGGGCCTGCTGCGGCCGTCTGCCACTCCGCCTCGGTGCACAGGCGCTTGCCGCAGGCCGCGCACAGGGCGGCGGCTTCCAGCCACGAGACGTTGACCGCGGGCATGGCCCCCAGCTCGTTGGGGTACTCGTAGCGATCGATGGCGAACGGACCGATGTCCACCATGCCGCCGGCCGCCAGCGAGTCGCCCCCGGCGGCCGCCCCACTCCCCTGGGCCATCGCGGCCCTGCCGGGGAGCCACAGCGCCACGCCCGCCCACAGGATCGCTGCCGTGGCTCTGCAAGCGCGAAACATGCCGCCGCCCTCCGGCCTTCACTCCACGAAGCGGACCACCCCGAACCGAGACGGGTCATGGAAGCCCTGTCGCCAGGTCGGGCTCCACGCGGTGTACTCGGTGCCGTCTTCGTACAGCTTCTGCAGCGGCTCGGCCCGGGCCACCAGCGGCTTGAGGCGTTCCCGCAGGCGCGTCAGCTCCTGGCGTTGCTTGCGGGTGAGCGCCGTCTCGTCGCGGTGGGCGCCGGACGAGGTCGACAGCCGCGCCTCCACCTGGTCCAGCAGCGGCTTCGTCTCGGCCTGCAGGGCATCGATCTGCTGCTTGAGCCGCCTGCCGCCCGTGCGCTCGATGCGGTACAGGTTCAGGCGCCACTCGTCGCCCGGTCTCGGTCTGCCGCCCCCGCCGATGGCGCCCTCCATGGCGGCCCAGGGGATGGCGATCTCGACCGTCCAGCCCGTGTCCGCGGCGAGCGAGTCGTTCACGCTGCCGTGGACCTGGACCGCCGTCCTCAGCCCGGCGATGTCCCAGTCCGCGTCCGCAGCGAGTCGCGGCAGCGCGCGGTGAACCAGCAGATCCACCCAGGCGTTGAGCGGGTTCACCTCCAGCTCGAGGTAGGCCTGACCGTCCCCGTCTGGATCGATGAACACCTCGACCACTTCCTCGGTCCACATGGGATCGTCCTCGCTGGCGCAGATCGCCCAGGCGTCAGGGTCGGTGTTGGCGAATCCGACGTACAGAGCCTCGTCGTCCCAGAGCATCTTGGCCCGCGTGGGTCGCTCGATGCGCCCGTACTGGTGCAGGATGCGCTGGAAACCGTTGATCTGCTCGGCCAGTTGCCAGCCCAGCTCGTCCAGGCTGCCGTCGACGCGGATCGGGGTCGGCGTCCGCTGCACGGCGTAGAAGCCGACGGCGCCCGCGGCCGTCATGGTCTGCTCGGCAGCCGCGCCGGTGGCCAGCGCCACCACGACCGCAATCAGGATTGCCGGTCCAGCGACCCGGCGATGTGCGCCCATGTCCATGTCCTCGTCCTCCTCTGGTCGGTTCGGCCAGCAGGACCGCTCGCGGCGCGCCGGCTGGCGAAGCGGCGCACGGGCAATCTAACAACAGCGCAGCGCGCCCGGCAACGCCTGCCGGCGCTGGCGCCACGGCGTAGCCTGTGCGCCGGCCAGCGGGCGAGGCGCGCGACGCGCGCGGGCAGGGCACGCGGCGTACATTCCGAGCGCCGAGCGCGGTGGCGCCGGCCGAGCGCGCCGCCGGACGCTGCGGCGCATTCCTCGGAGGCGAGACGGTGCTCTTCGTGGGCGTGGATGGAGGCGGGACGCGCACCCGCGCGGTGGCGGTGGGGGAGGAAGGCGCGGTCCGGGCCTGGGCCGTGGCCGGGGCTGGCAACTACCAGCTCATCGGGCGCGACGGGGTGAGCGCCCTGCTGGCGCGCCTGCTGGCGGAGCTGGGGGCAGACGCGTCGGGCGAGCAGCTGTCCCTGTGCGTGGCCCTGGCGGGTGCCGGCCGCGCCGCCGAGCAGGCCGATATCGGCGCGCTGGTGCGCGCGCGGGGCTGGGCCCGGAGGGTCGTGGTGGTCAGCGACGCTCGGGCCGCGCTGGAGGGCGCGCACGGCGGCCGTGGCGGGCTCATCGTCATCGCGGGCACCGGCTCCATGGTCCTCGGCAAGGGGGACGATGGGCGGGAAGTCCGCGCCGGGGGGCTGGGTCCCCTGCTGGGCGACGAGGGCAGCGGCTACGCCCTGGGTCTGGCCGCGCTGCAGGCGGTGTTCCGGGCCCGCGACGGCTGGGGACCCGCCACCAGTCTGGATGGCTCCCTGCTGGCCGAACTCGGACTGGGCGACTGGGACGCGCTGATCGCGCCCCTGTACGACGGGAGGCTGGGCCGCGAGCGGATCGCCGCCCTGGCGCCGGTGGTGCTGCGGGCGGCGGCCGCCGGCGACGCGGCGGCCCGCCAGATCGTCGCCTGCCAGGGGGCGCTCCTGGGCCGGCAGGTCGCCGCCGTGGCGCGCCGGCTGGCGCTTCCGTCGCCGGTAGCGGTGGCGTGTGCCGGAGGGGTCCTGCGCAGCCAGAGGCGGTTGTGGGGCCACGTGGCCGCGGCTGCCGCTGCCGAGGGCGTGCAGGTGCACAAGCGGCCGGCGCTGCTGCCGCCCGTGCTCGGCGCCGTGCTGCTGGCGTGGCAGGCGGCCGGGTACTCCGTCTCGCCGGCCATGCTCGCGCGGCTGGCGCGCTCGGCGCCGAAGCTCGGCTGAGCCGCGCTGCCGCGGCTGGATCGGGTCGGCCGAAGCGCCGGGCCCGCGTGGCGCGGGCATGGATGGTGCCCACCACGGGTGCCCAGACCGCGGGCGGTCGGCCGGCGGGGCGTGCGGGCGAGGGATAGCTTGACAGCGCATCTATCGATTCTATAATTGGTTACCTGAAAACCGCGCCTGCGCTCGGCCGCCAGGCCTGGCGACCTGGTGTGGTACCCGCCTTCGGGCCACGCTCGAGCCACGACCCAGACCTCGAAGAGGGGAGAGGAGTCGGAGGAGGATGGAGGAGTCCGTGTTGCCGCAGACCGACACTGCACCACCCGCCGCCGAGCCCTGCGAGCCGGACCAGAGCGCCGGCGCAGCGGCGCCGGCGCCTGCACCGGCCGCTGCGGAGACTGCCACGACCGGCCAGGAGCCGGCTGGACCGCCGCCGGATCTGAGCCTGGAGCTGGAGAAGGAGCGGGCCAAGGCGGCGGAGAACTACGACCGCCTGCTGCGGACCGCTGCGGAGCTCGACAACCTGCGGAAGCGGATCGCCCGGCTGCGCCTCGAGGCTCGCGAGGAAGCGCTCCGGGATGTCCTGCTCGCCATCGCGCCCGTGCTGGACAACCTCAACCGAGCGCTGGCTCAGCAGAGCGCCGACGCGGCTGCGCTGCGCCAGGGCGTCGAGCTGATCAGAACGCAGCTGCTCGACGCGCTCAGGAGCTACGGACTGACGCCTATCGAGGCGGTTGGCGAACCGTTCGATCCCAGCGTGCACGAAGCCATGTTGGAGCTGGACAGCGCCGAGCACCCGCCCGGCACCGTGATCGAGCAGACGGAGACAGGGTACCTGCTCAACCAGAGACTGGTGCGGCCGGCGCGCGTGATCGTCAGCAAGTCCAGGCAGTGACGCCGCGGCGGGCCACGCCCCCAGAGTATAGATGGCAAAGCGAGACTACTACGAGGTCCTGGGCGTGCCGCGGGACGCCACCGAGGGCGATATCAAGGGCGCCTACCGCAAGCTCGCGCTGAAGTACCACCCGGACCGCAACCCCAACGATCCGTCGGCAGAGGAGCGTTTCAAGGAGGCCTCGGAGGCGTACGAAGTCCTCAGCGACCGCGAGAAGCGGGTCCAGTACGACCGCTTCGGCCATGCAGGGGTCGAGGGCAGCTTCGGCAGCGGCGGCTTCCAGTGGTCCGACTTCAGCCATGCCAGCGACTTCGAGGATATCTTCGGCGATCTCTTCGGGAGCCTGTTCGGTGGCGGGCACCGTGCTCGGCGGCAGCCGGCGGGTCCGCCGGCCGGTCGCGACCTCAAGGTCAAGGTCGAGCTCACCCTCGAGGAGATCGCGACGGGCGTCGAGAAGAAGATCAGTCTGAGCCGCCTGGAGCGCTGCGGCGCCTGCGGCGGCTCCGGGGCCGCGCCGGGGAGTGGCAAGAGGCGCTGCCCGACTTGCGGCGGCAGGGGACAGGTGCAGCAGGTGTCGCGCTCGTTCTTCGGGCAGACGGTGACGGTGACGGCCTGCCCGGCCTGTGGCGGCGAGGGCAGCACCATCCAGCAGCCGTGTCCCGAATGCGGTGGGGAGGGGCGTGTCCGGGGCCGCACCACGCTGAGCGTCCGCATCCCGCCCGGGGTCCGTTCCGGCAACTACCTGCCGCTGCGCGGTGAAGGCGAGGCTGGCCGCCGCGGCGGTCCCCCGGGTGACTGCCTGGTGTTCATCGAGGAGAAGAGGCACGAGCAGTTCACCCGGGACGACAATGACGTGGTGCTGCAGCTTCCCATCAGCTTCAGCCAGGCAGCACTCGGCGACGACGTGCAGGTGCCCACGCTGACGGGACACGCGCGCATGCGGATCCCGCCCGGGACGCAGTCGGGCCGCGTCTTCCGGCTGCGCGGCAAGGGGATTCCCGACGTGGATGGACGCGGCGTGGGCGACCAGCTGGTCCAGGTGCTGGTGTGGACACCGCAGGATCTGGACCCGCGCGAGCGCGAGCTGTTCGAGGAGCTGGGCCGGCTCGAGCGCCGGCGAGCCGAGCGCGAGGGCAAGGGATTCCTCGACAAGATGCGCCAGGCATTCAGCGCCTGAGACTGGCAGGCTCGCCCCGCCGCAGCGATGGCCTGGGGGCCGCCGCTGCGGCGGCGCCGGCGGCCGGCCCCGGGCGCGTTGGGCGGCCCGGGCGCGCCGGGCGCGCGGGTCGACACCCATTCGGGAGGTGGCGATGCAGGAACCGGCCGTGCGTGCTTCCAGTCCGGAGGCGCTGGCCAGCGTTCGCCACGTGCTGGCGGTGGCCAGCGCCAAGGGCGGCGTGGGCAAGTCCACGGTCGCCGCGAGTCTGGCGCTCGGGCTGGCGCGCCTGGGCTTCGGCGTCGGCCTCCTGGATGCGGACCTCTACGGGCCCAGCCTGCCGCTCCTGCTGGGCGTCCACGAGGAGCCGCACGTCGATCCCGACGGCACGATCCAGCCCGTGCGGCGGCACGGTCTGGCGCTGATGTCGATCGGGCTGGTGGCCGGGCGGAGTGCGCCGGTGATCTGGCGCGGCCCCCTGCTGGCCCAGGCGGCGCAGCAGTTCCTCCGCCAGGTGCGCTGGGGCCAGCTCGACTTCCTGGTGGTCGATCTGCCGCCGGGGACGGGCGATGTGGTGCTGACCCTGTGCCAGAGCGTCGAGCTGGGCGGAGCCGTGGTGGTCACCACGCCCCAGGACGTCGCCCTGCAGGACGTGGAGCGCGCCATCGCCATGTTCGCCAAGGTCGAGGTGGACGTGCTCGGCATGGTGGAGAACATGAGCTACCTTCTGTGCCCGCACTGCGGCGCGCGCCACGAGGTCTTCGGCCACGGGGGCGGGCGCGTCGCGGCGCAGCGACTGGGCCTCGATTTCCTCGCCGAGATACCCCTGGATCCGCATATCCGTGCCAGCGGCGATGCGGGGCGCCCGTTGCTGGGGGCGGACGCGGTGGTCCCGCAGGCGAAGGTGTTCCAGGAGCTGGCCGAGCGCGTCGTCGCCGCCCTGCAGCCGCCGCCGGCGGCGGGCTGAGGCGGCGATGGCCACGCCGGGCCGAGGCGATCCCATCGCGCCGCCCGCAGGGGGTGCGACGGCGGCGGTCGGTCGGCCCGGGCGGCGCTGGTGGCGCCGCTGCCAGTGCCTGGTGCCGCCAGCCCAGGTCGAGCTGGTCGCGGCGGCGTGTGCCGAGGCGGGGACCTGCGGCCTGGAGACGGTCGACGAGGGCTGCGGCGTGCGCGTGATCGCGTACTTCGCGGACTCGCCGCCGGCAGCGGGCCTCCGCAGGTCGCTGAGGGCGGCGCTGGCGGGGTTCGGTGTGCGCTGTCCACTGCGCTTCGATGCGGTGGCCGAAGAGGACTGGGAAGCGATGTGGCGCCGTGGCCTGGAGCCGATCTGGGTCACGCCGCGGCTCGTCGTTCATCCCTCGTGGTGCCCCGTGGCCGTGCGCGCGCCGCAACTGGCCATCGCCATCGACCCGAAGATGGCGTTCGGCACGGGCGCGCACGAGTCGACCCGCCTGTGCCTGCGCGCCCTGGAGCGCCTGGTGCGCCCGGGCTGTTCGTGCCTGGACCTGGGGACCGGCAGCGGTCTGCTCGCCGTGGCGGCCGCGCGGCTCGGGGCGGGCAGGATTCTGGCCCTCGACACCGACCCGCTGGCGATCGCCAACGCGCGCGAGAACTTCGCGCTGAACGGCCTGGCGGCCGATCGCGTCGATCTGCGACTGGGGAGCCTCGAACAGGCCGGCGGCCAGCGCTTCGCGCTCGTCGTGGCCAACATCCAGCGCAGCGTGCTCGAGCCGCTGCTGCCGTCCCTGGCAGGGTGCCTGGCACCCGCCGGACGGCTGGTGCTGGCGGGCCTGCTGCGCGGCGAGATGGAGAGCTTCGGCGGACGGCTGGCGCCCGCGGGCCTCGTTCGGTGCGAGACGGCGGTGGAGAACGAGTGGGGCTGTCTGGTGGTGGCTGGGGGCAGGGGCGATGCCTAGTTTCTGGGTCGAGGCGGCGGATGTGGCTGGCGAGCGGCTCACCCTCCGCGGGGCCGAGGCCCACCATCTGCTGCGCGTGCGCCGCCTCCGGCGCGGCGACCGCATCGAGGTGGTGGACGGCCTGGGGCTGTCGTTCGTGGCCACGGTGGCCGAGGTGGACGTCGACCGCGTGGAGTGCCGGGTCGAGCAGCGCCGCGCCGAATGGGGAGAGAGCCCGGCGCGCCTGTGCCTGGTCGCGGCCGTCGTCCAGGGGCATCGCTTCGACCAGGTGATCGAGAAGGCCACGGAGATCGGCGTGGACAGCATTCGCCCGCTGCTCTGCGAGCGAACGGCGGTGCACGCCGCGACAGGCCAGAAGGTGCCGCGCTGGCAGCGGCTGGCCAGGGCCGCCGTGAAGCAGTGCGGCCGGAGCCGCATGCCGCTGGTGCATCCGCCCGCGTCGCTGGCGCAGACGGTGGCGGCCCTGGCCGGGGACCACGTGCTGCTGATGGCCAGCCCGGATGCACCGGTGCAGCCGCTCTCGCGGCTGCTGGCGCCCGCCCGCGGCCGGCGCCTGGCGTTGCTGGTCGGCCCCGGAAGGGGGGTTCACGCCCGCCGAACGCGCCAGCGTCGAGGCCGCCGGCGGCGTGGCGTTTTCGTGGAGCACACGCGTGCTCAGAGTCGAGACGGCCTGCCTGGTGCTGGCGGCTCTCGTCCTCCACGAGGCGGAGCAGGCCGGCTGGCCGGCGGCGTGAACGGCGCGGGAGGAGGCGACGGTGGCTTGTCAGATCCAGGTGCTGCACGGACCTAACCTGAACCTGCTCGGCAGCCGCGAGCCCGCGGTGTACGGCTGCGTGACCCTGGCCGCCATCGACGCGTGGCTGCAGCGCGAGGCTGCCGGCCTGGACGCCGAGGTGCGCGCCCGGCAGTCCAATCACGAGGGTGAGCTGATCGACCTGGTGCACGCGGCGCGCGCCTGGGCCCAGGGCATCCTCATCAACCCGGGGGCGCTGACGCACTACAGCTACGCGCTGCGCGACGCCCTGGCTGGCGTGGGCCTGCCGGCCGTGGAGGTGCACCTGTCCAACGTGCACGCACGGGAGGAGTTCCGCCACCGCTCGGTGCTCGCCCCGGTCTGCCTCGGGCAGATCTGCGGCTTCGGGGCCCTGTCGTACGTGCTGGGCCTGCGCGCGCTGGTGCACCATGTGCGCCAGCACGCCGACGCCTAGCCGGCGGCGTGCTGGGCCGGCGGCGGCGCGCGTTCGCCCGCGCGGATCGTGGCCGTGCCGGCGGCGACCCGGACCTAGAAGCGGCAGGTGAGCTGCACGACCGGGGCGTCGTGCGCCAGGCTGAGCGCCGGGAACACGCGGATCTCGGTGCGGCGAGGGATGAGGGCCACGCCGAGGGTACCCGCGGCGAGCACCGCCGCGCTCCAGCCCAGGACCTCGGCGGTGTGCGCCTTGTCGCGCAGCTCTTCGGCCCGCTCGCGAAGGCCCGCCTGTTCGGTCAGGTCGGCCTCGTCGCGCTGGTCGCCGGCGCGGTCGAACTGCAGCCATGAGAGCAGGCCAAAGGCCGCGGTGCCGCCGAGGAAGCTGATGTAGGGGAACTCGAGGCGGGTCTCGGTGCGCGCCTCGCCGCCCAGCGACTCCAGCGTGACGATGTTCTGCACCTGCTCTGGCTCGAAGGTGAAGACGTCGGTGCCCACCCGGACGATGATGAGGTCGGCGGCGCGTTCGAGCAGGAAGCCCTGCACGACGGTGCCGTCCCTGAGGTAGACGCGGGCCTCGGTGGGCTCGCCGCTGGCAGTCTGCCCGCACAGGACAGCGGGCTGCAGGCCCATGAGCAGCGCGATGAGCAGGGTCATGGTGCGCTTCATGAGTCGTCTCCCGCGTGGCGACCAGTCGCCGGCGCGCCAGTCGCGAGCGATCGCTTCTCCGCTGGCCGCACCGCCGGACCACGACGCCGCGTCAGCCCCCGCTTCCCCGTCCCGGGGTCTGGCTGCCCGCGGAAGAGGACAGGGGCGGGACGACGGCGACAGGCCGGCAGTATAGGGCGGCGCCCGGTGAGTGTCAATGTCCGCTGACTCGACGACTCCAGACGATGCGTGCGGTTCCCGCCGGGCAGGCGGACGCGCTGGCGACCTGTCCGCCCTGGGGCGGTTGACGGTCGAGCAGGTGGCGGCGTGGCTGGCCACCCTCGGCCCGGAAGACGAGGCCGCCTGGGCGGCCGCCGAGGCCGATGTGCGGGTCGCGGTGCGCCGGCTGGCCATCCAGCGCCGCCGGGCGCTGGCGCAGCAGGCGGCGGTGAGGCTGCGCCACGAGGAGATGCTGCGCTTCGAGAAACGATTCTGGGCGCAGGGCGTGGCTCGCGTCGCCGGTGTGGACGAAGTCGGCCGCGGCTGTCTGGCCGGGCCCGTGGTGGCTGCAGCAGTCGTGCTGCCGGGCGACGCGCGGATCTGGGGTCTGGACGACTCCAAGCGCCTGAGCGCCGGGCGCCGCGAGGAACTGGCGGTCCGCATCCGCGCCCAGGCGCTGGGAATCGGCATCGGGCAGATGAGAGCCGAGCAGATCGACCGGCTCGGTATCCTCCAGGCGACCCTGGCCGC
>CAZPXM010000130.1:0-11135 GCA_964591015.1 uncultured Gemmatimonadaceae bacterium
GCGGTTGACCAGGTACACGTACCGGAGTCGGTCCTGCACCGCCGTCCGGACGGCGACCGGATCCGTGCTCGACCCGACCGTGGTGAAACGGACAGCCGGCAGGCTGCGGTAGGCCCGGGCAAACGCCTGCAGGTGCTCGGTGTGCGCCTTGTCCAGGAACAGCCCGCCGCGCGTCACTCGCAGCGCGTCGAACTCCGCCAGCGCATGGGCATAGGGCTCGAGGAAATGAACCCCGGCCGGGAAGGCTGGCGCGATGCGCAGCTGCGAGTCCCACCAGAAGCCGTCCGGCTCGTACTCCGAGTTGATGCGGCAGATCCCGTCTGCTGGTTGGCCGCTCATGACCGCCAGCGCCTCCGCCTGCGTGTCCTCCGGCGTGCAGGGGAACCAGCGGTGTCGCCCCCAGGCCTCGACCCAGCAGTTGAACACGAAGGCACCTGGACGGGCCTGCGCCGCCAGGCCGCGCAGCGTCTGTCGATCCAGGAAATCGTGGTCGCGAAACATGGCGACGGCGGCCAGCGGTGCCTCCGTGCCGCCCGCTGGCGCGGGCGGGTGCCCGCCCCGGTCCCGCGTGTTCCCCAGCCCCAGATCGACGCCCAGATCCGGGTCGCCGGCCAGCCTTGCCAGGTCGATGCCGCCCTCGCGGTAGAGCTCGGCGGTGCTCACCCGCGCCGGGTACTGGTGGCCGCCGGTGACCGGCCCGAGCAACTGCGGCACGGTCGTCTCGTCCCACAGCGTCAGCGTCAGGCGCAGATCGGCCCGCGCCTGGAGCACCGCGTCGCGCAACCGGCCCAGCAGCGCGTGCACCTTGGCGCAGCGCCAGTCGATCCAGGCCTCGCGGCACACGCTGGTGAGGAACGCGAACCGCTGCGCGAAGCGGTCCGGGGCGTCCGCTGCCACCGGGATCTCGATGCCCGTCTCGCGGCTGAACAGGCCGGCGGTGAGATCGTCGTACCCGGCCCGCAGCGACCCGAACCAGCCGATCGACGCGTGCCACACGTTCAGCGAGATCCCCGTGAACGCCGGGTACGGGGCGTAACGCCCGGCGATCTCGGCGACCAGTCCCACCACCGCCTCCTGCACCACCGGATGCACGGGGTTGAAGATCGGCCCCGGCCGCTGGCCGCCGCGCTCGCCGTACGCCCACGGGAAGTCGGCCAGATCGCGGCCGGCGGCATGGTACGCGAGCAGCCCGGGGTAGTTGCGGGCGTTGTACACGATCGTCCAGTCGCCGGTGCCGGTCTGCACCTGCCCGTCGGCGAGCACGTTGTTGATGGTATCGGCACCCGCCTGGATCGCGGCCGCATCGGTGTTCATGCGGGCCATCAAGCTGCCCAGGCGCAGCAGCGTCAGGCTGGCCTGGAACTGCAGCCCAGCCGCCGCGAATCGCTCGAGCAGCGACTCCACCCATGCGGGCGGCTGCCTGGTCCAGCGCGCATACTGGCGGCGGTCGGGAGCCACCACCATGTCGAACGCGTCGGCAGGTTCGCGTGCCGACGGATACTGCGGCCCGTGATACCACACCAGCGGATACACCAGCAGGTTCTGGCCGCTGTGCCGCATGTATGCCGTGACGCGCTCGACCCACGCCTCCTTGGTGAGCGCCCCCTCGCTGGCCGCGGTGCCGCACGGATCCTCGTACTGCACGCCAAGAGCGCGCCGCGTGCCGTCGGCGGAGTCGCCGGGCACGGCCAGGGGCGGCAGCGAGTCCAGTTCCCGGATCTGGACCTCGGCGGCGGCCGCGGGCTCGCCGATGGACCAGGTCGTGAAGACCAGGCTGCAGTCGCGCCAGCGGGGCCAGAACACCTGCCGCAGCTCGAGCATGTCCCCGCTGAGCGGCTGCGCGCCGCCGGTGATCACGCCGGTGGACAGGTCGTAGCTGGTGCCGTCCATGATCAGCATGAAACGGCGACGGTCATCGGGATAGCGCACGACGGCGACGTGGGGCTTGCCCGGATGGTCGATGCTGAAGCGATAGCCGAAGCGCGCCAGGGGACGGGGCTCGGCCTCGCGGTACCGGCCCGCGCCGCTCGTGCGCACCCGGGTCGGCCCGCACGCGAAGTAGATCTCCGGCGGGTGCTCCTGGGTGCAGTCGATCGTGTGAAGCAGGCGCTCCGTGTGCATGTCCTCCGCCAAGCGGACGACGCCAGCGCGGAGTTGCGCTCCGCGCACCCCCTGCAACCCGGCCGGCCTGCCCCCCCGGCTCAGCAGGCCTCGAACAGCAGCAGCTCCGACGTGAGCGCGCCCTCGAGCCGGACCCGGAGTCCCTCGTGCATCAGCCGCGCGCCGTCCAGGTGGCAGGTCTGCCCGCTGCTGTCGAACGTCACCCGGTACCGGCGGCCGCGATCCAGGCCGCGCATGCGCAGCACGTATTCGGGCTCCTGCGGCGCCGCCAGCTGGAAGAGACCGCAGATGGCCCGCTCGCGATCCGCGGCGGCCAGCTCCAGCACGCCCCAGCCGCGCGGTTCCGGGGTCGGCACGCAGGGAGTGTGGTGGTACACGAGCCCGGTGCTCATGAAGGGCCGGACGAAGGTCTTGTACAGCTCGATGGCGTGGCGCACCCGGCCCAACAGCAGCGGGTTCCAGGCCATGTCCAGCGGCTTGAGGAACCCGAGCGTGGGGCGCACGAACAGCAACAGGCGAAGCTGGAAATCCAGCTCGGCCGTCGTGTACCCCGACTGGCCGCCGACCAGCCGGTCGACGTACTCGGGCGGCAGCGCCATGGTCATGCCGTTGGTGATGGCGAACGAGCGCGGCGCGATCTGCCAGTCCGTGACCCACGTGTGGCTGAAGCGGCATACCTGCCCGAGGTCCGTGCGGCCGCCGCCGCCAGCGCAGTTCTCGAAGATGACGTCCGGGAAGCGTCGCCGCAGCCGCTCGTACAGGGCGTACTGGGCCTCGTAGTACCGCCAGTAGGAGTTCTCGACGTACCCGTGCCGCAACACGCGCGCCGGCACGCTGGCCACGTTGTGGTCGAGCCGGAAGAAATCGAGCTGGTTCTCGGCGAACACCTGCGCGAGCCGCTCCTCCAGCCAGCGAGCCGCCTCCGGGTTGGTCAGGTCGAGCAGGTCGCCCAGGCGCCGCTCGCCGTCGTAGGCCACGGAGATCCACTCCGGATGCTGGCGGGCCACCTGGCTGTCCCCGCCCAGACGCTCCGCATCCAGCCACAGGCCCCACAGCATGCCGCGCTCGTGCACCTTGCGGCGGAAGGGCTCCAGCCCGTCGGGGAAGCGCTGCCGGTCCACCTGCCAGTCGCCCACGGTCGACCACCAGCTGGCGCCGGGCGGCGCGTACCAGCTCGCGTCGATGAAGAAGACCTCGGCGCCGAAGTCGGCCGCCGCGTCGATGGCTGCCTCCACCCAGTCCACGGTGATCTCGACTTCCGGACCGATGCCCGACTCCACCCAGCCACCGCGGCCGCGCGCCTGCTGCCAGAACACGCTGCGGCGCGCGTGCGCGTGCATGGCCTGCAGGGCGGTGTCCAGGTCGCCGAAGACCAGGCCCAGATGCATGACCGGCGTGGTCACGGTCTCGCCCGGCTCGACGACTCGCAACGGCGCCGGCGCGTCCGGGCCCGCCCGGAAGAAGATCCGGGCCGCCTGGTCGCCGGTTCCCGGATCCGCGTCCAGATCGAACTGGAACGAATAGCCGCCCGACCAGGCGAGCTGGCCGATGAAGTGCTCGCCGGTGGCGTTGTTGCGCAGCACGAACAGGGGGTGGCGGTGGCGTTCGCGGCGGTACCGGCCATCCACGCGGTAGCCGGCCGCAGGCAGGTCATGCCACTGGAAGTCGCCCTCGTTGCCCCAGCGGCCGTTCCCCATGTACCCCAGCGAGTACAGCGACAGGCCGGCGGGTGGCAGGTGCTGGCGCCAGCGGTTGACCTTCTGGAGCACGCCGCTCCATGGACAGGCGGCGGCCACGGCGGCCGGCTGGGTGCCGGTGTTGGCGATCTCCAGCCAGCGCGCCAGCACCGGCGTGCCGTCCAGACCCGTGTGCACCCGGACTTCGATGGGGCGAACCGTGTGCCGGAGCGTCACCACCGCATGCACGCGGTAGGGTTCGGGCGCGGCTGCATGGGGGCGCTCGTCCTGCACGCGTTCGTACCCCACCCACTCCCAGTCGGACGCCAGCAGCTGCCCGTCGACTTCCAGCCAGAAGGCCTGCGGGGTCGGATGCTGGACCGGATCCAGGCGGCCGTCGTAGAAGTTGACGAAGCCGGCGCCGTTCCAGCCGCGGCCGACGAAACGGCCCTTGATGAGCGACTCCTCGTAGGTGGCCAGGGCCGTCCGGTAGGTGACGGTGGGCTCGGTCGTGCCGGTGCAGACGGCGCCAGCCCACGCCTCGCCCGGTGCGTGTGCCATGGTCCTCCCCTCCTTGTGGCTCTGAGTGCGACGGTGAGGTGCGGCGTCGCATCATACTCCGCGCCGGCGCCGGCGTCAACGCGCCCTCGACGCCGGCCGGGACTCCGGCAGGACCCGCCGGCGGGCGCGGCTTTCCGGGAGGCGCCCTGCTTGACACACCGCAGGCACCGCCGTTGATAATGGATGGGCCGCGCCAGGCTGGCGCCTGGGCGGCCTGGCGGTGCGCCGCGGCGAGCGGCGTCCGGCATCGCCGAGGTTCGTCCCCGCGCGCGTGGCCGCGCGCCCCCCGAGTCTGCTGCCATGGCCGACCAGCCAGTGCCCCCGAGTTCGCCGTGCAGGCCTCTGCCGCTCGTGCTGGAGCTGGTGGGCCGCCTGTGCCGCTGGCTGCCCCCCGTGCGCGGCAAGTACCGGCTCGCCCAGCGCCTGCTCGCGCCGCTGATCCGCGGCAAGGGCTATCGCACGATCGTGCCCCTGCGGAGCGCCGGCGGCGGGCGGCTGATCTGCTGCCTGGATGACTGGATCCCGTGGACCGTGTTCGTCTTCGGGCGGTACATCTCCGAGACGGAGGACGAGCGGTTCATGGTCTCGTGCGCGGCCGGCGGGCCGCAGGGGCAGACGATCTTCGACATCGGCGCGAACATCGGCTACTACACGGTCCAGCTCGCGCGGACGGCCGGCCCCGGGGCGCGCCTGCACGCCTTCGAGCCCGTGTCCTCGACCGCCGCGCTGCTGGCGGAGAACGTGGCGCTCAACGGGCTGCGGAACGTGGTCGTCAACCGCGCCATCGTCTCCGACACCCTCGGCGCGCAGCCGATCTATCTGTCCGCGACGGCGAACACGGGGCAGTCGTCGCTGGTCAGGGCCTCGGCCCGCAGCGAGACGGTCGACACCGTCACGGTGGATGCGTATTGCCAGGCGCGGAACATCGAGCGCATCGATCTGGTGAAGGTCGACGTGGAAGGCCACGAGCTCCGCGTGCTGCAGGGCATGGCCGGCCTGCTGCGGTCGGGGTGCGTCGGGTGCATCTGCGCGGAGGCCAACGAGGAGCTGCTGCGGGCCAACGGCGCCTCCACGGCGGCGATGGTGGACTTCATGCAGAGGCTGGGCTACCGCGGGCGGCGCCTCGGGGCCGCGCCCGCCGACAGGCGCGCCACGTCGCGGCCGGCGGCCGACGGCCTGCTCGTCTTCGAGCGCGGGCCCGGGCAACCCTAGCCAGCGGGTGGGCGGCAGGCTGCTCGCCCGGCGGCACCGGGCGAGTCAGCGCGCCAGGCCAGGGCAGCACGGACCTTTCCATCTGGGCGGTGGAGACCATGGTCAGAGTCAGTCAGACGCAGCGCGCAGCGCGCAGCCAGCGAGACACCGGGCGCCGGCGCGGGGCCGGACCGGCGGCAGCGTCGCCCGAGCCGGCGCCGGTGCCGGTCAGTTCCGGCATCCGGATCACGGCGCTGGAGACGGTGATCCCCGGCCACATCATGCCCGGGTTGCTGCTGCTGCGCATCCACACCGACGCGGGCCTGATGGGACACGGCGAGACCTACTACGCGCCCCACGCGGTGGCCGCCATGCTCCACGACTGGATGGCCAGAAGGCTGCTGGGAGCCGATCCGCTGTCCATCGAGCACCACTGGCGTTTCCTGTACGAGCGCACCAGCGCCTTCGGCGCGCGGGGCACGGAGCTGCGCGCCATCAGCGCCATCGACCTGGCGCTGTGGGACCTGCTCGGCCAGGCGTGCGGGCGTCCGGTGTGGCAGTTGCTCGGCGGCAAGGCGCGCGAACGCGTGCGCGTGTACAACAGCTCCGGCGGGCCGTCGTACGGCCGCCGGGGCCGGGGCGCAGCGGGCGCGGCGGGCGCGGCGGGCGCCGCCGCGGCCAAGGTCATGGGCTGGCCTGGCCATGGCGACGTGGGCAGACCCGGGCCGCTGGAGGACAACTGGGCCTCGCACCACGCGGCCGGCGATCTGGCCGAGGAGTTGCTCGCCGAAGGGTACACGGCGATGAAGTTCTGGACCTTCGACCGCGCCTATCGCGAATACGGCGGGAGCTACCTGCCGCTGGCGGCCATCAAGGCTTGCGTCCAGCCCATGGAGGAGGTGCGCCGGCGGGTGGGCGACCGCATCGAGATCCTGCTGGACGGGCACGGCTTCTTCCAGTTGCCGGCGGCGCTCCGCATCGCCGCGGCCATGCGGGACCTGCGGCCGCTGTGGCTGGAGGACATCATGCGCGTGGACGCCGTGGACACGCTGAAGGACTACCGCGACAAGGCCGGCGTGCCGATCGCGGTGAGCGAGATGCTCATCGGCCGCGAGGACTTCCGCCTCGTGCTCGAGCGCCAGGCCGCCGACTACCTCATGGCCGATCCGACGTGGGTTGGCGGCATCAGCGAGACGCGGCGGCTGGCCGAGCTGGCGCAGGCCTACAACGTGCCGGCGCTGATGCACGACTGCACCGGCCCGCTCACCCTGTTCGCCGGGGTCCAGGTGGCCACCGCCGTACCCAACGTGGTCTTCCAGGAGAGCGTGCGGGCGCACATTCGCACGTTCTACGACCAGCTCGTCGAGCCCAACATGGTCATCGACAAGGGATGTGCCGTGCCGCCGGCGCTGCCCGGCCTGGGCACCCGCCTGCGTCCGGAGCTGTTCAGCCCGGCCAGCGGCGAGTACCGGATATCGCGGGCACCGTGAGAGGAGAAATGAGCAGCTCGCCTGGCCGGTCTGTGCCGGCGCGCCGTCGCGCTCGCGCCGTGTCGGGCGCGTGCGGGCTGGCAGCGGCCTGCACTGCCCTCTGCGGCGCGCTGGTCACCGGCTGTGCCTCGGGGCCGGCCAGCGCGCTGGCCGAACGCGACCTGCGCAACGCCGAGTACCGGCTGGAGTGGACCTACCCCGACTGGATCCGGCTGGAGGACGGCTTCTTCTGGAAACGCCTGACGCCGCGCTCCCCGCTGGAGTTGCGCGTGGCCATGACCGCCCATGCGCGGGGGGACCTCGACGACGACGGGGCGCTGGATGCCGTGGTGCTGCTGGCGGCAACACCCGACCGCACGGACTATTACTACTACTACCTGGCGGCCGTGCGCAACGTCGGGGGCCGCCCGCGCAACGTGGCCACGCTGCCGCTCGGACAGCACGTCGAGATCCGCGACGTGGCGATCCGCGGCGGCCGCATCGTCGTCGAGGCGCGGTCGCACGCGCCTGGCGAGCCGCCAGAGCCCATGCGCACCGTCGAGCGCTGGATCTACCGCCTGGCAGGCGACGAGCTCGTCCGCGTGGAGTGAGCAGCCGCCGGGACGCCGACCGCCGCGGCGCGCCGCCCGCCGCCTGCCGCCCGCCGGCAAAGGCGCCGGCGTGGTCTGCACCGCAAACGCGAGGTGGGGCATGACCCGTACCTTCACCGAGCCTGCGCGGCGCTTGCCGCAGGAAGCCGAGTGCGACGTGCTGGTCTGCGGCGGCGGCATCGCCGGCGTCAGCGCCGCCGTGGCAGCCGCTCGCTGCGGCGTCCGCGTTCTGCTGAGCGAGCGGCTCTTCGCCGTCGGCGGCCTGGCCACGCTCGGCAACGTGACCGTCTTCCTGCCCCTGTGCGACGGCTGCGGGCGGCAGGTGATCCGCGGCCTGGGCGAGGAGCTGCTCAGGCTGTCGATGCAGGACGGCTTCGACCGGATCCCGGCGTGCTGGCTGGACTCCCAGGCAGATCCGGCCGCCCGCCGCGCGCAGCGGTTCCGCGTGGACTTCAACCCCGTGTCGTTCGCCGTGGAGCTGGAGAGGTTCGTGCTGGCCGCGGGCGTGCGCCTGCTCTACGACACGCGCGTCTGTCAGGTGATCGCTGCCGGCGGGCACATCCAGGCAGCCGTGGTCGAGAACAAGTCGGGCCGCGCGGCCATCGCCTGCCAGGCGGTGGTGGATGCGACCGGGGATGCGGACATCTGCTGGCTGGCCGGCGAAGACACCGCGTCACTGGCCACCAACACGCGCTGCGGCTGGCATTACTACTTCGACGGTCAGACGGTCCGCCGCCGCCCGTACAGCGAGCAGTACCATCCCCTGGGCGAGCCCCTGCCGGACAGCGGCACGTACGCGGGCGACGACGCGGCCAGCGTGACCGCGCAGGTGGTGGCCAGCCGCGCCGCCATCTACTCCCAGTGGACCGAGCTGCGCGCCCGCCATGGCAGCGCCTTCCTGCCGGTCAGCATTCCCACGCTGCCGACGCACCGCATGACCCGCCGCCTGGTCGGCGCCGTCCAGCTCGAAGAGCACCACGACGGGGTGTGCTTCGCCGACTGCGTGGGCCTGACCGGCGACTGGCGCAAGCCGGGACCCGTGCTGCAGATACCCCTGCAGTGTCTGCTCGGCCAGCGCCAGCGCAACCTGCTGGCCGCCGGCCGGTGCATATCGGCGGCCAGCGCCTGGGACATCACCCGCGCCATCCCCGCCTGTGCGGTGACGGGCCAGGCCGCCGGCGTGGCTGCGGCGCTGGCGTGCATCGACGCGGACGGCGACGTGCGCGCGCTGTCGATCGGCCGGCTGCAGGAGGCGCTGCGCGCGCAGAACGTGGCGCTGACCCCGGACTAGACTCCTCGCCGCGATCGGCCCGGCTCGTTCAGGCCCATACCTTCTCCGGCGTGAACGGATCGATCGCCGTGCTCGCCGACTCCGCCTTGATGGTCTCGGCAGTCACCTCGCAGCCGCGGGCCGCCGACATGAAGATCCCCTCGCTGATCAGGGCGGCGTTGAGCGCGTACTCCGCGCAGGGCAGCAGGGGCACCTTGCCCAGCAGGGCGCCCACCCAGTGCTTCTGCGACGAGTCGTACCACTGGACCTCCGGGAAGCACGAGTGCCAGCGGGTGTCCGAGCCCTGCAGATCGAACGTCGAGCTCATCGGCATGTCGCTCAGGCTGGAGAAGAACGTGAGGGGCGACAGCTTCAGTCCGCCGAGCGAGCCCAGCACCTTGCTGGCCTCCGAGCCGTCGTGGTGCACGGCCCAGGTCTCCTCGATGTCGAAGGAGATCCCGCCGGCCAGCCGCACCCAGCCGAGCCCCATCTCCTCGACGCCGTAGCCGCTGAACCGGCGGCGCTCCTCGTACATGGCCAGCTCCTGGTGCGTCGCGCCGGTCACGGTCAGCACCGCCGGGTTGCCGATCAGGTGCAGGATCTGGGCCAGATGGTAGATGCCCATGTCGAACAGCGCGCCGCCGGCACAGATGCTCTTGTCGACGAAGTTGGCCGTGCCGTACCCGTCCACGAACGGCCGGCCGCGGCGCCGGTACCCGAACGAGCGCGCGTAGTAGATCCTGCCCAGATGCCCGTCGTCGATGATCCGTCTGGCGGCGCGCGTCTCCAGGCTGAAGACGGTGTTCATCTGGATCGACAGCATGCGGCCGGTCCGCTGCGCCGCCAGGAACATGCTCTCCGCGTCCCGGTAGGTGCCTGCCATGGGCTTCTCGCAGTACACGTGCTTGCCGGCCTCCAGCGCCGCGATCGTCAGCGGCGCGTGCTTGTTGTTGTGGACGCACACGTCCACGGCGTCGATGTCGTCGCGGGCCAGCAGTTCGCGGTAGTCCGCGTACTGGTGCGGCACGCCGAAGTTGGCGCCGGCTCGCGCGCGCCGCTCCGGGAAGAGGTCGGCCACCGCCACGACCTCGGCCGCGGGAATCTCGGCGTACTGGCGCAGGTGCGCGGTGCCGATCTGGCCCACGCCGATGATGCCGATGCGAACCTTGTCTGCCATGTGCTGCCCTCCTCGTTCGCAGTGCCCTGCTGCTCTGCGCGCCGCAGCCATCGCCGGGCGCGGCGCCCCCGGCGGCACAGACTATGCATCCGGCTCGTCCGCGGCAACCGAGCGCGATCCGCCGCCTCGCCGCCCGCCGCACGAGCGGAACGGGGGGCGAGAACCACGGCGGGGATAGGCAAGAAACGGCCGATGGCCTATCATATTTCGTTCGTATCCCGACCCCGGCCCGGTACCCGCCCGGACTGCGGGGCATCCCCAAGGAGGAGTCAATGGGCATCAAAGTTGGCATCAACGGCTTCGGCCGCATCGGGCGTCTGGCCTTCCGCGCCTCGCTCGCGCGCCAGAACATCGACGTCGTCGGCATCAACGACCCGTTCATCGATCCGGCCTACATGGTCTACATGCTGAAGTACGACTCGGTCCATGGCCGCTTCAGAGGCCAGGTGGAGGCCACGGACAACGGCATCGTGGTCGGCGGCCGCCGCATCGCCGTGTACGGCGAGAAGGACCCCGGCAGCATCCCGTGGGGCGCCTGCGGCGCCGAGTACGTGATCGAGTCGACCGGCGTCTTCCTCACCCAGGAGAAGGCCCAGGGCCACCTCGCCGGCGGCGCCAGGCGGGTGGTCATGTCGGCCCCCTCCAAGGACAGCACGCCGATGTTCGTCATGGGCGTGAACCACAAGACCTACAAGAAGGAGATGCAGTTCGTCTCCAATGCCTCCTGCACCACCAACTGCCTGGCGCCGGTGGCCAAGGTCCTGCACGACAACTGGGGCATCGTCGAGGGCCTGATGACCACCGTGCACGCGATGACGGCCACGCAGAAGGTGTGCGACGGACCGTCCGCGAAGGACTGGCGGGGCGGCCGCGCCGCCTCGGGCAACATCATCCCCTCCAGCACGGGCGCGGCCAAGGCGGTCGGCAAGGTCATCCCCTCGCTGAACGGCAAGCTGACCGGCATGGCCTTCCGCGTGCCCACGCTGGACGTCTCGGTGGTGGACCTGACCTGCCGCCTCGAGAAGCCCGCGTCGTACGACGCGATCAAGGCCGCCATGA
>CAZPXM010000131.1:0-8293 GCA_964591015.1 uncultured Gemmatimonadaceae bacterium
GCGAGTTGGGAACCGGCGTCGTGGGGGCCAAGGTGCGGATCACCGCGGTGGACCGCCCGGAGCTGTGGGTGACGGCGGCAACCGACCGGCTGGGGGCGTACGAGGCGGTGCTGCCGGCCGGCCAGTACCTCGTGGAAGTGCAGCTTGGCCGGCAGGCGGTGCCGAGCCACACGGTGACGGTGGGGAGCGGCGAGACGGCCGGGGCAGACTTCGCGCTGGCGCCGCCCGTCGGCCAGCGCCTGTCCATGGGCCACGGCCGCCGGTCGCCGAGCGGCACGGGCACCCGGCTGGGAGTCTGGCAGCATCTGTCCGTGGGGGACGGCATACCCAGCGGCAGCGTGCAGGCCGTGGTGCAGGCGCCGGACGGCGGCCTGTGGCTCGGGACGAGCGCGGGCCTGTGCAGGTACAACGGCGCGTTCTTCGTTGTCTACACGCGCGCCGACGGGCTGCCGGCCGACGACATTCGGGCCCTGGCCCTCGACTCCGGCGGCGGACTGTGGATCGGAACCAGCGGCGGGCTGGCACGCCTGCGCGCCGACACGCTCACCGTCTTCACGACGGCCGATGGGCTCCCCAGCGACGTCGTCTCGGCCCTGTCGGTCGACGGCGCCGGCACGTTGTGGATCGGCACGGAGGGCGGACTGAGCCGTTACCGCGACGGGCACTTCGCGAACTACACGACCGACAACGGGCCCATCAGCAACTGGATCCGCGCGCTGGCTGTCGATGGGGCCGGCACGTTGTGGATCGGCACGCGGGGCGGACTGAGCCGCCTGGACGGCCGCGGCTTCGCGCACCTGCTGAACGAGGCATACCTGCGGAGCGACGTGAGCTCGCTCCAGGTCGACGCGCGCGGTGCCGTGTGGGCTGGCACGAGCGGCGGCCTGTGGCTGGGGCACGAGCAGCGGTTCACTCTGATCGACACGTCGGTGGCGGTCACGGCTCTGCTGGAGGACAGCCGCGGGCGGCTGTGGGTCGGCGGCTCGTCGGCCGGCACCGCCGCGCCGGCGGCGAGCGCGCTGGAGGGGCTGCGCGTGCTGGAGCACGGCCGACTGACGTCGCTGGGCCCGCTGTTCGGCGGCGTCTCGGTGCAGGCGCTGTGCGAGGATCGCGAGGGCAGCGTCTGGGTCGGGACCGATGAAGGGTGTTTCCGGCACGACGCCGGCGGGTTCGAGACCGTGACGACCGCCGACGGGCTGGCCAGCGACGTGGTCCGCGCGGTGCTCGCGGAGCCGGACGGCACCCTGTGGGTGGCCACCTCCGCCGGCCTGAGCTGCCGGCGCGGCGGGCAGTGGCGAACCTATGCCGAACGGGATGGGCTGGCGGGCCGCGACGTGCGGTGTCTGTGGCTGGACGGCGACGGCGCGCTGTGGATCGGCACGACGAGCGGGCTGAGCCGGTATGCACGCGGTCGCCTGGTCAGCTATCGGCGCGCGGACGGCCTGCCCGATGACCGCGTCTGGGCGCTCGGCGGCACCGGGCGCGGTCCCGTCTGGCTGGCGACGTCCCATGGACTCGGACGGTTCGGAGACGGCAGGTTTTCCAGCTACCGCGTCGAGGACGGGCTCCCCTACAACACGCTGGACGTTCTGGCGGTACAGGCGGACGGCGCTGTCTGGGTCGGCTCGGAGGCCGGCCTGACGCGATTCGCCGCGGGGCGATTCACCCATTTCACGACCCATGACGGCCTGCCGCACAATCGCGTGCTGGGGGTTGCCGCCGGCCAGGACGGCGTGCTGTGGGTGGCCACCGAAGGCGGGCTGTGCCGGTACGCGGCGGACCGCTTCACCACGCTGGACCTCGGTGGGCCGGTGGCCGAGAAGGCCATCGGCCCGCTGTACGCGGACCAGGACGGCACGCTGTGGATCGGCACCCTGGGCGGCGTGTGCCGGTACGACGGCGTCGTGCACCAGTCGCTGCTGACGCGCGACGGACTGCCCGGCAAGCGGGTCAGCGCGTTCGCGCGGGACGCGGCGGGCGGCGTGTGGATCGGGTCGCTCGGCGGCGGCCTGACCCGCTATGTGCCTCACTTCGCGCCGCCGGCCATCGGCATCGTCGATGTGCTGACCGATCGCCATCTCGGGCCGACCGCGACCGTGCGCCTGTCCGTCCTGCAGCCGCTGCTGGCCTTCGCCTACCAGGGCGTCAGCCTGAAGACGCGGCGCGGCGCGCTGGTCTACCGCTACCGTCTGACCGGCTACGAGGACGAGTGGCGCACCACGGCCAACACGCAGGTGGAGTACCAGGACCTGCCCGCCGGCGACTACCGGTTCGAGGTCGAGGCGATCGACCGGGATCTGGCCGCCTCGCCGACGAGGGCCGTCGTCGCCGTGACGGTGAGCTGGTTCGATGGCCGGCTCGCCATCACGGCGGCCCTGGTCGTGGCCCTGGGGGCGATCGTGGCTCTGGGGGTGCAGGTCGCGCGGCGGACGCGCAAGCTGCGGGAGCGGGAGCACCGGTTCCGCAGCCTGGTGTCCAACATCCCCGGAGCGGTGTTCCGCTGCCGGCCGGACGCCGAGCACACGATGCTCTTCGTCAGCGAGCCCATCCAGGCGATCACCGGTCGCGCCGCGAGCGAGCTGCTGCAGAACGGGGGATGCAGCTACGCCAGCCTGGTGGTGCCAGCCGACCGCGAGGGGCTGGCCGGCGCCCTCGCGGCCGCGGCGCGTGGCGACGGGCCATACGAGAGCGAGTACCGGGTCGTCCACGCGGACGGCAGCCTGCGGTGGGTGTACGAGAAGGGCGTGCGCGCCAGCGGCGAGGGCGAGGCGGTTCTGGATGGCGTGATCTTCGATGTCACGGCGCGCAAGCAGAGCGACGAGGAACTCCGCCAGGCCAAGGAGGCGGCCGAGGTGGCCAACCGCGCCAAGAGCGAGTTCCTGGCGAACATGAGCCACGAGATTCGCACGCCGATGAACGGGATCGTCGGCATGGTCGATCTGCTGCAGCAGACCAAGGTCGATGCGCGGCAGCGCGAGTACCTGACCGCCATCAGCACCTCCGCCGACGCCTTGCTGGAGCTGATCAACGACATCCTCGATCTGTCCAGGGTCGAGGCGGGCCGCATGGAGCTGGAGATGCGGCCGTTCTCGCTGCGCACCCTGCTGGATGGCGTGGCGAAGATCATGGCGCTGCGCGCCCACGACAAGGACCTCGAGCTGGTCCATCGGGTGGCCCCCGAGGTTCCCGGGCGACTGGTCGGAGACGCGGTGCGGCTCCGCCAGGTGCTCGTCAACCTGCTCGGCAACGCCATCAAGTTCACCGACCGGGGCGAAGTGGTGGTGCGGGTGAGCGTGGCCGGCCGCGACGGGGACGCCGTCGAGCTGCTGTTCTCGGTGCGCGACACGGGGATCGGCATCCCGGCGCACCAGCAGGCCGGCCTGTTCGCGATGTTCACCCAGGCCGACAGCTCCACCACGAGGCGCTATGGCGGCAGCGGGCTGGGGCTGGCGGTCTGCCGGCGGCTGGTCGAGCTGATGCAGGGCCGCATCTGGGTCGAGAGCGAAGCGGGGAAAGGCAGCGACTTCCGCTTCACCGCGCGCTTCGGCGTGGCGCCGGACGAGGAACCCGCGCCGGCGCCGCTGCGCGAGCTGGAGGGGTTGCGGGTGCTCGGCGTGGATGACAACGCGACCAACAGGCTGGTGCTGGGCGAGACGCTGCGGAGCTGGCGCATGGTGCCCACGCTGGCCAGCAGCGGGCGCGAGGGCCTGGCGCTGGTGCAGCAGGCGCGGGCAGCCGGAGAGCCGTTCGACCTGATCCTCCTGGACGCCGTGATGCCCGGGATGGACGGGCTGGAGTTCGCCCGGCTGCTGCGCGGCGACCCGAACTCCCGCAGCGTCACCTTGATGATGATCTCTTCGCTCGACGACGACGAGTACGTGCGCCAGTTGCAGGCTCTGGGAGTGGCCAGCTTCCTGCGCAAGCCGGTCACCCAGTCCGAGCTGCTGAACGCCATCGTCAACGCGCTGGCGCCGTCGCTGGGACCGGCTGCAGGGGCCGGCGAGCAGGCTGCAGCGGCGCCGAGCGTCGCCGGGCGGCCGCTGCGCGTGCTGCTGGCCGAGGACAGCCCGATCAACCAGCGCGTGGTGACGGCGATGCTGGAGAACGCCGGGCATCGCGTGGTGGTGGTGGACGACGGCGAGAAGGCCGTGGCGCGCAGTGCCGAAGAGTGCTTCGACGTGATCCTGATGGACGTGCAGATGCCGCGCCTGAGCGGGCTGGAGGCCACGGTGCAGATCCGCCAGCGCGAAGCCGGCACCGGTGTCCACCTACCGATCGTCGGGTTGACCGCCAACGCGATGCAGGGCGCCCGCGAGGAGTGCCTGGCCGCGGGCATGGACGACTACCTGGCCAAGCCGGTGCGGCAACGGGAGCTGCTGGCCGGCCTGGAGCGGCTGGAGCCGAGGCAGCAGCCGGCCGGCCCGGCGGCGCTCCCGCAGGGCCCGGGACCCGCGGCCGGGCCGCCCGCTGCCCCCGCCGCACCCGCTGCGCCCGCCGGGGCGGTAGGGGCGGCGGGCGAGACCGATCCCGACAGGGATGCTCCAGTCTTCGATCCGGTGGCGCTGGGCGCGCTGGAGATCCTGGAGCAGCAGGGCAGTCTGTCGCTGGTCAGCCTGGTCGACGAGTACGTCAGCTCGGGACGGAAGAACATCGCCGGGATGCGCCGGGCCATCGAGCAGCGACAGGCGGCCGATCTGCGCCGCGAGGCGCACACGCTCAAGGGCAGTTCGCGGTTCGTCGGCACGCACCGGCTGGCAACGCTGTGCCAGCGCCTGGAGGAGCGGGCCAGACGAGGCGAGTTCGCCGGCGCCGAGTCGCTGCTGGACGGCATCGAGGCTGCGTTCGCCGCCGCCTGTCGGGCGCTGCGCGCGCACGTGAGCAGCCGCCCCCGCCCGTGATGGCCGCCCGCCGCCGCGATCGCGGGCGCAGCGCTCCGGGTGCAGGCCTGCGGGCGGATCTGCTCAGTCCACCGCCGCGTTGAGCGCGTTGGCGACGTAGTGCAGCGGCGCGCCAGGCTGGGTGGTGAAGATCGCCCAGGCGAGTCCGCTATCGGGGTCGGCGCCCACCAGGGTGCCGGTGGCGCCCGCGTGGCCGAAGGCCTGCTGGCCGCCCAGGTCGCCGGTCCAGCCGCCGAGCCTCCACCCCAGCCCCCAGCGCTCGCGCCAGCGGTGCGCCGGGTCCAGCCCGGGCAGCCGGCTGGTCTGGTCGGCGATCATGGCGGCCGTGGTGTTCCGGCCGAGCAGGCGCCTGCCCGCATAGGTCCCGCCGTCGAGGAAGGTCTGCAGCAGGATGAGCAGGTCCTCGACCGTGGCGAACATGCCGCCCCACGGAGCCCCCAGTTCGCGCCAGTAGGGCGTGTTCCAGTGCCAGTCCGTGTTCTCCTGCTCGGCGGGCAGGCGGACGGCCGCCAGACGCGGCAGCAGGTCGGTGCGGATGCCGAGGGCGGTGCTGCGCATGCCGAGCGGCGCGCAGATCTCGCGGGCCACGAACTCGCCCAGCGGCGTGCCGCTGACGCGGGCCACGATCTCGCCGGCCAGCGCGATGCCCATGCTCTGGTAACGGACCTGCGTTCCCGGCCTGAACAGCAGCCGGCAGCGACAGGTCCCCTCGATGAACGCGGACAGCGGCGCATGCCGCTGGCGCAGCGAGACGTTCTCGGGCAGCATGTCCGGCAGGCCGGAGGTGTGGGTCAGCAGGTGCAGCAGGAGCACCTCGTCGCGCTCGTCTCCGGCGAATTCGGGCACCCAGTCGCGGACGCGGTCACCCAGCGCGACCAGGCCGCGCTCCACCAGCAGCATCAGGGCGGTGGCGGTGACGGGCTTGGTGACCGAGGCCACCAGGAAGACGGAGTCCGGCGCCACGGCCACGGTGCCGGTGCCCGCTGCGTCGGCGCAGACGCCGAAGCTGCGCGTCGGGACCATGACGCCGTTGCGTGCCACCGCCACTGCCGAGCCGGCCACCCTGCCGTCCCGGGCCCAGCGCGCCAGCAGCGAGTAGGCCCTGTCGAGGCGGCCGGAGTCCAGGCCGGCGGCGGCCGGCGTGCCTTCGTGCAGTTCCATGTCGGTCTCCCGGGTTGCGGGTGGTTCGCTGCCTGGGCGCCGCCACCTCCACAGGGACGGCGCGGCTCAGTAGGGTGGCCCGCCCATGGCCTGCAGGATCGCCCGCATCTCCTGCTCGTCCGCCTCGTCCAGGCGCAGGGAGCCGAAGCTCACGCGCTGGCCGTCGTGCTGGCCCGGGAGGGCCACCTGCTGGCGGCAGTAGGCCGTGGCGAACACGCCCAGGTGCTTCAGGTAGAGCTTGCCCGCCTCGCCCGGGGCGGTGTGCCAGCGCCAGAAGACCAGGGGCAGCATGCGGTGCCACTGGCGGCGGGCCTCGTCGCGAGCGCCGGCCTGCCACAGATCGAAGACGCGGGCATGGGTGTGGGGGGCGCAGCAGCTCGGCATCACGCCCAGCGCGCCCCACGCCAGCTCGGCCGGGTAATGCAGGCCCGGGCCGAACACGGCGATGCGGTCGCCGAACTCGCGGACGTAGCGGCGCAGCTTGGGGCCGTGCGTGGTCTCTTCCTTCACGTAGAGGATCTGCGGGAAACGGTCCAGCAGCGCCGCGATCACGGGCACGTCCATGTCGCCCGTGCCGTGCACCATGACGGGCAGATCGATCGCGTCGCACACGGCGCCGTAGAACGAGACGATCTCCTGCGGGCCGAGGCCGTGCCGTCCCCAACCCGGGTGGACGAACACCGCGTCTGCCCCGGCGGCCTGCGCCTGGCGGTTGAGCTCGAGGGTGTCCTCCAGAGTGGTCGCCGAGGTGCCGGCCAGCACCGGCGTGCGGCCCGCGTTCGCCTCGACGATGGTCGCGAGCAGGCGGCATCGCTCCTCGACGCTGAGGTGCTGCGCCTCGGAGTCGCCGCCGTTCGGCGCCATGCCATGGCTGCCGCTCCGGATCAGGTAGTCGACCAACCGTCTGGCGCTGTCCAGATCCACGGCTCCGGACGGCGTGTAGGGGGTGGCCATGATGGGGAAGTACCCGCGCAGCGGGCGGCCTGCTCTGGACACGGCGAGACTCCCTGCGGTTGGCGGCTCGAGCGGCGGCGCCGGCGGCGCTGGCGGCGCGCCGGCGCTCCGCTCGGCACGTTCACAGCGCCAGTCGGTGCAGCACCGGATGGTCCAGCTTCTCCCGCACATGCCGCCAGCGGGGCACGGCCTGTTCGTCTTCCAGGTCCGGCACGAAGCCGTGGTCGAGGTAGAGGCGGATGGCCGGCAGGCGGCGCGTCTGCGTCCCCAGCAGCGCCCGCGTGTGCCACCTGGCCAGCTCGTGCAGGGCGCAGCGCAGACCGGCGCGGCCGAGACCGCGCCCCTGGAAGGCCGGGCGCACGGCCACCCAATGGATGAGGCCGTACTCCTCGCCGCGATAGGTGTGGTACCAGGCGCTGATCGTACCCACCACGGCCTCGCCGGGCCCCGTGAGCAGGAAGCAGCGCTGGGGGACCGCGTCCAGATCGTGGCCGAACTCCCTGGCGAACGTGTCGTCACCGATGGGCAGGTACTGCTCGGCGTCGCGCTCGACGGCCAGCCACAGGTGCCCTTCGTCCCGCCGCATGGGGCGGATGCCGAACCCGGCGGGGAAGACCGGGGCAGGCAGGTCGCGCAGGTGCGGGCGTATCATGTGCACCGAGTACCCGGCGGCCGTGTCGGGCGGGCCGAGCGCGTCTGCCGGCGCCGGGACCGGTGGCTGAACAGCGTCGCGTCTGTCGGCAGGGATGGCCATGGGCTCTACCTGGAAGAGATGAGAGAGGGCAGTGGTCCTCGTGCTTCGGTCAGCGCGCCGACATCCAGCGGCATGCCGCGCTGCGGCTCCCGCACCAGCGTCAAGGCCCGTGCCGGACAGCCGTCGACGCACACGCCGCACCCCATGCAGGTCTGCGAATCCACGCGCGGCTGCCCGGCCTCCACCTGAATCGCCGCGAAGGCGCAGCACGCCGCGCACAGGCCGCAGCCGGTGCACGTGTCGCGGTCCAGGCGCGCCACGTACCCCGACGGGGCGAGGAACGGCACGCGGTGGCGGCGCAGCATCTCGATGCCCGCGCAGCAGCAGGCGCAGCAGTTGCAGATCACGTAGAAGCGCTCGCCCAGGGCCTCCTTGAACCAGGCGGTGTGCACGTGGCCGCGGGCGTGCTCGTCTGCCAGCAGGGCCAGCGCCTCGTCCCGGCTCAGCTCGCGCGCATCGCCGGGATGGTGCTCCAGCATGAAGCCGGCGATCGGGTCGCCGACGAACAGGCAGACCTGGGTGGGCG
>CAZPXM010000131.1:8303-11104 GCA_964591015.1 uncultured Gemmatimonadaceae bacterium
GGCGGGCGCGCCGGCACGCGCACTCGAAGGCGACGAAGCGGGGGCGCGCCGCCAGCACGATCCGGCGGGCGACCGGGTAGGGGATCACCCGCTCCAGGTCGCGCTGGGGAACCTCGCGGTCTAGCTGGACGATCCGGCGGGCCGCCTCGTGCACCAGCACCTTGCCGTGGTAGCGCGCCGCGAACCACCGGCGCAGGCGGTCGCTCGCCAGCGGTTCGAGCCAGCGGAGCGCCACCCGCGCATACCAGTGCTGCCAGCGCAGGTAGATCAGGCCATGCAGCGTCCGCCCGTCCAGCAGGCCGCGCCAGCCGTTCAGGCGCAGGACGCCCAGGGTCGTGCGCCCGCACGCCCGCGTGGCGGCGGCCAGGATCCCCGCAGCCATCCGCGCACCCACCGCCGGCCGTCTCGGCGCGGTCGGACCTGCCACCCTGTTGTTCCGCCATGCCGCCAATCGGTGCTGCCCGCCTAGCTGTGCGCGGCCGCGATGCCGCGGACCTCGCCGTGCTCGATCTCGCCCTGGCGCGGTCCCGGGGCAGGCGCCACGGCGCAATAGAAGTGGAACAACGTCCGGCCGCGCGCCACGATGCCCGGCTTGTGCGCGTGGCGCGAATCGATGGCCCCGGGGAGTCCCACGTCGATCAGCACCTCGTCCAGCTTGCGCCAGTGCAGCAGATCGGTGGAGATCGCGGCCAGGTCGCGCGCGTGGCCGTCCGAGCAGAGCCCGTAGTAGAACATGACCCACGTGTCGCGGTGGCGCAGCACGCAGGGATCCGAGGCGAAGCAGTCGTCCGGGGCCCCGGGCTGGCCCACGGTGAGCACGGGGTTGCCCGGATACCGCTCCCAGTGGACCAGATCCGCGGAAAGCGCCACCCCGATCTGCTCGCGCCAGGGCTGGCCGCGGTCCTTGGCGTTGTAGAAGAGGTAGTAGGTCCCCTCGTGGGCGAGGAGCCACGACTTGTACAGGCCGCCGGCCTCCCAGGCGCAGTTCGCGTCCGGCCCGAGCACCGGCGGCGCCACGCGCCAGTGCCGCACGTCGTCACCGAAGCACAGACCGATGACCGCCGGGCCGCTCTCGTACCCGGGGCCGGGGTAGGCGTGGTAGGTGCCGACGAGCTGGCCGTCGACGCGGCGCAGGGCCGCCGTCCCGAACAGCTCGTCGTCCCGCAGGATGCAGGTGATGGCGGCGTTGAACTCCGTGACCGATCCCGCCGGCCCGCGGTCGAGGACGAGACCTTCCCGGCGCCATGCCAGCAGGTCGTCCGAGCTGGCCAGCCCGGTCCGGTAGCCGATGCCGTCCCAGCCCACGAAGGTCATCCAGTACCGGCCGTCCATGGCGAACGGGAAGGGGCAGTCGACCAGATGGCTGTCGAACTGGCCGCGGCGCCGCGAGGGCTCGAGGAGCAGCCGCCCCACCTTGTGCGGCGTCCGCAGCACGCGGCTCCACATGGAAGCCTTCTCCGGGTGATGGGGCCACCGGACAGGTCCGCCGGCACGAGCCGCCGCCCTGCCGGCGCCACTCAGCCTGCCGCGGCCTGCAGCGAGCTCTTGCTGCGCGTGGCCTGCAGCTCGTAGGCCGGGACGCGGCGCTGCAGCAGCTCCAGGGAGATGTCGATGACCTCGCGGGCCTCGTCGGCCGTGGTCGTGCCGATCGTCACCATGTCCTGGTCGCGGATCGTGTTCCACACGAACGCCAGGCCGACGACCGGCAGCAGCCGGCCGGCGGCCAGCGGCTTGATGGTCATCACCGGCCGGCGCGCCCCGCTGATGATGCGCATGACCCAGTCGGCCTCGACCTGCATGAGGAAGCCGGCCGCGTTGTAGATCTGGATGTAGGTCTCCACGTCGGCCTGCTGCTCGTCCGCGTACACCACGGCCTCCGGCATGTGCGTCGACAGCCCGGGGATCATCTCGTACTGGCGGATGAGCCGGGTGTAGGTGTCCAGGTCGCGGATCACCCGGTCGCGGCGATCGACCAAGGCGTCGGTGATGGCCTGGTGGGGCAGGCAGAAGGTGGCGCCCTGGGCCTTGCAGTCGGCGAGGACGGCCTCGGGTTCCATCTCGGGTGGTCCGCCCGGGCGGAGGTTGAAGTGCGGCGTGATGATGCGGACGAAGGCGCGGCCGGTCTGCTGTTCGACCTCTGCGAGCGCTTCGCCCAGCGGGCTGCGCATGTGGGGGCCCATGATCGCGTCGACGCCCGCCGCGGCGAACACGCGGAGGATGGCGACCAGGTTGGCCCGCGACTGGTAGGCGCGGATGAAGCTGTCCTGGGCGCGGCTGGTGTGGGAGTAGCCCAGGAACCAGTTCGTGCCCACCAGCAGCCGGGGGAGAGAGACGCCGCCGACCGAGGTGCGCGGGAATTCTGCCATGGGTCAGCTCCTTTCGGGTCGCTGCTGGTGCGGTGGCACAGATGATCGAGTACGCCGCGAGGGGCCGCAATCCCCGCGTGCGGGCGCCGGCGGCGACCGCAGCGCCGTGCCCGCCGGCTGGCGCACCGGACAGGGCCAGCGCCTGCAGCGCTCGTCCGGGGGCCGCGGTTGCCGCCGGCGCGGCGCGGCACCTATCTTTGCTGCCCGCCGCGGGGGCACCGATCTCGGCTGGCCCCGCGCGTGGCGGCCAGGCTTGCCAGCGGCAATACACGGAGGTGGACGCGATGGCGGAGACCCGACAGTGGTTGTTGACGGACACGAAGGCGCGGATCTGGGTGGACGCCTTCGCCACGCATGCGGCTGCCTGCGGGACCCCAGGCGAGTGGTCGATCCGCAAGCAGACGCTGCGCGGCGGACTCAGCGACGGCGTCGACC
>CAZPXM010000132.1:0-10976 GCA_964591015.1 uncultured Gemmatimonadaceae bacterium
GACCCTGGCGGCGGCGTCTGCGCCGGCCTCCGGACGCGCCGCAGATGGTGTGCGTCGGGCGCTGCGACCAGCCGGACGCCCCGTTCGGCTGCAAGGGGGACGAGTTCGGCTCCGGCTATGCAGCCGCAGTGAAGGCGGAGCCCGCTGCGGCGCGTCCGGAGGCCGGCGCAGACGCCGCCGCCAGGGCCGGATCCATCCCGGCGCTCGGCCCCGCCGAGGTCGAGGCGCTCATCCAGCGGATCACCGATCTGGTGATGGCGGAGCTCGGCAGGTCCTGATGGCAGCCGCGGAGCAGCAAGGCGCGCTCGGGCTGATCGAGGTCGAGGGGATAGCCGGCATCATCGCGGGCGCGGACGCGGCCATGAAGGCGGCCACCGTGGCGGTGCTCGGCTGGGATTCGATCGGCGGCTTCACCACGGTGTTCCTTTCCGGTTCGGTCAGCGACGTTCAGGCGGGCCTGCGGGCGGGGGAGGCCGTGGCCCGGCAGTTGAGCCAGCGGGTCGCCGTGGCAGCGATCACCCGGCCCGACCCGGTGTGCCGCCGCTACGCGACGCGGACGCCGCGGCCGGAGGCAGCGGCACCGGCTGGCGCGCTCGGCCTGCTCGAGGCCCGCGGCTACGGCATTCAGGTGGAGGCCTGCGACCGGATGGCCAAGGCCGCCGACATCCGCCTCGTCGATGTGCTCACAGTTCACAATCGGGTGGTGTGCGTGCTGCTCACCGGCGAGGTCGGAGCTGTCCAGGAGGCGGTGGCCGTGGGACGGCAGACCATGTCGGGCTACGAGCATTTCCTCGCCGCGTGGGTGATCCCGCAGCCCGCGCCCAGCCTCGTGCGCGCCTTCGCCGGCGCCCCGGGCGGATCGGTGGTCTGAGCCGGTGGACAGCGCGAACGCCCTGGGGATCGTCGAGACGCGGGGCATGGCCGCGCTCATGGCGGCGGCGGACGCCATGCTGAAGGCCGCGCCCGTGGTCGTGTGCGGCCGGCACGGCGTCGGCTCGGGCTGGGTCACCCTGATCGTCTCGGGTCAGGTGGAAGCTGCCGCGACTGCCGTGCGCGCCGCCCAGGAGGCCGTGGCAGGGCACGGGCAGCTCATCCGCTGCCAGGTCATCGCGAGGCCCGATGCGCCCACCATGGAGCGCATGCCGCATGCCGCTGCCCGGGGCGCAGCGGGCAGCGGCGTGCGCCGGGCTCTGGGGGTGCTGGAGACCCAGGGTCTCGCGCCCCTGGCCGTGGGCGCCGACGCCATGGTCAAGGCCGCGGCGGTCGAGCTGGCCGGCTGGGCCTTCGTCGGGGGCGCGCTGTGCCATGCCTGCATCCTCGGCGACGTGGCCGCCGTGCAGACCGCGGTGCTGGCCGGCGCCGATGCGGCGGCCAGCGTCGGGCAGGCGTACGACCACCTGGTGCTGGCCCAGCCGGACCCGGGCGTGGCGGCGCTGCTGCCGCCGGCCTGCCCGGCTGCTTCGGCGGCGGCACCGGCGCTGGGCATCGTCGAGACGATCGGGTACGTGGCCACGGTGGCCGGGGCTGACGCCATGCTGAAGGCTGCGGCGGTGGACATCGCCCGCCTCAGCATCGGCAGCGGTGGCCGCAGCGTTGTGTTCGTGCGGGGCGCTCTGGATGCGGTGACGGCGGCCGTGCGCGCGGCGGCGGAGCGCGTGCCAGCCACGGGCCAGCTCGAGGCCGCTCGCGTCGTCTCGCGCCCCGACGCCCAGACGCTGGCGTGCTTCGCCACGCCCGCGGCAGCCGCGGTCGCCCGGGAGGCGGCGGCGGAGGCCGCCATGGGGCTCATCGAGACGCGCTCGACCGTGGCGCTGGTGACGGCCATGGACGCCATGCTCAAGGCCGCGCCCGTGCGCTACGAGGGCAGCTACAAGGTGGGCTACTTCCTCACCGCCAGCGTCGTCAGGGGCAGCGTCGGGGCGGTCCGCAGCGCGCTGGATGCCGGCGCCGCGGCGGCGGCGCGCCACGGCGAGGTGGTGGCGGTCCACCTCATTCCGCGCCCGTACGCCGCCATGGAGCGGGCGCTGAGCCATCGTTGACGAAGTGAGGCTGCGGCTTGCCGGCTGGCGCCGTTGCTGCCGTTGGCAGCACCCGGCGCGCGGCCAGGGGGACCGGCGGCAGGGCGGCTGACAGCGACGAGGACCGAGGTCATGCGCATCGACGATCTGGTGATCACGGGGCAGATGCTGGAGGAGCGGCTGGGCGACGACCGGCAGCTCGAGGTGGCGCCCGAGGCGAAGCTGACGCCCACCGCGCTCGACTACATCCGGGCCAGGGGTGTGGAGGTGCGGCGCGTCAGCGCCAGCGCCGGCGGCGCCGGGGCCAGGCCGGCTGCCGCGGCTCCGGCGCCCGCGCCGGCCAGCGGGAACGCAGCGGCCGGGAGGGGGCGCAAGCAGTTTCGCGGCATCTTCTGCCCCAACATCGTCATCTTCGACGAGCGCCAGCGGCTCAACTACGACGAGATGGAGCGGTACATCGACTGGCTCATCCAGGCGGGCATCCACGGGCTGTATCCCAACGGCAGCACGGGCGAGTTCGTGCGCCTCTCCTGGGACGAACGCCAGGAGGTGGTCAAGCTCATCTGCACGGTGAATGCCGGACGCGTGCCGGTGCTGGCCGGCGCCAGCGAAGGGAACCTGCGCGACGTGCTGCGCATGACCGAGTACTACGCCAGCATCGGCGTGGACGCGATCTCGCTCGTGGCGCCCTACTACTACAAGATCTCGACCCAGAGTCTGCGGCGGTATTTCGCCGAGATCGCCCAGAACTCGCCCCTCGATATCCTGCTCTACAACATCCCGCAGTTCACCCAGGAGCTCACGCTGGAACTCATGGAAGACCTGCTCGAGTACGAGCGGATCTTCGGCACCAAGGACTCCAGCCGGGACCTGCCGCGGCTGCTGAACACGATCAACCGCCTCCGTCGCCAGCGACCGGACTACGTCGTGCTCGTCGGCTGCGAGGAGATCCTCTTCCCCTCCGTGCTCATGGGCGCCAACGGCGGCACCATCGCGACCTCGGGCATCATCCCGGAGGTGATCGTGGAGATCTACGAGCGCGCCGTGGCCGGCGACGTGGAGCGCGGGCGCGAGCTCCAGTACCGGATCCTGGAGCTGATCGGGCTGATGCTGTTGGGCGCGAACTTCCCCGAGGGCTTCAAGACGGGAGTCGGGGTGCGCGGCTTCGCGGTCGGGCCGCCGCGCCAGCCCATGAGCGAGCAGGAGCGCCTCCACCTGGCGGAGCTGGAGCGGACCATCGCCTGCATCCTCACGGACATGGGGTACAGCGTGTGCGGGGCAAAGGCCTGCCCGCGGACGAACCAGCGACCTGTCGTCGGAAGCTGAGCGGTGCCGGGTGACCGACCGCAGATCCTGGTGGTGGGCGGCGGTCTGGTGGGGCGCAGCATCGGCCTGCGGCTCTGCCAGCGAGGGTTCGCGGTCCGGGTGATCGATGCTGGCAGCGGCCCCTCGGTGACGAGCCGGGGGGCCCTGGGCGTTCTGACCCACTACAACGGCGGCGACAATCCCCTGTCGCGCCTGTACCGCGCCAGCCACGCCTGCTTCGCCGAGCTGGCTGACGAGCTCCGCGAGATCTCCGGCATCGACATCGGCTGGCGCGAAGTCGGCGGCCTGGACCTCATCTTCGCCGACGCCGATGCGGTGGAGGCAGCGGCGACGCTGGCCTGGAACCGCGCCCGCGGCTGCCCCGTGGAGGAGCTGAGCGCCGCGGAAGTCCTGCGCCGCGAGCCGGCGGTGGCGCCCGGGGTGCGCGGCGGCCTGTTCTTCCCCGGCGACCACCGCGTCGACCCGGAGGCGCTCAGCGAGGCGCTCGGGGTGGCCATCGCGCGCTGCGGGGGCGCGCTGCAGCAGCCGGAGCGCGCCCTGCGCATCCGCAGCGCGGGCAGCGGCGGGCTGGTCGTCCAGACCGACATGGCCGAGTACCGGGTGGACCATCTGGTGCTGGCGGCAGGGGCCTGGACCCGGGAACTGGCGGCTCAGGTGGGGGCGACGGTGCCGGTCAGGCCGATCCGCGGCCAGCACGCGCGGGCCGGGGGCCCCGGGCCCCGGTGCGTGCTGCGCCACGGCGGGCGGCACCTGGTGCCTGCCAGGGGCGCGACGCTGGTGGGGGCGACGGTCGAGGAGGTCGGCTTCGACACCGCCACCACGCCCGAGGCGCTGGCCGACTTCGCCGCGGCGTGGCGGCGCATGGTCGGCAGCGAGCCCGCCCTCGGCGAGCAGCGCGCCGGCCTGCGGCCCAAGCCAAAGGGCGGGCGCCCGCTCATCGGGCCCCTGCGCGACACGCCCCGCGTGTTCGTGGCCACGGGGCACTACAAGAACGGGGTGCTGATGGCGCCGATGACCGGCCACCTGGTGGCGAGCTGGATCGCCACGGGCGCCCCGCCGTGGGACATGAGCTACTTCCGACCGGAGCGCTGACGGGCCTCGGCCTGGCCGGGGCGGACGCGAGCGCGGGCGCGCCCCTGGCGGCCGCGCTGACGGCGGGACTCAGCGGCCGTCGGCCGCCGCGGGCTGCGCCAGGCCTGCCAGGTATGCCTCCCACTCCACCGGGACCATGCTCTGCTTGCGCGTGTTGCAGTCCTTGCAGCAGGGCACCACGTTGCTTCTCTGGCTGCGCCCGCCGCGCACCACCGGGACGATGTGGTCCATGGTCAGCTCGCGCGGCGGCACCTGCCGGCCGCAGTAGTAGCAGCGGCCCGCGGCGCGGCGGTTCTTCCACCACTGCGTCTGGCGCAGTTCGCGGGCCCTGCTCTTCTCGCGCCTGATGTGTTCCTCGGTAGCAGGCACGAAGTGCCACTCGTCCATGGGCGCCACCTCCGCCGGGCCGCCGGCCGCCTTCATGGCGGCTCGACGCCGCTAGCCTAGGCGAACCCGAGGCTCCGTGCAAGCGCGGCGCGGCGCGGTGCGGCCGCCGCGGCGCGGTGCGGCCCGGCGCGGCGCGGTGCGGGGGGGCGCGGCGGGGCGCCGTGCGGCGGCCGGCGGCAAGTAGCGGGCGAACGCCCGGGGCTAGCGCAGCAGCAGCATCGGCTGGCTCCACTGCCGGCTCCCCGCCTGCAGCCTGGACAGGTACACGCCCGTGCCCGCAGGCCTTCCGTGCTCGTCCCGTCCGTCCCAGGTCGCGACGTGGTATCCCCGATTGCGGTACCCGCGCACCAGGGTGCACACCGGTCGGCCGAGAACATCGAGCACGGTGAGCACCGCCTGACCGTCCTCCGCCAGGTAGTAGCCGATCTGCGTCGACGCGTTGAACGGATTGGGGTGGTTCGCCAGGATCCAGCAGGACGTCGGCTGCGCGCCGAGGGCCAGGTGGGCGGCGCTCAGGTCGATGCGCCCGTCGTCGAACGAGCCGACTACCGTGGGCAGCGTCTCGACCATCCGGTCCGGCAACACCGCCAGCACCTCGCCCGGCCCGAACACGGGCCGCGGCCCCGCCAGCACGATGCGCATGCCCTGCCCGGACGGCCGCACGGCGACGAGGAAGTCCTGCAGGTCGGCGGGCAGCTCCACCTCGCCGGTGATGCCTTCCACGCGCAGGTCGCCGCAGACCAGCCCCGCACGGTCGTCCAGGAAGAGCGCGAGGCGGTCCGCCTCGGAGCGCCAGACCAGGCGCGGCTGCGCGCTGGCCGGCCGGCCCGCCGGCGACCACCAGGGCTGGTTGCGGCTCGCGGCGGTCTGGACAGGGAAGCGGGACAGCAGGCGGACCCGCTGCTGCAGGATCAACGCGGCATCCAGCGGCGTGATGGGCCCGTCCGGGGCGAGGGCGTCCAGGTTGGCGGCCAGGGAGTCGGCCCCCGCGAGCTGCGGCTCGAGGACGTGGACGAGCACGCGCGAGGCGTCATAGGCCTGGATCAGTCCGTTCGCGTCCACGTCGCCGAAGGGCCGTACCGCCAGCACGTCGCTGGCGCAGACGCCGCCGTCGCCGCCGCACGTGCTCGAGTCCACCAGGGCGACGCGCAGGCTGTCGCCGGCCGCGGCGGCAAGCAGGCCGTCGCCGGCCAGCGCCGGGGCGCCGACCACTCGCAGCATGCCGACGAACAGGCTGTCGTCCGGCTGCGCTTCGACCAGCGCGGCCAGCTCGCACTCCAGCGTGCGCCGATTCGTCGCGCGCACCCAGACAGTGTCGCGGGTGTCCGGGCGCGTGTTGGCGCCCCGATCCAGCAGCCGGACATGCAGGGTGTCGCCGGCCTGGACCAGGCGCGAGGCCTGCACGCGCGCGTCGGCGTTCCAGCGCACCGCGACACTGGCATGCCGCACGACCCCCGGCCCGTCCGCGGTCAGCCGGTCCCAGTAGCGCACCGTGAGGGAGCTGTCCGGCGTCACCTCGACCACGCCGTTGCCACAGACTGGTGCGGCGCGCACCAGGGGAACTGCGGTCGCGAAGGACCCGCTGGCGACGCCGGTCTCCCAGGCCGTGAGCGTGTCCAGGCAGGCGCCGACGGCCACGACGAACGGGACGCTGTCCTGGGCGGCCGGGCGCCGGTCCTCGTCCGGGTCGACGATGCTGACGCGGAGCGAGTCGTCCGGGGTCGCGACCGCGGCCACGTCGGCGTCCACGCCGCGCAGGGCGAAGACGCCGGGGTCGCACTGCCCGGCGGCCGTGTCCGCGTTGACCGCCACCAGGTGCAGATCGAGCGGTGACCACGCGTAGTCGGCCGTGTCGGCGGCAGCCACGACGAGCGTCAGCAGCTCGCCCGCGCCCGCCAGCGTGTCAGCGGCCGTGGCCAGCGAGAAGGCCAGCGTGTCGGCACTGCCGGGCGCTCCGGTCCAGACGCGGTAGGCCAGCGACCAGTTGCCCGTGGCCAGGCCCTGCCCGAGCTGGGCGCCGGCGATGCTCATGACCCTGCCGTCGAACACCAGATTGGCGTCCAGCGCCACGACGCCGGCCGTATCTTCCGAGGCATCGTAGTGCACGGCCACGGCGACCTGCTCGCGCGGTCTGGCCGTGGCGTCCGCGACCGAGAGGCGCAGCGCGGGCGCGGGGCTCTGCGTGCCTCCGCCTCCGGAGCCGCCGCCCGCAACACCCGGCGTGGGCACCGCGCAGACGCTGAAGTCCGCAGCGTTGTCCTGGGTGTCGGCGCTGTTGGCGTCTCTGCTCAGGCTGGCGCCGGCGGGCGTCAGCGCCGCCGGGTCGCCCTCGCCAGCCGGGTAGGCGGCCTGACCGTACTGGACGGCGTCGACGATCTGGTCGGTCGCATCGCGCAGCTGGACGGCATCGGGGCCATTCTGCCAGTCGACGGCCCCGATCACGTCGCGCACGGCAGCCAGCTCGGGCGTCGCATCCGCGGTGGCCACGACCAGCACGCCGTCCGCGGGGATCTGCGCGGCGACGAGGGTGACGCAGCGGTAGGTGCTGCCGTCGTCGCCGTTGATGCCGACCAGCGACCAGCCGGCCAGCGACAGCCCGGGCGGTCCCACGATCTCCGTGAAGACGTCGTCCGCGTCCGTGCCCGGACCGTCGTAGAGGATCTCGTTGAGAACGGGGTAGTCGGGACGGGCGTGGCCGGGCCCGGTCCACAATGCCAGCACAGCCAGCAGCGGGATGGCGCGCCGGAGCACAGCCGCGCCGTGGCGACGGCCGCGGACCTCGATTGCCTGCATCGCAAATCCTCCTTGCGGCGGGTGGCCGGGTGAGTCGGTGCGACCCGGGGTGAGCCGGCGCAGAGCACGCCGCGTACCAGCGCGGCCGCCGGCCGCGGCGCCTTGCGGTGCAGGAGGGCGGGGGCTATCCTTGCCCGACACTGTGACGGCCGCGCGTCACCACCGGGTGACAGTGGCTGGCCGGATCGGTCACACTGGCGGTGCCGCAGGCGGCGCGTGGGCCGGCCTGCGGGCGACCGCTGCGATCGCCGTGGCTGGCCGCCACGGCCGCCAAGGCCGCCAAGGCGGCCGGCAGCGAGGCGGCAGCCGTCGCATCCGTCCACTTCCGGACCGGGAGAGCGAGCATGGCGCAGGTGCTGGCACTGCTGATGAGCGGCAGGCAGCGAGGCTTCACCGCCGCGCTGCTGGAGGCGGCGACTCGCGGGGCGCAGCGCGAAGCCGGCGTTCAGGTCGAGCAGGTCCAGGTCAACCGGCTCGACCTGCATCCGTGTCGCAGCTGCTTCAGCTGCATCCGCAGCGAGACGCACGAGTGCGCCCAGAAGGACGCGATGGGCAGGGACGGCGAACTCTGGCGCAAGCTGAAGACGGCCAACGGCTGGATCGTCGCCGACCCGGTGCACATGTGGGGCCCCACGGCCACGTCGCATCTGTTCATCGAGCGCTGCTATCCGTTCCTGTGGAGCGGGGCTCTCTCGGGCATGCCGTTCCTGTCCATCTCGTGCGCCAGCAACCAGGGCATGCAGCGGCTGGCCAGCCAGTTGCTGTGCAAGTGGGCCTTCACCTTCGGGCTGCGGTATGTCGGGGGACTGGCCGTGCACACCACGCACCTGGAGCGCGACCTGCGCGCCGCCGAGGAGCTCGGCGCGGCGCTGGGGCGCGCGGCGCTCGCCGATGCGTCCGGACGCGTGCCGCTGACGGATGCGCAGCGCTTCGTCGCGTACCTGGACAAGCCGTGGAGCGCGCTGGAGCCGTACCTGGACAACCTGACCGAAGGGACGATGAAGTACGAGGGCTCGCTGATCGAGGCTGGCCTGGCGTCCTTCCGGCGCGCGGAGGCGGTCGAGCTGCTGGCGCAGGCGCGGGCGCCCTTCGTGGAGGCCCTGCGGGCGTACGCGGCAGGGGAGCGCGAGCGCGCCTGCGAACTGCTCGTGCGCGCCAGCGCGCTGTGGACGCACGCCACCTGGAAGGAGTTTCTGGAGGAGGAGGTGATCGGCGCCAAGGTGCCGGATGCCTATCGCCCCCTCGCCGGCGATTGAGCCGCTGCTTGGGGATGTGCCCGGCGCGGCAGCGCGCCGCGAGCGCGCCGGCGGCGGTGCCCGCGGCTCGCCCGGAGCCGAGCAGCCACGAGGGAGGAACGAGGCCATGGAACGAGTTGACGCGCACGTGCACGTGTTCGATCGGGTCAGCGCCCAGTTTCCGCGCACCACCAGCGAGCTGGCGCCGGCGGAGCGGGAGGCGCGGGCGGAGACGTTGTTGGCGCAGATGGAGGCGGCGGGGATCGACCGGGCGGTGCTCATCGACATGGGCGGGACGGCGATCGAGCACCATCGGTACGTGACGCACTGCGTCAGGCGCTGGCCGGGGCGCTTCACCGCCACCGGCCTGGTCGATCCGAACGACGCCGATCCGCCTGCCCGGCTGCGCGAGCTGGTGGCGCAGACCGGCATCCGGGGCATCAGGCTGGGGAGTCTGGACGATGGGCGGGCGACGACGGCCGAGCAGGTGCGAGCGTACGGGCTGTTCGCGGTGGCGCGCGAGCTGCGGCTGAACATCAACGTGTATGGCGGGGCCGGCAACCTGCGGTGCATCGGCCTGCTGGCGCCCGTGTTTCCCGAGGTCGTCATCTCGCTGGACCATCTGGGGATGTGTCCGTCCACGCCCATGAGGCGCGACCGCTGGGGGCGGCCCCGCTTCGACGACGAGCCGATTCCGCCGCCCAGCTACCCGCAGGTGCTCGAGCTGGCTCGCTTCCCCAACGTGTACATCAAGGTGTCCGGCGAGTACGCCTTCTCCAAGCAGCCCTATCCGTATGCGGACATGCGGCCGCTGGTGGAGCAGGTTTACCGGGCCTTCGGTCCCGAACGGATGATGTGGTGCAGCGACTTTCCGTGGATCGCGGTCGAGCCCGGGTATGGGCGGCTGGCCGTGCTGCTGGAGCACCACCTCCCCGCGCTGGGCGCGGCCGAGCGCGAGCTGATCATGGGCGGCAACGCCCTGAGGGTGTGGTTCGACCGCTGAGGGAGCCGCGCGCCACCGATCCTGCTAGCCGCCGAGTCGTTCACGGCAGAAGCGTCGTCGCCACTTGCTCAAGTTGCCACGGGGCAGGTCGCGGCGGGGTGCGATCTCGCACCGCCTCGGCGCGGACCACGCCCCGCGGTGGGTGCGGATGCAGCGCGCCAGCACACTGCGGGGTCAGGTCCGGCGCGCCAGCGCGGTCAGCGCCGAGCCGCCGACCACGAGCAGCGCCCCCGTCAACCCCAGCGCGCCCAGGCGCTCCGGTTGCACGAACGCCGGCATGAGCCGCCCGGCCACGGCCACACCGGTGAGCGTGACCAGCGGTGTCAGCGAGATCACCACACCGACGCGCGACCCTTCCAGGTGCTGCAGGGCGCCGCTGAAGCAGCGGTAGCTGACCAGGGTCACCACGATGGTGGCGGCCAGCAGGGCCAGCCGCGGCCACGGCTGCGCCAGCAGCAGGGACGGACTCGCCCCCGGCAGCAGCACGAAGGAGCCCACCAGGTACACGAAGAGAAGCACGAAGTCCGGCGTGAAGTCGCGCAGGAGCTGCTTCTGGGCCAGAGCGTAGACCGCCCATGAGGCTGCCCCCGCCACCACCAGGACGACACCCGGCCAGGTGCCCTCGAGGCCGCTGCCCGGCTCCGTCAGGCGCGCGCCGAAGTAGAGCCCGAGCCCGCCCAGCAGCACGACCAGCCCCAACCACTGCTGCCGGCAGAAGCGCTCGCCGAAGAGCAGCATGGAACCGGCCATCAGAAACAGGGGCGAGAGCTGCGTGACCAGTTGGGCGGTGCCCGGCGAGGTGAGCCGCAGGCCCGCCAGGTACAGGGCGAAGTTGCCGCACATTCCCAGGGTAGCCAGCAGCAAGAGCGCGTACAGGCGCGGTGCCCGCCGCAGCGCCGGGCGCCGGCCACGGCGGCCCACGGCCGCCATCAGCGTGCCTGCCCCGAGGAAGCGCACCCACGTCACGGTGACCGGGTCCATGGTGCGCACCAGCAGCTTCAGCGCCATCGGCAGCAGGCCCCAGATCAGGACTGTCACCAGCGCCAGGGCCACGCCCAGGCGCCAGCGCCCCGTGACGCGATGCCGCTCCGCCATGTCCCCCAGTCGTGCCTCCCGGTCATC
>CAZPXM010000133.1:0-10792 GCA_964591015.1 uncultured Gemmatimonadaceae bacterium
GCTGGCGGCGACGGGCACCAACTACACGATCCCGCTGTTCACGGGCCAGTACCTGATGCTGGCCAAGAAGGAGGGACGCGACATCCGCGTCGCCGCCAGCACCCCCGAGTACGATCCGAGCACAGGGGTGCTGACCGTGCGCGGCGCCCGCACGGATGTGGACTTCGTCGATGGGACCACCTTCGTGCTGACCGTCCGCGTGGAGGATTCGGGCGAGTACGGCCTCGACAGCGTCCGCGTCGAGGTCAGCGGCGACAACGGCCAGGCCGACGGTCTGACCGACAGCGAGGGGGAGGTGCAGTTCACCCTCAACCCCGGCCAGTACAGCGTCGCCGTCGAAGGCGCCATGCCCAAGGGGGAGCGCGGCGAACAGCCCGCCGCGGTCGACCTGAACACCGGCGACCAGCGGGTCACCATGGTGGTCCCCTCGCCCATCGTCCTGGCGTTCGTGGTCCGCGAGGGCGAGACCACCTACAAGCCGCGGCTGTTCGATGTGGACGAGGACTTCCTGGCGCAGTTCGGGCTGACCGCGCAGGACAATCCGGCGGGGTACATGTACTTCTATCCCCCGGAGCCGCGGCGGCACACGTATACCATCCGCGCCACGTCCAACGGTCACCCCGTCGAGGGGTATACGCTGTTCGTGCGCGACAACGTGAGCATGGCCACCGACGAGGAGGCCGAGGAAGGCGCGCTGGAAGCCATAGCCGATACCGTGGACTACACGATCGCCGGCGGTCTGCCCCGCCAGACCGACGACGAGCCGCCGCTGGCCGCGCCCAAGATCGTCGCCTTCCGTGCCGAGAAAGACGGGTACAAGGACAGCGAGACCCTGCGGGACTCCGTCATCGTCCTCGGCGAGGTGGCGGTGGGTTCGGCCGCGCAGGTGGTCGCCATCCCCGACGTCAACTACACCGTGCTGCACGATCCCCCCGGCGACCACAGCTACTCGTACCTGGACGACAACATGACGCTGTCCGGGATCATCGCCGACATGCAGATCCAGTGGAACGGAGTGCACCCGTACATCCCGGTCTACCCGTCGAGCTGGATCGGAGTGCACGCCAGCCGCGAGATCGCGGGCGTGGACGAAGAAGCCGATGACCTGGGAAGCGCCGGCTTGCTCGACCGCGAGTACCCGGAGTCGATGACCAAGGCCTTCGTGGTCGGTTCGGCGTACGAGCTGGTCAGCGGCGGCGCGATCGTGCTGAAGGGGGCCCTGGGCTGGGTGTTCCGCCTGGCCAAGATCGGCCTGGAAATCGGCCACCTGGCGAGCGGCGAGACCGTCCTGGGCATGGGCCACTTCGTCCAGTACGACATCAGCGCCAACACGCGCATCCAGACCCCCGCCGAGGATGCGCTGCCGGACGTGCTGGGTCCCGGCAAGGGCGACGTGTACTACGGCGAGGGCTGGGCGCTGGCCCTGCAGACCAAGTACTTCCTCGGCATCCGCCTGCGGGTGGACCAGAACGGGGATCCGATCCTGGACGAATACGGCGCCAAGCAGTGGGACCTGGACACCGAGCAGGCCGAGACCTACAACATCATCAGGCGCCACAATCAGTACCTGTACACCGTCCGCGACATCGAGGGGATCATCGCCTCCCTGCAGAGGGTGATCGACTCGGAGAACAGCAGCGAGAACGAGAAGAGGAGCGCCCGCTCCAGCCGCGATCGCTGGCAGACGCTGCTGAACGACAACCTCGCCTACGTCTGGCAGCGCGACTATGTCGCGCAGGGCAAGACCTACGACGACTTCAAGAAAGACCACCGCGGCTTCGGCATCAACGACCTCAGCGAGGGCTACGAGATGCTGGTGGTCAGCGGCGGCGCCTCCTTCGCGTACTCGCGCACGATCGCGGAGGGCGACTTCACGACCTACGCCAAGGTGATCACGGTGGAGTCGAGCAGCTCCATCAGCAACGAGACCGAGATCAGCACCGGCTTCAAAGTCTTTGGCCAGGGCGTGACCATCAGCTTCAAGACCGGCTCCACGCTGAGCCTCGGTACTTCCCAGTCGCTGACCTCCGATTTCAAGGAGGGCACCGGCGTCGAGCAGAGCGTCGGGTTCGTGCTCGCCGACGACGACGTCGGCGACAACGTCATCACCTACGTGCATCCCGACAGGCGGTGGGGCACGCCGATCTTCTTCCAGGAGCCCGGCGGGGTGACCTCGGATCCATGGGAGCCCGGCACCAACAAGGGGGTCGATGTCACCATGGAGCTGATCGAGGAGCCCGTGGGGCCCTTCGACTACCAGGATGGCGCCCACTACAAGCTCAAGCTCAGGTACACCGGCCTGCGGGAGCTGCTCTCGCGCCGGGTCGACTTCGACCTGCAGGCCCTGCCGTCGACCAACCCGGACCAGGCCTTCGTGACGTTCAACGACTACTGGCCGCCCTACACCGTCGGTCTGGACCCGGAGCTCAAGACCGCGCTGATCGACGTATGCGTGAGCCCGCCCGAGCGCGATCTGGGCAACAGCCACGACCAGCAGTATGCGGTGCAGATCCGCGTGGAGGAGCAGGACGATCAGCAGATTCACCGGGTCCTGACCCTCAACCCGACGTTCGCCGACCTGCGCGCCCCGCGCGCCACGCTGGTGGCCCCGTACGACGGCCAGCGCATCAGCCCGGTGTTCTTCCCGGCCGGCGACCCGTTCCGGATCGTGGCGCTCAGCGAGGACCTGGACATCGCCAGGATGCAGCTGGAGATCCGCACCAAGATGCCCGACGGCGTCTGGGAGCCCTGGCGCCTGCTTGCCGGCATGGACTGGCAGGCCGGGCAGCCGAACCCGGCGGTGACCGTGGTCGATCGACTGGACCGGCGGCCGGTGCGCCGGCAGTTCACCTTCGCCTGGCCCGAGGACCAGATCCGCGCGCTCGGGGTCGGCGAGTACGCCATGCGCGCGGTCGCTACGGACAGCGCCACCGTCCCCAACCGCGACCTGGACGCACCCGCGGTGGTCTTCCTGGTGGACGAGGCCAAGCCGTCGGTGCTGAGCACGGTGCCGGATTTCCAGGCCCGCGACAAGGAGCGGCTGTACCGGGGCGAGCTCAGCGTCACCTTCACCGACGACATGCGGCCGACCGACTTCGACGACCGCACCTTCCGGGTGGCCGACCTGCTGGCAGGCGGCACCAAGGTCCCCGGGTACGTCTCCTACAGCCCGGCGCTGCGCAAGGTGGTCTTCGTGCCGGTAGTTCCGTTCCAGCCCAACAGCCTGTACCGCGCCGAGATCGCCACCGACATCGACCAGGACGGCGACGGCCAGGTGGACAGCCCGGGCGCGCACGACCTGGCGGGCAACCCGCTGGACAATGCCCTGTCCTGGACCTTCCGGACCACCGAGGCGCCCTTCGAGCCCACCTGGGACATCGTGTTCCGCGTGGAGGACGGCAGCGGGGTGGACGGCAACAACATCGCCGCGGTCGAGTACGGCGCCGCAGACGGCGAAGACACCAAGGACGCGCGCGCCGTCCCCGGCCTGGCCGGGCAGCTCCGCCTGAGCTTCATCGACCGGCAGCAGCGGGAGTTCGACCGCGACATCCGCCCGGCGGACGGCCGGCTGGCGCACCACTGGTTCTTCGTGATCGACAACGCCGCCGCCGATTCCACCGTGAAGCTGTGGTGGACCCCCTCGCTGCGCTTGACGAAGACCACGCGGGACTACCAGGTGATCCGCCTGGTCGAGTTCGGCGCCGACGGCCGGGTCACCAACACCGTGACGCTGGACCCCACCGAGGCGCAGGTGGATCCCGAGACCGGCCTGATCCCGCCGGTGCTGGCCTATAGCTACGTCAGCGGCGGCGAGACGTCGCGGTACTTCCGCCTGGACGTCCAGCGGATCGGCGCCGTGTACGGAACCCTGGCGGCCGGCACCTCCGGCTGGCAGTTCTTCTCGGTGCCGATCACGCCGCAGCGCAGCGAACCCTTCGTCAACCTGGGCGACGACATCGACCCCTTCACGCTGTACCAGTACGAAGCCGGCATCGGCGGCTTCCGCGTGTACCCGCTCGACCTCGGCCTGGTGGCGCTGACGGCTGGCCGGGGCTTCTTCACCCGACTGGAGGCGGACGCGCAGGTGGATGTGGGCGGGGCCGCCAACCACGACGACGTCCGCGTGGAGCTGGCTGCCGCGGGCTGGCACGCCATCGGCAATCCGTTCGTGGCCAGCGTGCCGGTGGCGGCCCTGCGCGTCGCCGAGCAGCCCTTCGCCGCCGCCGCGGCGGCCGGGCTGGTGGAGCCCGTCCTCTACCGCTGGAACGTGGTGCCCGCAGCCGACGTGTACCTGAGCGACGTGCCGCGCGCGGACGGGTATGTCGCCGTGACCGCCATCGACTCGCTGGTGCCGTGGGAGGGGTACTGGCTGCGCACGCGCCAGCCCGGTCTGGCGCTGGACATCCCGGCGCCGGCGGGGGTGGCCCTGGCGACGCTGCCGGAGCCCGCGTACCTGCAGCCGCCCATGGCGCGGCCGGTGGCGGCGGCGGGGACGGAGCCGGCGCCCGGCGAGTTCACCCTGACGCTGTCGCTGCACACGCCCACCGTGGCGGACGCGACCACGGCGCTGGGCACGCGCGCCGGGGCGAGTTCGGGCTGGGATCCGTACGATCGCGCGGAGCCGCCGGCGCTGACCGGCGCGGCGTCCGCCTTCTTCCGGCATGCGGACTGGGGCCCCGATGCTGGCAACTACAACGCCGACTACCGCGACTTGCTGCGCGTCGGCGCACCCGTGACCTGGGAGGTCACGGCGCTGGTAGAGGGGGCGGCGGACCAGGCCCGCCTGTCCTGGGCGCACAGCATCGACGCCGTGCCCGCGGATGTCGTGCTCAGCTTCCGGCCGGCGCCCGCCGGCGAGACGACCGACGGCTCGCCCGTCTGGCAGGACATGCGGTCTGTCCAGGGCGTCGAGCTGGGGACGACGCCCCGGCTGGCCCAGGCCCGCTACCAGATCCGTGCCGAGCGCCTCGCGCTGGCCGCCCCGGGACAGCTCCAGGCGGAAGGCCAGGAAGAGGCGATCCGGCTGTCGTGGACGCCGAACCCGGATCCGCAGGTGTCGGGCTACATCATCCGGCGCCACCCGGGCACCGCCGCGGAGTGGGACTCGGGAGCCTGCGCCGTCATCGAGCTGGCGCAGGCGGCGGACGAGCCCGTGGCCGAGTACGTGGACCGCGATGTCGCGCCGGGGGTCGCGGTCACCTACCAGGTCGCCACGCGCTTCCGCACCGGCGCGGAGGCGGCCGGCGACCTGATCACGGCGACGGCCCTGCACGGGGTGCGCCAGACGGCGCTGCTGCAGAGCTTCCCGAACCCGGCCAACCCGGAGCTGTGGATCCCGTACGAGCTGGCCGAGGAGGCCACGGTGCGCATCGAGGTGTTCAACGCTGCCGGGCAGCTCGTCCGGACGCTGGACGTGGGCCGGCAGCCGCGCGGCCGGTACGTGGGCGAGGCGGCCGCCGCCCGCTGGGACGGGTGCGATCAGGCAGGCGTGCCGGTGAGCAGCGGCGTGTACGTGTACCGGTTGACAGCCGGCGACTACGCGGCGACCCGGCGCGCGGTGCTGCTGCGCTGAGCCGCGCGGGAGCGAGCCGCCAGGACGGACGGCAGCGCTGCGGCGGCGCGCGGTGCGCCTGCGGCGGCGCTGCCGGTGTCGCGGGCGGGAGAGGCACTCAGGTGGGGCACCGGCTGGCAGGCAAGGTGGCCATCGTCACCGGCGGCGGCACGGGCATCGGCCGCGGCATCGCGGTGGCGCTGGCGCGGGAAGGGGCCCGCGTCGTGGTGGGCGGACGGCGCCTCGGGCCGCTGGAGAGCACCGTGGCCCAGATCGTTGCCGACCACGGGCAGGCGGCAGCCCTGTCCACCGACGTGACGGTGGAGAGCCAGGTGCAGGCGCTGGTGCGCCACGCCCAGGACCTGTTCGGGGGTCTCGACGTGCTGGTATCCAACGCCGGGCTGTACCCGCGCCGCGAGCTGCCCGACCTGACCGAGGACATCTGGGACCTGACGGTGGACGTGAACCTCAAGGGCCACTTCCTGTGCGCGCGCCACGCCATCCCCGCCATGCTGGCGCGCGGCGGCGGCAGCATCATCTTCATCGGGTCGGTGCACGGGTACATGGGCGGCTCCGACGTGCTGGCGTACGCGTCGGCCAAGGGCGGCCTGTGGACGATGACGCGCAACCTGGCGCGGACCTATGCCCGGCAGCAGATCCGGGTCAACTACATCAACCCCGGCTGGGTGGCCAGCGAGGGAGAGGTGGCACACCGGCGCGAGCTGGGATACCCGGAGGAGTGGCTGGAGGAACAGGGCCGCACGGTGGTCCCGTCCGGCCGCCTGCAGACGCCGGAGGACACCGCGCACGTGTGCGTGCTGCTGGCCTCCGACGAGGGTAGCCAGATCACCGCCACCCGGTTCAACGTGGACGGGGGCCTGTCGCTGGTCATGTAGCGCCCGCGGTCGAGGCGAGCCGCGGCGGCCCGCGCGTCAAGGACCGCTGCACGGCGCGGCGGGTCAGGGCCCGGGCGAGGGAGCACCGAGAACCGCCACCGCGATCGACAGGTAGATCACCACGCCGAGAGCGTCGCAGATCGACGTGACCAGCGGCGCGCTGGCGGAGGCCGGATCCAGTCCCAGACGCGACAGCAGGAAGGGCAGCGACATCCCCACGATGCTGCCGATCACGACGATCGTGGCCATCGACGAGGCCACGATCAGCGAGATCTGCGGCCCGCTGCGGACCGCGCCGATCGAGGCCACCGCCATCGCCATGGCCAGCCCGAGCAGACCGGAGACCGCGAACTCGCGCGCCAGCAGGCGCCCCCAATCGCGCAGGCAGACGCTGCCGGTGGCCAGGGCGCGCACCATCAGCGTGGCCGCCTGCGAACCGGCGTTGCCGCCGCTGTCGATCAGCAGGGGCAGGTAGAAGACCAGCGCCACGTAGGCCGCGATGGTCTGCTCGAAGTGCGCGATCCCGGCGGCCGAGAACAGATTCCCGAAGACCAGGATCAACAGCCAGAACACCCGCTTGCGGAACAGCAGCGATACCGGCGCCTCCTCCGGTCCCACGTCGCCGAGCGCCAGGCTGCCGCCCGCCTTGTGAAAGCCCTCGGTGGCCTCGCTCTCAGCCACGTCCATGGCGTCGTCGTAGGTGACGATGCCCATCAGGCGGTGCTGGTCGTCCACGACGGGCACCGCGATGAAGTCGTAGTGCGCCAGCGTCTGCGCGACGTCTTCCTCGGGATCCTCCACGTGCACGTGGATCGGGTTGGCGTGCATCAGCTCCTCCAGGCGCTTCTCAGGCTGCGCCAGGATGAGCTCCTGCAGGGAGATGACGCCGCGCAGGCGCCGTTCCTCGTCGGTGATGTAGACGTAGTAGATCGTCTCGCGGTTCGGGGCCACTTGCCGCAGCCGGTCGAGCGCCTGGCGAACCATCAGGTCGGCCGGCAGCGACGCGTATTCCGACGACATCACCGCGCCGGCAGTACCCTCCTCGTACTTGACCAGCCGCAGGATGTCGTTGCGCTCGGCCTGCGCCACCAGCGGCAGCAGCCGCTGCACGGTCTGCTCCGGCAGCGCCTTGACCAGGTCGGCCCGCTCGTCGGACGACATCGCCTCGATGACCGGGACCATGCGCCGGGGCCCCAGGCGTTCGATCAGCTCCAGTTGCGAGGACTCCGGCAGGTAGTCGAAGACCTCTCGCTGGCTGCCGTTCTGCAGACAGGAGAAGAAGTTGGCCGCAGGCTCTGGATCGAGGTTCTCGATCAGATCGGCCACGTCCGCCGGGTGGAGCTCGGCGACCAGGTCGCGGAGATGGGCCTGGACCTCCGGGGGCGGAGGGACGTCGGCGAGGAGGGTCTGGATGTCGGGCAAGATGAGCGCCGTCAGCTCCTGCATGGCACCACTCCTTCCTCAGACGGTTCGCTGGGAAGCAGGACCTGACGACGAGACAGCCTGGGAGATCGGCAGGGAAAGGGAAGGACTACATCAGCCAGCTCCCCCTACCAGTCCCACGCGCACGCGGTCCTGCACCGTTCCGGTCTATCCAGACCGGCCAACTTCGTTGGTATGGATCCGCGTCCATGGCCAGTATCACAGCCCATCCTTGGGATAGGTGGCAACGCGCAACTTCCGCCCGGGCAGCATTGCGAAGGAGAAGGCCGCCGAGCGGGGCGGATAATCTGGCTCCTTGCCCTCGGCCTGTCAAGCTGGCCCCGACCCGAGGCCGAGAGGCGCGCGCCCCAGCCGCCTGGCTCACCAGGGTCACCCGCCGACGGCGCCGGCCGGTGTGCCGAGCCAAGCGCGGGGCCTGTCGCGCACGACGGGAAGCGGCGATCTTCTCGGACCCGGGCCCGGAGCGGGCCCGCCACGCCAGACGAGCCAGCCCGATGGACGATCGCGAACGTTTCGTCAAGACGCTGACCGGGCGCCCGGTGGACCGGGTGCCCTTCATCAAGGTCTTCGGCGGCACGAACGCGGTGCTGCCGCACTGGGAACGGGAGCACCCCGGCCTGAGCCAGCGCATCGATCGCGAGCTGGGCTTCGAGGGCACCTACCGCGGGTGGGGCACGACGCCGGTCAACTTCTGGCTTGCCAGCCTGGGCGAGCCGGAGACCATCGAGGAGACCCCGGTGCACCGGATCGTGCGCTCCGCTGCCGGCGAGGTCACGCTCCAGCGGCTGGACGGCGACTACCACAGCCGCACGCTGGCGTGGCCCGTACGCACGCGGCATGACTGGGAGCGCGTGCGCGAGCGGCACCTGCGCGCCGACGACCCCACGCGCTTCCCGCCCGACTGGCGCCAGCGGGTGGCGCAGTACCGCCAGCGCAGCTATCCCCTGCAGCTCACGCACGGCGGCGTGTACGGATTCGTGCGTCGCCTGATGGGCGACGAGCAGCTGCTGCTGGCCCTCTACGACGATCCGGGCTGGGTGGCCGAGATGATGGCCGCGTACACGAGCCTGATGCTGGACATCTGGGAACAGATGGTCGCCGAAGTCGACTTCGATCTCATCGAATGCTGGGAGGACATGGCCTCCAAGAACGGCGCGCTGCTGTCCCCCGCGATGTTCCGCCAGTTCATGGCGCCCCAGTACCGACGCATCGCCGCCTTCGCGCGGGCCCACCGGATCGACATCGTCCTGGTCGACTCCGACGGCTACATCGACGAACTCGCCGGGCTCATGTGGGAGGCCGGGGTCACTGCCATGTACCCGTTCGAGGTCGGGGCCGGCTGCGATGTCGCGGCGGTGCGCCGCCGCCTGCCCGAACTGGGCATGATCGGCGGGCTGGACAAGCAGGCCATGGCGGGCGGCAAGGAGGCGATGGAGCGCGAACTGGCCAAGGTGCCCGGATACATCCGGCTGGGCCGGTTCATCCCCGGCCCGGACCACTTCGTGCTGTCCAACGTCTCCTGGCCGGACTACCGCTACTTCATGCAGCGGCTGCGCGAGATCGTGCTGACCACGCCGGCGGGCTAGGCCTGGAGACCGTCCATCAAGCGCGCCGCAGCGCCTCCAGTTGGCCCAGGAATGGCGTCGGGATGAGGCCGTTGCGCTGGATCGGGACGTCCCAGGTCACCACCCCGCCCTTGCTCGCCACGTGCTGGGTGTAGCCGAGCACGAAGGCGTCCGGGAACCGCGGCGCGGCGCCGCCGCACCAGGTCGAGCCCAGATAGCTCAGGATGTGGTACCGGGCGCCGTCGACGAAGGGTCCCGGGCACTCCGGGAAGGCGGTGCTGATCTCGCCGGCCGTGAAATCCTCGTGCTCGGTGTGGCAGACGACGGGAACCCGCACGCCCGGATTGTAGGCGACCAGCGCCGCCGGATTGCCCGCCTTGAGTGCTGCCGTGAAGCTGGCGAAGTTCGGCGGTTCGGGGTGGCGGTACATCTCATCGGCGAAGTAGCAGCCATCGATCCACCAGCCGCGCACCTGTGCCCCCCAGCGCCGCGACCACTCGCGCACCACCGCCTCCCATCGGCGCTGGAACGCGGCCAGGCGCGCGCCGGTACGCCGCGTACCCCAGGTCGGCCAGTTGCCCTCGTAGCCCCAGGCCCACTCCAGGCGCGCCACCGCGACCGGGTCGGCGGCCGGCGCGCCGGACGGCAGGTAGACCAGCAGCGGGATGTCGTGGCGAGCCAGCGCCGCGGCCAGTTCGGCGACCAGGTCGCGTCGAGAGCACTTGCTCGGGCGGATGCCCACGTACTCGTCGTAGACGGGGTTGGGTGCCAGGTAGTGCCCGGAGTTCTGGCCGATCGTGAGGCAGAAGTAGGGCGCCCCGATCCCGGCCAGCTGGGCCACCAGTCCGTCCGCATCGAAGGCGTCGACCTGCCGATTCCAGGCATCGGCGGTCAGCTCCGCCCCGCCGGACGTGCTCGGCGCAGCACCCAGGTAGTGGCAGAACACCCCCCAGCGACGCGCAGCCAGCCAGCTCGTGTCCGCTCGCATGCTCCCGCTCCTTGGCCCGGTCTGCGGCGCCGTCCACCGCCGCCCAGCGGCCCGTCCGACCACCCGCCGTCCTGCAACGGCAACGCCACGCGCGTCGTCCCCGTCACGCCGCGCCGGCGGCAGCACCGGCAGCGCGCGGCTCGAGGGGCGTGACCGCGTACACGGCGCCGGCCTGCACGGGGAAGCGCAGCCGGTGGCCGTCCGCCCGTCCGGCCAGCGGCCGCCCGTCGGCCGCAGCCACCTGCAGCGTGCCGGCCGCGTGCAGCAAGGTGCACTCGCCGCCGCGGCTGGCGTGGATCTCCGCCCGGCGCAGCCGCCCGCCCGCCCACGACACATCCACCGTGTACCC
>CAZPXM010000134.1:0-10790 GCA_964591015.1 uncultured Gemmatimonadaceae bacterium
CGGCGGCGGCGCGCGGTGCGGCGCGCGGTGCGGCGGCTAGCTCGCGGGCTGCCGCCGCTTCGGCGCGAACAGGTGCGGACTGTGCCCCAGGAAAGCCTCCGCCGCTTCCATGTAGGTCTCGGCCAGGGTGGGGTGGGCGTGGATCGTCAACGCCAGGTCGCCAGCCCGGGCCGCCATCTCGACGGCCAGCGCCCCTTCGGCGATCAGCTCGCCGGCGCCGGGCCCGACGATGCCGACGCCGAGGATGCGCTCGCTCTCCGAGGCGAGGATCAGCTTGGTCAGCCCCTCGGTGCGTCCGAGCGTGGCCGCCCGCCCGCAGGCCGCCCACGGGAAGCGCGACACGGCGACTCCCCGGCCCTGCGCTGCCGCCTGGGTCTCGGTCAGCCCGCACCAGGCCACCTCGGGGTCGGTGAAGACCACCGCCGGGATCGCCTGAGGCTCGAAGCAGGACGGGCGGCCGGCGATGGCCTGCACGGCGACGCCGGCCTCGTGGGCGGCGGTGTGCGCCAGGCCTGAGCCGATGACGTCGCCGACGGCGAAGATCGACGGCTCGTGGGTGCGCCGCTGCTTGTCCACCACGACGAAGCCGCGCTCGTCGAGCCGCACGGCGGTCGTCTGGAGGCCGAGGTCCTGGCTGTTGGGCTGCCGGCCGACGGCGACCAGGAGGCGCTCGTACGTGCCGCTGAAGCGCGGCCCCTCGGCAGGCTGGAACTCGACGACCACCTCGCCGCCCGCGCGCCTGACCGCGGCGACCTCGGTCCGCAGCAGGATCCGCTCGAAGAGCGACTCGAGACGGGCGTGGAGCGGCCTGACCAGGTCCGGGTCCACGCCCGGCAGGAGGCTTCCGGTCAGTTCCACGACGGTGACGCGCGTGCCCAGACTCGCGTACACGCTGCCGAGTTCCAGGCCGATGTACCCGCCGCCGACCACCAGCAGCGAGGCGGGCAGCGACTCCAGGCGCAACGCCGCCGTCGAGTCCATGGCGAGCTCGCCGGCGGGCGCCACCCACGGCGGCCACACCGGCCGCGACCCGGTGGCCAGGACGGCGCTGGCAAAGTGCAGGCGGTCGGGGCCGCTGGCCGCCCCGTCGACGCGCAGGGTGTGGGGGCCCTCGAAGCGGGCCGTGCCCTGGAGGCGCCGGACCTTGCGGGCGCCGGCCAGGCGGGCTAGGCCCTGGGACATACGGGCGATGACGCTGCCCTTCCAGCGTTCGAGCCCTGCCAGATCGATCTGCGGGGGAGCGAAGCGTACGCCCCAGGCAGCGGCCTCGCGGGACTGGGCCAGCACATGGGCGACGTGCAGCAGGGTCTTGGTGGGAATGCAGCCGCAGTGCAGGCAGACTCCTCCCAGATGCGGCTCGCGGTCGATGAGGGTGACCTCCAGGCCCAGGTCCGCGGCGCGGAAGGCCGCCACGTATCCGCCCGGACCGGCGCCGATGACGGCCACCTGGGTCGACTGCATGGCTAACCCTCCAGGAGCAGGTTGAGAGGATTGGTCAGCGCCGCCGCGATCCAGCGCAGGAAGCGCGCGCCGTCGGCGCCGTCGATCACTCGATGATCGAAGGTGAGCGCCAGCGGCAGCAGCAGGCGCGGCCGGAACTCGCCGTCGATGAACACGGGCTCCACGGCGCTGCGGGCCACGCCCAGGATGGCGACCTCGGGGGGGTTGAGCACCGGCGTGAAGCCGACACCGCCGATCGGGCCGAGGTTGGTGATCGTCATGCACCCGCCCTGCAGGTCGGCGAGCGAGACCTTGCGCTCGCGGGCCTTGGCGGCGAGCGCCGCCAGCTCGACCGACAGCCGCACGATGCTCTTCTGGTCCACGTCGCGCACGACCGGCACGAGCAGGCCGTGGGGGGTATCGACGGCCACGCCGATGTGGACGTAGCGTTTCTGGATGATCTCGCCGCTGGCGGCGTCGAAGCTGGTGTTGAACTGCGGGTAGGCCTGCAGCGCGGCGCCGACCACCTTGAGCAGGATGACGGTGATCGTCAGCCTGCCGCCGGCCTGTTCGCAGCGGGCCGCCCCCTGCTTGCGCCAGGACTCCAGCTCGGTGATATCGGCCTTGTCGAACTGCGTGGCCATGGGCGTCGTCTGCCACACGGCCTGCAGACGCTGGGCGGTCAGCCGCCTGGTCCTGGAGGCGGGGCGGCGCTCGATGGGGCCCCAAGTGCCCAGATCCGGCAGCGGGTACCCCGCAGCCGGGGGCGACGCGAGGCCCGGCGGCGCCACGAACGCCTGCAGAGCCGCGCTGCGCCGGCGCGCGAACGCCTTGACGTCGTCTGCGCCGATGCGGCCGCCGGGACCCGTGCCGGTGACCTGCGCGATGTCGACGCCGATCTCGCGCGCCAGACGCCGCACCGAGGGGGCCGCGGGCACGTGCGCCGCGGGCGCCGCTGCCGGCACGGCCGGCGCTGCGACCGACGGCGGCGCGGGCGGGGTCTCCGGTTCCTGCGGGCACCCCTGCGCCGGCACCGGCGCCCCCGTCTCCGCGGGCGCCTCCGGGGGCGCGAACGCCCCTTCTGCACCGCCGGAAGCCGGCTCTGGCTCGGCCGTGTCCAGGGTGCACAGAACCTGGCCCACCGCCACCGTGTCGCCCACCTTCACTTTCACCTCGGTCACCGTGCCGGCCTGCGCGCACGGCACCTCGATGACGGCCTTGTCGGTCTCCACCTCGACCACGGGTCGGTTCTCGGCGACTGCTTCACCCGCGGCGACCAGCACGTTGACCACCTCGGCGCTGTCGATGCCCTCGCCCAGGTGCGGCAGCTTCACCTCGACGGTCATGGGCTCCTGCTCCCCTGCGGTGCGCGCCAGCCGGACTGACCGCGCCGGGCCCGGGCGAGGGTGCCAGTCCCAGGCCGGTTCGGGGCGGAGAATATAGCTCGGCTCCGCGTCTGCGGCGATCTTTCTGCCGGCCTGGGCGTCCGTATACTTGAAAGTGTCGGCAGCAGACCGCTCGCCCGACGCGGGCCATGCCCGCGGCGGCCGGCTCGCCCGAGGACGGGACCCATGCGCCAGGCTCGTGTCCAGCGGCACCCAGCGAAGCGTCGCGCGGTGTGGCTGAGTCTGCTGCTCTCGTCCGTGCTGCACCTGGCCGTGCTGTATCTGGCCCGCGACCTGGGGGTCGAGGGCCGGGCGGTCGAGGCGTTCCGCGCGCGCCTGATCGAGATCCCGCGCTTCCAGCCGCGGCGGCTCAGTGGCAGCCCGCAAGCGGCGCTGCCGGAGACCAGGATGGAGTACCTGGAGACCCAGCGGCTGGCGCGCGAGCCCGCCGGGCTGCCGCTGGCGACCCTCCAGCAGCAGCACCTCGCGCCGCTGCCCGTGCCGGCGCAGCCGCTGGCGCTGCGGGAGTTCGACGTGGCGGCCAAGGAAGAGGAACCCGCCGCGGAGCGGGTGGTCATGCTGCGTCCGGGCGACCTGGGGCTGGCGGACAGCCTCCGCCTGCCGTCCATGGATCTGCTGCGCATCGTCGACATGGCGCGCGCCAACCGCTACCACGCCATGGTCATGCCCGACCCGCACAGCCGGCGCGATCTGCTGGGCTACATCAACCTGGCGCGCATCCGGGTGTATGGTGCGGGCACCGAGCCGCGCCGGCAGCGGGGCGCCGCAGGACCGGAGGGCGGCGCGTGGCTGCAGGCGCTGGCGCGTTTTGCGCGCGACCACTCCAAGCTGCTCGTGCGCGTCAACAGCCAGATCCACGACTACTTCGTCTCGCCGGAGCTTTTGAAGGCCCCGGTCATCTTCCTGTTCCAGGACTGCGGGCTCGAGGCATACCGAGACGAGGTGGCGGCCTACTTCAGCGCCGAGGAGCAGGCGGTCCTCAAGCAGTACCTGGAGGGCGGCGGCTTCCTGTTCATCGAGGGGCGGAACAGGTACCTGCGCGAGATGGCGACCTACCTGCGGGAGATCCTGGCGCAGGCGGAGCTAGGGCCGCTGCCAGCGGGCCATCCGTTGTACAGCGCTTTCTTCGAGTTCGAGGACGGCTTCCCCGGGGAACAGGGCAAGACTCGCTACCCGAGCTGGCTGGATGCGTCGCACTGGCAGTATCCGGCACAGGCCGACCAGGTCCCGGTCAGCGCCGCCGCCGCGCCGCCGGTGGATCCTGCGCTGGTGGCCGCCCAGCGCGAACCCACGCGCCCGCTCGGTCTGTGGGCGGTGCGCTGGCGGGGTCGCGTCGTCGCCCTGCTCAGCGACGTCGGCCTGCACCAGGCCTGGCAACAGAGCCAGAGCGAGGAGGACCCCGGGTTCAGCGCCCAGGGAGCGCTGATGGCGGGTCTGAACATCCTGGCGTATGCCCTCACCCAGGAGGGAACGCTGACGCTGCACCAGGAGCGGCCGGCGTGGATGGCGTCGTCCCTGCGGCCGGAGGCGCCGGCGTATGACCCGCTCGCGGCGGCGGCCGCGCAGCCCGGGCCCGATGCGGAACTGCTCGACATGCTGGACGCGAGCCTGGCCGTGGTGCAGGTGCCGGCGAGCGCGACGGTGGCGGCGCGGCCGCTGGTGCTGCGGGTCAACGGTGCGTATCGGCTGGAGCTGCCCCGCCTGCGCGGCCGCGGCGTCCTGCTGCACAACATGCCGCCGGGCCGTCACTGGCTCGAGCTGCGCCACGGCGGCAGCACGCGGCAGGTGGAGATCGACCTGCCGGGCGGGCGGGTGACCACGGTCACCTTCGGACTGAACCGGTTCGCGTTCGTCGAGCAGCTACGGCTCGAGGTCGAGGATCGCCGCGTGCCGCTGGCGCAGTGGCAAGCGGCTTTCAGCGACCTGGAGCTCGAGGAGGTCTTCCTCGGCGAGGACCGCGCCCTGGTCGAGCGCAGCGCCGCAGCGCTGCGTCCGTGAGGCGCGGGAGGGGGCATGGGCGCCTCCGGTCGGACGGTTCCCTCATGATGCGGGTGCGGGGGATCGCCGGGCAGGTCCTGGGGCCAGGGGCTGGCGGCTGGCGCGTTCAGGCGGGATCCGCCGTGGCCGACGCTCGTGGTTCGGATCGTCCCGCGGGCAGCGCGGCGCGGAAGTGCGCCAGTTCCTCCGGGTCCATGTGCTGGACGTTGGTTTCCGCGGGAAAGCGCCCCGCCAGCACATCCTGGCGGTAGGCCTGCATGGCGGCCAGGGCGCCGCGCCGGAACTCGGCATAGGCGCGCGCCACACGGAGCTCGTGTTCGCTCCAACCCAGCAGATCCACGCTGGTGAGCACCTGGCCGTCGCAGTAACGGCCCGAGCCGATGCCGATGACCGGGATCTCCAGCGACTCCGCAATGGCCTGCGCCGCTTCCTCGGCCACCATTTCCAGGACCAGCGCGAACGCACCGGCGTCGGCGAGTCGGCGCGCCTGGTCCAGCAGGGCCCGGGCGCCCGCCGCGTCCTTGCCCTGGAACCTGGGGACGGTACCGCGGCGCTCGCTGTACACGTAGTACGACGACGTCTGGGCCTGGGGCGTGAAGCCGAGGTGTCCCATGACCGGCACTCCGGCCGCGCTGAGCGCCTCGACCTGCGGCAGCACGGCGTCGCCGCCCTCGATCTTGACCGCCTCGGCACCTGCCTCCTGCACCAGCCGGCCCGCATTCCGGAGCGCCTCTGCGACACCGATCTGATAGGAGAGGAAAGGCATGTCGACCAGGAACAGACCGCGCTCCACGCCGCGGCGTGCAGCCCGGGCGTGGTGCAGCATGTCCCCCATGGTGACCTCCTGGGCACTGCGGTAGCCCAGGAGATTGGTTCCCACCGAATCGCCCACGAACACGATGTCGATGCCAGCGCGGTCGGCCAGCGTCGCTCCGGGGTAGTCGTACACGGTCAACATGGTGAGGCGATCGCCACGGCGCTTGCGGGCTCGCAGATAGGCCAGGGTGACCTTAGGGGGAACCGGGGGCATCGACATGGCGGACCCTGCCGTGGGAGTGGCGGCGGCTGCGCGGGGGCACCGATCATGGACCGCGGGCCAATTGTATCCTCGCCGCCCCGCCCCGGCAAGGGGCGGGCCACGGGCGCCGGCTTCGGCAGGACTCTGTGCGGGGTTGACCCGCTCCCGGGCATCGGTCACTATTGCCGGCCGCGAGGGCCGGTCCGTCGCGGCCGGGGCAGCGCCGCCGCGCCGGGCAGCCCGTCGCGCACGGTGGCGCTCGGAGGGCGACGACATGGACGAGGGAAGCGCGGCAATCGTGAGCGAGATCTGGCGCGTAGGGGCCGCCACGCTCGTGCTGGTCTTGTTCCTGTGGGCGCTGGCACGTCTGTACCCGAGGCTGTACGGCGCGATCGAGGCGCTGCAGCAACGGCCGACGGGCGGACTGCGCGTCCAGAGGCTCGAGCTGCTGTCCGCCGCCCGGCTGGCGGCGCTGCTGGTGCGCCTGGCGCGGGTGAGCCGAGTGGCGCTCACCGTGCTGGCCCTGTACCTGTACGTGCCGCTGAGCCTCAGCCTCTTCCCGTCGACGGCGCCCTACGCCGATCCCGTGGTCGAGTGGGCGGTCGCGCCGTTCGTGACGGCATGGAAGGGGTTTGTGGCCTACCTGCCCAGCCTCTTCTGGCTGGTGGCGATCGCGATCCTGGCGCGGTGGGCGCTGCGGCTCGTGCGACTGGTGTTTCGAGCCATAGGCGACGGCACGATCCAGTTCGCCGGCTTCTATCCGGAATGGGCCGAGCCCACGGGCAAGCTCGTCCAGGCCCTGTTGCTCGCCTTCGCTGCCGTGGTCGCCTTCCCCTACCTGCCCGGTTCGAGCTCCCAGGCGTTCAAGGGGGTCTCGATCTTTCTCGGCGTGCTGGTCTCGTTGGGGTCCTCCTCCGCGGTGGCGCACGTGGTGGCCGGCGTGGTGCTGACCTACACGCGGGCGTTTCGCGTGGGCGACTTCATCCGCCTGGGCGCCCACACGGGAACCGTCGTCGAGCGCACCTTGCTGGTCACGCGTCTGCGCACGCCGAAACGGGTCGAGGTGACCATCCCCAACGCGGCGGTCCTAGCCGCCGACGTGCAGAACTACAGCCGCCACGCCGGGCCCGGCGTCGTGCTCCATACCGAGGTGACGATCGGCTACGACACGCCGTGGCGCACGGTGCACGAGCTGCTCCTGGGCGCGGCAGGGCGCACTCCCGACGTTGCCGTCAACCCGCCGCCGTTCGTGCTGCAGACCGCGCTCCAGGACTGCTCCGTGAGGTACGAGCTCAACGTCTACACGCAGGTGCCGGAACGGGGTGCGGGGATCCTGTCGCGTCTGCACGCGGAGATCCAGGATACGTTCGCCCGGGCGGGGCTGGAGATCCTGTCGCCCGCATACCATGCGCATCGCGATGGACCCAGCACGGTTCCGCCGCCGCCCCCGGACGACGCGCCGCCTTCCTGACGGGGGCGCGGGCTTGGGGCAGGGCGGGCTGCCTGCGAGCGCCTGCGGCGAGGTGTCGCCATCGCAAGAGGAGTCAAGTCATGAGCGAGTACGCGGAGCGTTTCGCGCGTCCGGAGCGTCGGTACGCCATCTATCCGATCGTCCACGGCGCCATCGCCACGGATCCTGGGCGGGCGGACTGGTATGCTCGTTGCGGATTCGCCGGCGTGGTGGGCAACGTGCCTTACGGTCCCGGCTTTCCGCACGACGCCGCCGAGTGGGAGGCCACCCGGGCCGGATTCGAGGCCTTCATGGAGCGCGGCATGGAGACCTGGATCTACGACGAGAAGGGGTACCCATCCGGGACGGCCGGCGGCTACGTGGTCGAGCAGCATCCGGAATTCGTCGCCCAGGGACTGTACTGCTACGACTACTGGCGCGTCATCGAGGGGCCCGGGCGGTTCCGGGCCGACACGCCCGGGGACCGCCTCTTCCGCGCCCTGCTGGTGCCGGCGGACGGCGGGGACCCGCTCGACGTGACGCACTTCGAGCGCGCCCCCGGCACCCTCTACATCGAGCTGCCGGCGGGCCGCTACCGGTTGTTCACCCTGAGCATCCGGCGGTTGTTCGACGGCACGCACGCGACGGAGAGCTACTCCGAGCCCCGCAACTACATCAGCCTGTCGGACCGGGAGGCCACGCGCGCCTTCATCGAGGTCACCCACGAGCGCTACGCGGCGCTGTTGGGCGAGCGCTTCGGGCGGGGCGTGCGCGCCTTCTTCACCGACGAACCCTCGTTGATCTCGTGGAACATCCGCGCCGGCGTCTTCCCGATCCTGCCCTGGCATCCCACCTATCCGGAGCAATTCGCAGCGCGCTACGGCTATCCGTTCGAGTACGCCTGCGTGGCGGCGGTCCTGAAGACCGGCGATCACTGGCTGCGGCGGCGCTGCGACCTGTGGGAGTTCATCGCGGACTCCGTGGCGAACGGCTTCTTCGGCACGATCCAGCAGTGGTGCCGCGCCCATGGGATCAAGGCCTCGGGACACATGCTGGAGGAGGAACGGCTGCAGGCGCACGTGTACAACTACGGCTCGCTCTACCGGTGCGGCCGGCGGTTCGACTGGCCGGGCATCGACCAGTTGCACACGGACCCGGCCGCGCTGATGGATCCGCAGGCCATCCCGATCGCGCGGCTGCTGGCCTCGCTGGCGGACATCTCGGGAGAGCGCGAGTCGTTCACGGAGTTCTCGGATCACACGCTGCGCATGCAGGGCGCGGAGGCGCCGCCGGCGTACTACTACGCCTCGGTCAACTGGCACATGGCGATGGGCATCAACAACCTGACGAGCTACTACTCCTTCCGTGGCTTCTCCGAGGGAGACCTGGTGGCGCTCAACGCGTATGCGGCGCGCACGGGCTATCTGCTGCGGCAGGGTGTGCGCGACAGCCGCGTCGCGCTGCTCTACCCGGAAGCCACCATGTGGGCCGTGTATACCCCGAACACCAACGTCCGGGCGATCGACCAGTCGCCGGAGACGCTGGCGCTGGACGCCACCTTCGCGCGCGCCTCGTGGGAGCTGCTGCACCGCCAGGTCGATTTCGACTACGTCGATGCCGAGCTGATCGAGGCTGCCGCCCTGGCCGACGGCGCCCTCCGCGTCGGCGACCGCGCGTACGAGTGCGTGGTGCTGCCCGGCGCCTGGGTGCTGCCCGAAGCGACGCTGGCCAAACTGAGCGCGTTCGCGGCCGCCGGCGGCACGGTGATCGTCTTCGGTGAAGCGCCCCGCGTGGCGCGCGAGACGGGCGAGCCCTTCGGGCCAGAGGTGCGCGAGCGGCTGGCGGCGCTCCAGGCGACCGGCCGGTTCGTCGTCGCCGGCGCCGACGCCGCCAGCGCGGCGTTCGACGGGCCGGCGCTGCCGCGCCCGCTGACGTTCGCCGACGACGGCGGCCGCACGGTGCATCCGCTGCTGCTGACGCACGTGCGACGCACCGAGGACGGTGGCCGCATCGTCTATCTGGCCAATATGGACGAGCATGCCCCACTGGCCGGAACGCTGCGCGTGGCGGGGCGATTCGTGGCCGCCGAGCAGGCCGACCCCACCACGGGAGCGATCGGCGCGGTTGCGCTCGAGCGCACCGCGGCTGGCGCGTCTGTCGCCGTCGACCTGCCGCCGCTGGCAGCCCGGTTCTATCTGTTCGCCGCCGCTGGCGGCCCGCCGTGACCGGCGGGGTCTGTCTGCCGGCGGGCGGTTCGCCCTCGCCTTGACACCCTTGCAGAGCGGTCCTAGGATTCAAGCCCTCGTGCGGCCGGGCAGCCGGGCGCCAGCGCTTCACCCCGGCGAACCGACGGGCGACGATGGCAGCGACATTCCGGATCAGGAAGGGGCTCGACGTGCCCATCCGCGGGGCCCCGGTGCAGGCGATCGAGGACGCCACCGAGGTCACGCGCGTGGCAGTGCTCGGTCCCGACTACACCGGCATGCGTCCCGCCATGGCTGTGGCCGAGGGCGACACGGTCCACCGGGGCCAGGTCCTGTTCGGCGACAAGAAGGTCCCGGGGGTCGTGCACACCGCGCCTGGCGCGGGGCGCGTGATCGCCGTGAACCGCGGCGCCAAGCGCGCCCTCCAGTCCGTGGTCATCGAGCTGGCGGAGGAAGGGCCGGCGGCGCCCTGCTGGCGCCCTGACGTCGCTCCGGATCAGCTCGCGCGCGCGCAGGTGCGCGAGCAGCTGCTGCGCTCCGGTCTGTGGGTGAGCCTGCGCACCCGGCCGTTCAGCCGCACCCCCGCACCCGAGGGCGTGCCGCACTCCATCTTCGTCAACGCGATGGACACGAACCCGCTGGCCGCGGATCCGCAGGTGGTGCTGGCGGGCTGGCACGACGAGTTCGTGGCGGGGCTGGCTGCGCTCGCCAAGCTCACCGACGGCCCGGTGCATCTGTGCCGCGCGGCCGGGACCCGCATCCCCGGCGACGCGGTGCCGGGCGTGGAGGTGGCCGAGTTCAGCGGCCCGCATCCCGCCGGTCTGTGCGGCACGCACATCCATCTGCTGGACCCCGTGGGCCTGCACAAGACCGTCTGGACCATCGGGTACCAGGACGTGGTCGCCATCGGCGTGCTCTTCCGCACCGGCCACCTGCACGTGGAGCGGGTGGTCGCGCTCGGCGGGCCGCTGGTCCAGCGACCCCGCCTGCTGCGCACGCGCCTCGGCGCCTGCGTGAGCGAGCTGGTGGCCGGGGAGCTGCGCGCGGACGGCGAGGCTCGCTGCATCTCCGGTTCCGTGCTGCACGGGCACACCGCGACCGGGCCCCTGGACTACCTCGGACGCTTCCATCTGCAGGTGTCCGTGCTGGCGGAAGGGCGCCGCCGGCAGCTGTTCGGCTGGCAGCTGCCCGGTCTGGACAAGTTCTCGGTGAAGCGGGTGTTCGCCTCGTGTCTGTGGCCGCGGCGCCGCTTCGCCATGACCACCAACGTCGGC
>CAZPXM010000135.1:0-10617 GCA_964591015.1 uncultured Gemmatimonadaceae bacterium
CAGTTGCGCGAGGAGATCGAGCTGGTGCGGCCCCAGGCGGAGGAGGCGCAGCGGCGGTACGACCTCGACCGCGCCGCCGAGCTGCGCCACGGACGCCTGCCGGAGCTGGCACGCCGCTTGGCTGCCGAAGAGGCGGCCGCGACCGCGCGGGCCAGCAGCGGCCCGCTGGTGCGGGAAGAGGTCACCGAGGAGGAGGTGGCCGAGATCGTGTCCCGGTGGACGCGGATCCCCGTCAGCCGGCTGGTGGAGGGCGAGCGGGAGAAGCTGCTGCGTCTGGACGAGATCCTCCACGAGCGGGTCATCGGGCAGGACGAGGCCGTCCAGCGCGTGGCGGATGCCGTGATCCGCGCGCGGGCGGGGATCAAGGATCCGCAGCGCCCCATCGGTTCGTTCATCTTTCTGGGCCCGACCGGGGTGGGCAAGACCGAGCTGGCCAAGACGCTGGCGCGGACGCTGTTCGACACCGAGGAGAACATGGTCCGCATCGACATGTCGGAGTTCATGGAGAAGCACACGGTCTCGCGGCTGGTAGGCGCCCCGCCCGGCTACGTGGGGTACGAAGAAGGTGGGCAGCTTACCGAGGCGGTGCGGCGCAAGCCCTATTCGGTGGTGCTCTTCGACGAGATAGAGAAGGCCCATCGCGACGTGTTCAACGTCTTGCTGCAGATCCTGGACGACGGCCGCCTGACCGATGCCCAGGGGCGCACCGTCGACTTCAAGAACACGGTCATCATCATGACCTCCAACATCGGCTCGCCCTACCTCATGGACGGGGTCAGCGCCGCCGGCGAGATCCGCGAGGAGGCACGGGCACGGGTGATGGCGGAGATGCGCCAGCACTTCCGCCCGGAGTTCCTGAACCGAGTGGACGAGGTCGTGCTCTTCAAGCCGCTGACGCCGGCGGAGCTCGTCCAGATCGTCTCCCTGCTGACCGAGGAACTGCGCGCCCGGCTCGGGGAGCGGCGCATCGCGCTGGAGATCGAGCCGGCGGCGCGGGAGTTCATCGCGCGGCAGGGCTACGATCCCGTGTACGGCGCGCGGCCGCTACGGCGCTACCTGCAGCGCGAGCTCGAGAGCCGGATCGGCAGAGCCCTGATCGCTGGCGCCGTGACCGAAGGGGGGCGCATCCGGGTGGTGTTGGCCGACGGCAGGCTCCAGGTCCAGCACGACCAGGCAGGGCCGGCCGGGGAGCAGGCGGCGGCCGCCCGGGAGCCCGGGCAGGCCGATGGCGAGCCCGACGTGGTGGATGCCGAGATCGTGGCTGCCTAGCGTGGACCAGGGCGACGGGAGCCGACGGGAACCGCGTCGCCCGGTCCACGTCTGTGGAGAAGACATCGCGAGGAACGAAGGGCCAAATCGCCGAGGTGACGACGGATGCGGACGCAATCGAGGTGTGTGCTGTCGGTCCTGCTGGCGCTGAGCCTGTTGCCGCCGACCGGGGTGCAGACCGCCGGGGCGGACCAGGCGCAGTTGCAGGAGTTCAGCAGTGCGCTGGCAGAGGTGGTCGCCCAGGTCAAGCCGGGCGTGGTCGCGATCGTGGCCGAGGGCAAGGTAACGGTCACCTACCGCGACCCGTTCAGCGGCACGCCGTTCGAGCGGTTTTTCGGCTTCCCGCCGTCCGAGCCGCCTACCCGCGAGTTCGAACGCTCCGGGCAGGGGTCGGGAGTGATCGTCGGGTACGGGGGCAAACAGTACATCCTGACCAACAACCACGTCATCAGACAGGCGGATGCCATCCGCGTCCAGCTGGCTGACGACCGCTATTTCAGCGCCGAGGTCGTCGGGGCCGATTCGCTGAGCGACGTCGCCGTGCTCCGCGTCAAGGCCAGCGCTCTGCCGACCGTGCCGTTCGGCTCCTCCGACGCCTTGCGCGAGGGCGAACTCGTGCTGGCCGTCGGCAACCCTCTGGGGTACGCTCACTCGGTGACCTTGGGCATCGTCAGTGCCGTGGGACGGTCGCGCTTCAGCGTGAGCGAGTACGGATCCTACATCCAGACCGACGCGGCGATCAACCCGGGGAACAGCGGTGGCGCCCTGGTGAACATGAGAGGGGAGCTGGTGGGCCTCAACACCGCCATCGTGTCGCGCAGCGGCATGAACGAGGGCATCGGTTTCGCCATCCCGTCCGACATGGTCCGCGATGTGATGGGCCAGCTCATCGAGAACGGGGAGGTGCGGCGCGGCCTGCTCGGGGCGCTCATCGGCGACATCGATCCGACCGCCGCCGAGGGGCTGGGTCTGCCGAACACCCGCGGTGTGGAGATCCGTTCGGTGCAACCGGGCGGACCGGCGGCCGTTGCGGGCCTGAAGGCCGGCGACATCGTCCTCGCGGTGGACGGCAAGCAGGTGCGCAATGCGACCGAGCTGAAGGGCGCCATCGGCGCGACTTCGCCCGATACGCGGGTTCAGTTGCGCATCCTGCGCGACGGGCGCGAACAGACGGTCGCGGTCAAGCTGGGGAAGCTGACTGCCGAGGCGATGGTGGCAGCTGGCGGCCAGCAGAGCGAGGCGGCGGCCAGCGCCCTGGGCCTGGAGGTGCAGGAGCTGACGCCGGAGATCGCCCGGAGCCTGCGTGCCGACCATACCGACGGCGTCGTGGTGGCGGCAGTCGCGCCGGGTAGCGAGGCGAGCCGGCGGGGTATCGAGCGGGGCGACATCATCCGCGAGGTGAACCACCGCGAGGTGACCAGCGTGCAGGAGTACGAAGACGCGCTGGAGCAGGTCGAGCCGGGCCAGGTCGTGTTGATGCTGGTGGAGCGGCGGGGGACGACGCGCTACGTGGGCCTGCGCGTTCCGGCCAAGTGAGGGGGCGCTGCGCGGGGCGGCTCGAGGCCGCTGGCGGCCGCCGCCCGGCCGCCGCCGTCGGCCAGCTGCCCGCCCGTGGGTTGCACGCGCCCAGGCGGCGGTCTATATTGACCGCCTCGCCGCGGCGACGCGGGGATCGGGGGCGCGGCGAGCGAGCCGTGCCCGCCGTCTGGTGTGCCGCTGCGGGTGGCGTTCCGCCGTGCCTGGGCGGCGCCGGCGGCCGGTTCGTTGCGTGGATGGTGAGCGTAGCTCAGCTGGTTAGAGCACCAGGTTGTGGCCCTGGCGGCCGCGGGTTCGAATCCCGTCGCTCACCCCATGATTCGCCCGTCCGCGGCGCGCTTGGTCCGGGCCCGGGGCCTGTCCCGGCCGCAGAGACTGGGTTGCCTCACCTCCCCTGAGCTCTCAGATCAGCCAGGTGTCGGCCATCTGCCCCGCCGAGAAGGTGCTCGATCGCCTCGCGTTCATCGCGGCGCGAGAGCGCCTCCGCCTGGCTGGTGCCCGGGTGGTCTTCACCAACGGCTGTTTCGATCTGCTGCACCGGGCGCACACCGAGTACCTCCAGGAAGCGGCCAGCCTCGGCGACGCGCTGTTCGTGGGAGTGAACGACGATGCCGCGGTGCGGGCCCTCAAGGGACCGGGACGTCCGGTGATGCCGGCAGCGGATCGGGCGGCGCTGCTGGCCGCGCTGCAATGCGTCGACCGCGTCTGCATCTTCCCCGAAATCAGCGTCGCGACGCTGGTGAGCCAGTTGCTTCCCGACGTGTTGGTCAAGGGAGGCGACTATCGTCCGGACCAGGTGGTCGGGCGGGAGTGCGTGGAGGCGCACGGCGGGCAAGTTCGAGTCGTCGCGTTCTGGCCTGGCTGCTCCACCTCCGGACTGATCCGGCGGATCCGGGAGCTGCCGCCATGAGCCGGTTGTCGCGGCCCTTCGAGCGCCTGTCGCCCGAGGAGGCCGCCGCGCGGGGAGACGCACTGCTGGCGCCGGGGACCGATGGCCGTCTATGGTGCGTCCTCCACGCGCGGCCGCGCTGCGAGAAGAAGGCGGCAGCGGCGTGCGACGAGCTGCTGGTCCGGAACTATCTGCCTCTGCGCCAGAGTACTCCCCGGCACCGGAAGGGCCAGCGGCGGTACAGCTTCGATATTCCTCTCTTTCCTGGATATCTGTTCGGCTGCTGCAACCGCGAGGAGCGCTACTCCCTGCTGTGCTCCGACCTGTTGGTCCGCATGATCGACGTGGTCGACCAGGAGCAGCTGCTGCGGGAGCTGCGCAGCGTCTACCTGGCCATCTGCAGCCAGGTCGATCTGGCGCTGTACCCGCAGCTGCGGCGGGGGCGTCTGGTGCGCGTCACCAGCGGCCCCCTGCGGGGGGTGGTCGGACGGATCGCCCGGCGCAAGGAGGGGCTGCGCATCGTGCTCAACGTCTCCATGCTGGGCACGGCAGTGGCCGCTGAGCTGGACATGGCGGACGTCGAGCTGGTCGCCTGAGGATCCGGCCATCCCGCGAGTCCCTGCCGGGGGGTCCGCGGCAGGCGTGGCTTGCCGGCAAGATCGCGTTTGGCCACCACTGGCAGCCGAGCTATCTTTGGCCCCGTGTCGGCACGCACGGCTGCGGGGCCCCCGGCAGTCGGCAGCCAGCCTCCGAGATGGCCATGACCGTTCGTCCGCGCAGTTCGTCCCTCCCGAGCCTCTTGCTGAGCCTGGTGTTCGCTGTGATGCTGCCGGCGGAAGCGCAGCGTCTGGTGTCCGCCGACAAGGGCCTGCCGGGCCTGTGGGCCGGCCGCGCGGCGTGGGTAGACTTCGACGGCGATGGCGACCTCGATGTGGCGCTGCTCGGCGAGCTCGCCGGCGGGGACGGCAGACCGCAGCCCGCCTTCGTCCTGTATCTGGGCCAGCCAGGCGGGATGCTGCAGGAGGCCGGCGGGGCGGCCGAGCAGGTGGTCGGTGCCTTCCATGGCGATCTGGCCTGGGCGGACTACGACGGGGACGGCGACCCGGACCTCGCCGTGGCCGGGTGGGACGCGCAGCTATCGCCGGGTCTGTGGCTTTACAGGAACCAGCTCCGCCAGCCGGGCGAGAGAGTGCTGGAGCTCGACTACCGCCACGTGGACGGCACCGGCCAGTCCGTGCTGGCGGGCGTGCGCTACGCGGCGCTGGCATGGGGAGACCATGACGGCGACGGCGATCTCGACCTGGCGGTGACGGGCATGGAGGCGAACGGCACGTCGCTGTCCCGGATCTACACGAACAACGGCGGAATCCTGCGGGTGGACTGGGGCAACAGCGAGGCAGTCGTGAATCTCCACAACGGCGCCGTGGCGTGGGCCGACTACGACGAAGACGGCGACCTGGACCTGGCTGTCTCCGGCGAGAACGTCACCGCCTCGGGAGGGCTGGGCCCGATCACCGAGTTCTACCGGAACCACCCTGTGGGCCGGCTCGACCTCGACCAGTCCGTGGGTGTGCAGGCCGCGCTGAAGGGAGGGAGCCTGGCCTGGGGCGACTACGACGGGGACGGCCATCTCGACCTGGCTGTCAGCGGGCGCGACCACAGCTGGAATCCGGTGGTGCAGCTCTACCGCAACTGGCCCGTGGGCGCGCTGTCGCTCGACAGCGCGTTCCGTCCGGCTGCCTCGCGGCGAGTCGATGGGAGTCTGGCGTGGGCTGACTACGACAACGACGGCGATCTGGACCTGGCGGCTGCCGGGCGGACAGCGGTGTCCGGAGCGGCCACGGTCGTCTTCACCAACGAGGTCGGGAGACTGAGCGGGGCCGGCGCGGAGTCAGGGCTTGTGGGCCTGGCTGGCGGCAGCGTGTCGTGGGGCGACCATGACGGTGACGGCGACCTGGACCTGCTGGCCTGTGGACTGGACGACGGCGGCAGCCGGCACAGCCTGCTGTACGACAATCGCGGCACGGCCGCGCCGAACCAGCCGCCGGCGCCCCCCCAGCAGCTCCACCCGCCGCGCGTGACCGGCTCTGGGGTGTTGCTCAGCTGGAACCCCGGCAGCGACGCGGAGACGCGCCACCTGACCTACAACGTGCGACTCGGCACCGAGGAGGGCGGCCACGATGTCGTCTCGGGAGTCCGCCCGCCGGCACGGGGGAATGCGGGGTTCGGGACCACCCTCCAGGTACGGCGCACCCTCGCGCCCGACGTGTACTACTGGAATGTGCAGGCCGTGGACGACGGCCTGAGCGCGTCGGCGTGGCAGGCGCAGGATGGCGTCTTCACGGTGCGGCGGTTCGTCTCCTCGGAACAGCGCCTGCGCGGGGTGAGCGAGGCGGCCATGGCGTGGGGGGACTACGACGCCGATGGCGACCCGGACCTGCTGCTTGCCGGACTCGATCGCAGCGGCGAGGCGCAGTCGATGCTCTACGTGAACCGCGCCGGCGAGCTGCAGCTCGATACCGCCAGCCAGCTCCAGGGCATCCGCAACGGCGACGCGGCCTGGGGAGATATCGACGGGGACGGCGACCTCGACCTGGCGCTGTGCGGCGAGGACACCTATCTGCAGAAGCGCGCGCTGCTCTACCGAGCCGAGCCCGGAGGCGATGGGCTCACGCTGCGGCAGATCGGCGCGTTTCCGGGCCTGGGATGGAGTGCCGTGGCGTGGGGCGACGTGGACAGCGACGGCGACCTCGACCTGGCGATCATGGGACTGAGCGACGAGGTGCAGGGCGGCCGCAGCCAGCCGTACACGCTCGTCTTTGCCAACGAGGGCGGGTTGCACTTCGTCGCGTTGCCGCTGGCGCTTGCCGGCATGTACAACGGTGATCTCGCCTGGGTGGACTACGACGTCGACGGCGATCCGGATCTGGCCGCCGTGGGCAAGGAGAGCGACGGCAGCGCCCGCTTCCGGCTGTACCGGAACGACGCGGGCAGCCTGCTCGAGGTCGCCACGTCCATCGAAGGCGTGGACGCGGGCGCGATGGCGTGGGCGGACTACGATGGCGACGGCGATCCGGATCTGGCGCTGGCCGGGATGGGCCGCAGCGGCCAGGTGACGCGGGTCTACCGCAATCTGGGTGGAGGCGAGTTCGCCGCTGACGCTGGCACCGTGCTGCCGGGTGTCTGGGGCGGCGACCTGGCGTGGGGCGACTACGACAACGATCAGGACGTCGACCTGGTCCTCGCGGGCGCCGACGCCGCGGGCGCCCCACTCCTGCGCGTGTACGAGAACCGCGATGGGACGCTCGTGGCCGACGATATGCCGGTGCTCACCGGCGTGGACCTGAGCGCGGTGGCGCTGGCCGATTTCGACGGCGACGGCGACCTGGACCTGTTTTCCGCGGGTCGCGATGCGTCCCTGATGCCGCAGGCCATCGCCAACGAGAACCTCGAAGGCCAGTTCAACCGCAACCGCGCGCCAGCGCCGCCGCAGCTCGCCAGCGCCGCCGACTCGGCCGACACCGTGCTCCTGACGTGGTCGCCCGCCAGCGATGAGTACGATCCGGATGGCGCCAGCCTGACCTACAATGTCCGCGTCGGCACGGAGCCCGGTGCAGGCGACGTGCTCTCGGGGGCCGTCCCCGTGGGGCCGGGCAACAGCGGCCACGGGCTGCATCGCCGTCTCTCCGGCCTGACCAGCGGCACGTACTACTGGAGCGTCCAGACGGTCGACGATGGCTGGGCGCGCTCGGCCTGGGCTCCTGCGCGGACCTTCATGGTGGACACGGTGGCGCCGGTAGTGGCCGACGTCACCGTGAGTCGCACGCGGCTGGGCATCGGGCAGACGGTCACGGTGGCCATCGCGTTCAGCGACGAACACTCGGGGATGGACCCGGCGGTGCCGCCGCAGGTGGAGCTGCTGCTCGGCGGCACGGCTTTCCCGCTGGCCGCGATCCAGTACGTGGGGGGAAGCTGGAGTGGCGCCCTCACCGTGGCTGCCGGCATGCCCTCGGGCACGGCGTCCCTGAGTGTCGCCGGCGCCGCCGACCGCAAGGGCAACCGCATGGCGGAGTACGCGGTGCCCGGTGTTCTCGCTGTGGACACCGAGGCACCTGCCGTGGCGGCCACAGCGCCCGGCGCCGGTGCCAGCGAGGTGCCCGTGGCGACCTCGGTGGTGACCGTGGACTTCACCGAGCCGCTGGCTGCCACGTCGGTCACGGCGGCCAATTTCCAGCTTCGGCTGGGCAGCGCCGTCCTGCCGCTGCTGGTCGATCCGTCCTACGACGCGGCGGCGCAGCGTGTCACGCTGCGTCCAGCGGCGGCGCTGAAGCCGGGGACCGAGTACACCGTCTTCATCGGTGCTCCGGTTCAGGATCTGTTCGACAACACCCTTGGGGACGCGCGCTCGTGGACCTTCCGCACGGCCGTGCCCGAGCTGCTCCAGGCGAGCCCCGTCGGGGAGGTCGCCGCAGCGCCGGGTCCGCTGCAGGCCGTGTTCTCGTCGGCAATCGACGCGGACGCACTGGACGAGGACGCAGTCGAGGTTCGGCGCGAGGGCGAACGCGTGCCGGTGCGTGCCGGTTCGCTGCGCTTCGCGCCCACCAGCTGCACGCTCTCGTTCGAGTTGGAGCCGGGGGTGCAGCCGGGCTCGCGCTATCAGGTGCGCGTGGCCGGCCAGATCGGGGGCCCGCTGCGCCTGCAGTCGGCGGGCGACTACGGCTGGTCATTCCAGACGGCGGTGCCGCAGCTGGTGCGGCAGGAACCCCTGGGCCTGCACACGGATCTGGGCCAGCCGGTTCTCGCGCAGTTCGACGGCGCGCTGGACACGGCGATGGTGGGCACCGGCAGCGTGCGTCTGTACCGGGAAGGCGAAGGCGTTGCGCTGGCGGCTGGCTACCCGCACTTCGATCCGGGCACCAACACGCTGACGGCGGCGCCGGCAGGCGGTTGGCTGCCCGGATCGCGCTACGAGGTCGTGCTGGCGGGGTCTCTGGCCGGACCGCGGCGCGTGCAGTCTGGAGGGGATTTCGCGTGGCGGTTCCAGACGCCGGTACCGGAGCTGCTGGCCACCACCCCCTCGGCGGGAGCCGACGACCTGAGCGGTGGCGGCACGACGCTGCTCGCCCGGTTCGACCAGCCGCTGGATGTTCGCAGCATCGGCTCTGGCACGGTGCGCGTGCTGGCCGGCGGCACCGAGGTCGCAGTCGGCCCGCCCGAGTACAACTCCGACACACGCACTCTCCGGGTCGACCTCGAACGCGGCCTGCGCGCGGGCACGGCCTACGAGGTCCGCCTGGCAGCGGCGCTCGGCGGCCCGTTGCGCCTCGGCGACTACTCGTGGCGGTTCAGCACGGCCGCGCCGCGCCTCACCGAAGTGACGCCGGCAGCCGGAGCAGTGGGCGCCTCCGTCACCATGGGCGCGGCCGTGGCTTCGTTCTCCGTCTCGCTCGATCCCGAGGCGGTCGTGCGCGAGAACTTCGTGCTTCTCGAGGAAGGCGTGCCCGTGCCGTTGCGCGACGAGGATCCGCTGACCCTGGGTGGGGGCCGGTACGCCGTGGCTCCGGCTGCCGGCTGGCGTGTGGGCAGCCGGTACACCGTGCGGATCGCGCCAGTCGTGTGCGGTCCCCTGGGTCGCGACCAGGATCCCGCCTGGTCGTTCAGCACCGCTGTGCCCGACACCGCAGCAGTCGCGCCGGCCGCGGGGGATGATGGAGTCAGCCCGGTCGATGGCCAGATTCGCGCGGTGTTCACGGCGCCGGTCGACCAGGCAGCGCTGCGGCGGCCGGGGGGAGTGGTGCTGTCGCAGGAGGGTCGTCCCGTCGAGGTGGCGTCGGTGAACTACGACCCGGAGAGCTACACCGTGCGTGTCCTTCCTGCTGCGCCACTGCGCGCGGGAAGCACCTACCAGGTCAGCATCGCGGCCGCTGTCGGCGGGCCGCTTCGCCAGGCGCAGGGTCCCTTCACCTGGGGTTTCAGCACGTTGGTCCCGGGCGTGGTGGCGACCTTCCCCGAAGCGGACACGCAGGTCGGCGCCGGCGACCGGCGTGTGGCCGTGCGGTTCTCGGCGCCGGTGGATCTCGATCTGATGTCGCCCGAGAGCTTCGCGCTGCGGCGCGCCGGTGCCGCGGTCGAGCTGGACCCGGCCGGCTTCGACTATGACGCGAGCACCTTCACGGTCGAGTTCCCGGCCGTGCCGCTGCTGCCGGGTAGCGAGTACACCGCCACGGTCCTCGCGCGGGTGGCGGGGCCGTTGGGGGCATCGCGTCCCGACTATGTCTGGAGCTTCCGGACCGAGTTGCCGCGGGTGCTGTCCGTGTGGCCCTTGCCGGACGCCGACGGGGTCCCGACGACCACGACGGCGGTGCAGCTGGCCTTCTCGCAACGCCCTGCCAGGCAGGACGCGGGGGTGTTCCAGATGCTGGCCCGTGCCCTCGCCGACACCGCTGGCGCCTACCAGGTCGTGGAACTGACACCTCCCAGCGTGCGCGACAGCACCGGCGCGGTGATCCTCAGTTTCTCGCCGCGCGCTGGTTTCCGCCCGTTCACCGCCTACCGGGTGAGCGTGGGCCGCGAAGCGCTCGGCGAGATCGCCGTCGAGGGCTACAGCTGGGAGTTCAGCACGGCGGCCCGGCTGGCCGATGTGGCGGCGGGCGGCACGGTGCGGAACGCCTCTGGCAGTGTGGAGCTGTATTTCCCGCCGAACGCGTTGCCGGCGGGCACCGGCGAGGTCGCGATCCGGCACCTGGGCGGGCTGGCTCCGCCCGACCCGCCCGCTGGTTCGGGACTGACGCGCGTGACGGAGGCGTACGCTGTCGCGGCGGGAGACCCGGTCTTGCGCAAGCCGGTGTCGCTCGTGATGCGGTACGCACCCGCAGAGCTAGGCGGTCGCGACGCTTCCTGGCTGGGTGTGTTCCGATGGACGG
>CAZPXM010000136.1:0-10580 GCA_964591015.1 uncultured Gemmatimonadaceae bacterium
GTGGGCAGGTTGCCGCCGTAGATCGACGAGCACCCCGTCGCATTGCCGACCAGCATGCGGTCGCCGAACAACTGGCTCGCCAGCTTCACGTACGGCGTCTCGCCGCAGCCGGCGCAGGCGCCGGAGAACTCGAACAAGGGCCGCAGGAACTGCGATCCCTTCACCGTGCCGACCTTCAACCCGCGGCGATCGGGATCCGGCAGGACGTGGAAGAAGAACTCCCAGTTGGCGCGCTCGCTCTCGCGCAGCGGGGGCTGCTCGGCCATGTTGATCGCCTTGAGGCGCGTCTCCGCCTTGTTCTTGGCGGGGCAGGTCTCCACGCACAGCGCGCATCCCGTGCAGTCCTCCGGCGCCACCTGGATCGTGAAGCGGGTGCCTTCGGGGAACTCGCGGCCGCGCGCCTTGGCCGACTTGAAGGTCGGCGGCGCGTCCTTGAGCAGCGCGCCGTCGTAGACCTTCGAGCGGATCACCGCATGGGGGCAGACCAGCACGCACTTGTTGCACTGGAGGCAGGTCTCCGGATCCCACACGGGGATCTCCAGCGCGATGTTGCGCTTCTCCCACTGGGTCGTGCCGGTGGGATAGGTACCGTCGCTGGGCAGCAGGCTCACCGGGATGTGCTCGCCGACCAGATCGGCCGGTCGCGCCATCATCGCCCCGATGACCTTCTGGACGAACTCGGGCGCCTTGTCGGACACCACGGGCGGCTTCTCGAAGGTGCTGGTCACCGCCGCCGGCACGGGGATCTCGTGCAGGTTGTCCAGCGCCTTGTCCACCGCCTCGTAGTTGCGCTTCACGATCTCCTCGCCGCGCTTGCCGTACGTCTTCCTGATGGCCTCCTTGATCTTGGCGATCGCCTCCTCGCGCGGCAGCACGCCGGAGATGGCGAAGAAGCACGTCTGCATCACCGTGTTGATGCGCTGCCCCATGCCCGTCTCGCGCGCGACCTTGTAGGCGTCGATGGCGTAGAACTTGATCTTCTTGTCGATGATCTCCTGCTGGATGTGGCGCGGCAGGCTGTCCCAGACCCGGTCGGTGGGGACGTGGGTGTTGAGCAGGAACGTGGCACCCGGAACCGCCTTCTCCAGCACGTCGATCCGCTCGAGGAATACGGCCTGATGGCAGGCGACGAAGTTGGCGTTGTTGACCGAATAGGTCGAACGGATGGGCCTCTTGCCGAAGCGCAGGTGCGAGACCGTCATCGACCCTGACTTGCGCGAGTCGTACACGAAGTAGCCCTGCGCGTAGTTGTCGGTCTCCTCGCCGATGATCTTGATCGAGTTCTTGTTGGCGCCCACGGTGCCGTCGGCCCCCAGGCCGTAGAACAGGGCCCGGGTGACGTCCGCCTTCTCCACGGTGAAGGCCGGATCCCATGGCACGCTGGTGTCGGTCACGTCGTCGACGATGCCGACGGTGAAGTGCCGCCTGGGCGCGGCCGCGGCCATCTCGTCGAAGACGCCCTTGATCATGGCCGGATTGAGTTCCTTCGAGCCGAGGCCGTACCGGCCGCCGATCACCTTCCTGTCGGTGATGCCGGCCTCGTACAGGGCGTTGACGACGTCGAGGTAGAGCGGCTCGCCGCTGGCGCCAGGCTCCTTGGTGCGGTCCAGCACGGCCACCGTCCTGGCGCTCGGCGGCAGGGCACGGACGAACTGCTCGTTGGCGAAGGGCCGGTAGAGACGCACCTTGAGCACGCCCACCTTCTCGCCCGCCTCGTTCAGCGCTTCGACCGTCTCGTGGGCCGCCTCGGCCCCGGATGCCATGAGCACGATCACCCGGTCCGCGTCCGGCGCCCCGACGTAGTCGAACAGATGGTAGGCGCGGCCGGTCAGCGCCGCGAAGCGGTCCATCTGCTCCTGCACGATCCCCGGGCAGGCGGCGTAGAAGCGGTTGGCGGCCTCCCGGCTCTGGAAGAAGACGTCCGGATTCTGCGCCGTGCCGCGCAGCACCGGCGCTTCCGGCGTCATGCGGTTCGCGCGGTACTTCCAGACCAGCTCGTCGTCGATCATGCGGCGCAGCGTGTCGTCGTCCAGCTCCTCGATCTTCTGGATCTCGTGGGAGCTGCGGAAGCCGTCGAAGAAGTGCACGAACGGCACGCGCGCCGCGAGCGTGGCGGCATGCGCGACCAGCGCCAGATCGTGGATCTCCTGGATCGACGCGGAGGCGAGCATGGCGAACCCCGTGCTCCGCGCCGCCATCACGTCGCTGTGATCGCCGAAGATGGACAGCGCGTGGGTCGCCAGCGCCCGGGCCGACACGTGCATGACGAACGGCAGCAGCTCGCCCGCGATCTTGTACATGTCGGGGATCATGAGGAGCAGGCCCTGCGACGCCGTGAAGGTCGTGGTCAGGGCACCGGCCTGCTGGGCACCGTGGAGGGCGCCCGCGGCACCCCCCTCGCTCTGCATCTCGATCACGTGCGGCACGGTGCCCCAGATGTTCTTCCGCCCCGCAGCCGACCAGGCGTCCGCGCTCTCGCCCATGTCCGACGAGGGAGTGATGGGATAGATCGCGATGACCTCGCTGACACGGTGCGCCACCGAGGCGGCGGCTTCCGTGCCCTGAATCGTGGTTACCCGCTTGCTCATCGTTCGCCTCTCTCCTTGGGCGTGACGGACAACGCCCCCGCGCGCAGGCTGCCGCCTCGGTGGCTGGATGGACGACCCCGCTGCAGCGCCCTCGGGGGAAGTGCGCCGGTGCCAGACCGAGGTTGGCCGGCACGGCAGTCCCGCCCCGGCAGCGCGTCGGCTCGCCGCGCCGCGCCCCCGGCAGCACGAAGACCTCCCGGACCGCACCGGCGCCGCGAGGCGGCCTTCCCCGTTCCCGGCAGGCGGGCGGCCCTGGATCGAGCCGGGCCGTGGCGCAGGGCCCCCAGCGGCCAGACTGGCTGGCAGGACCGGACGTATAAACTGAAGGGCGACCGACGCGCGCGCAAATCCCGCGCCAGCGTTCCGGGCCAAGGTCTGCCGCCGGCGCGGCGATGGCCCCGTCCCACGCACCGGCAGCGCCCGGAGGCGGAACGGGCCCAGGTCCCGGTGCAGCTCTGGGGTGGCCATGCGCGCCAGCCACCGATCGGCTATCTTCTCCAGCCACCGCGGCCGCTGCCCGCAGGGGCGGTGCAGCGGCCGTGGGCAATGCTGCGCCTGCCCCCCGGCTCCGGGGCGAAGCGCGCGCCACGCGGCCTGGGCGGCGACGGTCCGCACGGCCTCTGCCGCACCTGCTCGACGACGATGAGCGACACGCTGCCCGCAGCACCCGCGCCGGCCGTCAGCGCCGAGTTGCTCGCGCGCTACGATCGCCCCGGCCCCCGCTACACCTCGTATCCCACCGCCGTGGAGTTCCATGCCGGGTTCACGGCTGCCGACTACGCGGCGCGGCTCGGGCGCGTGCCTGCCGGCGAGCCCGTGTCCCTGTATCTGCACCTGCCCTTCTGCGCGCAGCGCTGCGCCTTCTGCGCGTGCAACGTCGTCAGCACGCGCAGGCGCGACGTGGCCGCGCGCTATCTCGACTACCTCAAGCGCGAGCTGGAGCTGCTCGCCGCGACGCTGCCGCCGCGGCTGCCGGTCGTCCAGTTTCACCTGGGCGGGGGCACGCCGACCTACTTCGAGCCCGGGCAGCTGGAGGACCTGTGCCGCCACGCGTGGGCCCGCTTCCCCCCGGTGGCGGCGGCGGAACTGGCCGTCGAGGTCGACCCGCGCGTGACCACCCACGAGCACATCGACTGCCTGCGCTCCCTGGGGTTCAACCGGCTGAGCATGGGCGTGCAGGACTTCGCGCCCGCAGTGCAGGCAGCGATCGGGCGCTACCAGCAGGAGGCCGCCACCCGGACGCTGTTCGCCTACTGCCGCGCCGCCGGCATCCCCTCGATCAACATCGACCTGGTGTACGGCCTGCCGCGCCAGGATCCCGGGTCCTTCGGCCGCACGCTGGACGCGGTGCTGGCGCTCCGCCCCGAACGCGTGGCGGTGTACTCGTTCGCGTACGTTCCCTGGGCCAAGGCGCACCAGAAACGGCTCGACGCCGCCTGGCTGCCGCGCGGCACGGCCAAGCTCGCGTTGTTCGCCCAGGCGATCAGCGCCTTCTGCGGGGCCGGCTACGAGCAGATCGGCATGGACCACTTCGCCCTGCCCGACGACGAGCTGTGCCGGGCGCGGGCCGAGCATCGCCTCCACCGCAATTTCATGGGGTACACGGTGCACCGGGCCGCCACCATGATCGGGGCGGGAATCACCGGCATCGGCGACGTGGCGGGCGCGTACGTCCAGAATCGGCGCAAGCTCAGCACCTACTACCGGGACCTGGACAGCGGCGACCTGCCGGTGGAGCGCGGCATCGCGCTGTCGGCGGACGACCAGGTGCGCCGGCACGTGATCACCGAGATCATGTGCAACGGCATGCTCGGCTTCGCGGCTGTCGAGGCGCGGTTCGGCATCCGCTTCCGCGAGTACTTCGCGCCCGAGCTGGCCGAGCTGGCCGGCGAGCCGGCGGCGGACGGCCTGCTCGAGATGACCGCGGACGGACTCCGGGCCACGGCGCTGGGCCGCCTGTTCATCCGCAATCTCTGCATGCCATTCGATCGGTACCTGCGCCGCCAGCGAGGCGAGGGCCCCGCCTTCTCGCGCACCGTGTAGGCCGCGCGCTCCCGGCCGCGCCCCGGCGCGGGGCCGCGGGCAGGGTGGCGCTCGCGTGCCGGGGTGCATTGCTTAGAAGCCGTCGTTCGCCGCGGGACGCTGGCCTGCCGCGGCGCCGTCGCACGCTCAGCGGCCCGGTTGCGCCCGGAACGAGAGGAGCTTCGACCATGCGGTCCGTCGACTTCATCAAGGGGATAATCCCCGCCGTCATCACGCCCATGACCGAGGACGGAGAGCTGGACGAGCAGGGCCTGGCCGCACTCGTGGAGCACCTGATCGCAGCCGGGGTCCACGGCCTGTTCACCGTGGGAACGGCGGGCGAGTTCTGGGCCCTGAGCCTGGCGGAGAAGCGCCGGATCTTCGCCTGGACCGTCGCTCACGCGCGGGGCCGCGTGCCGGTCTACGTGGGCACGTGCGCCAACACCACGCGCGAGGCGGTGGAGCTGGCGCGGGCCGCCCAGGAGGCAGGCGCGGACTGCGTCTCGGTGTTGACACCGGTGTTCATCACGCCCAACGACGCCGAGCTCTTCGCGCACTACAAGGCGATCGCCGACGCGGTCCCCGAGATGCCCGTCCTGCTGTACGGGAATCCCGACCGAACCAACGTGAAGCTGTCCGTCGACCTGGTCGCGCGCCTGGCGCAGGAAGTCCGCAACATCGTCGGCATCAAGGACAGCTCCGGCGACCTGACGCTCACCGCCGAGTACATCCGGCGGGCTCCTGCCGGCTTCCGGGTGCTGATGGGCAGGGACACGCTCATCTATGCAGCGCTGGCGCACGGCGCTGCCGGGGCCATCGCCGCCAGCGCCAACATCGCCCCCGAGCTGGCCGTGGAGATCTACCGCCGCTTCAGCGCGGGCGATCTGGCCGGCGCCCTGGCCGCGCAGCAGCGCCTGGCTCCCTTGCGGGTCGCCTTCGGCCTGGGCACGTTCCCGGCGATGCTGAAGAGCGGCGCGGAGATGGTGGGACTCCCTGCCGGCCCACCGCGCGCCCCGGTGACCCGCCTGGCCGGGCCCGAACGGCAGAAGCTGCGCGAGGTGCTGGTGCGCATGGGCAAGATCCAGGCTTGAGGCGACCCGGCGAGAGGAGCGGCAGGTGCGGCTGCACGAGCACGAGGCCAAGGCGCTGTTCGCCGAGTGGGGTATCGCCGTACCGGACGGCGAGGTGGTGGCGTCGCCGGCGGCGGCCGCGGCGGCAGCCCGCAGGATCGGCGGACGCACGGTCGTCAAGGCACAGGTGCTGGCGGGCGGGCGCGCCAAGGCCGGCGGGATCCGGCTGGCCGCCAGTCCCGAGGCGGCAGCAGCGGCCGCCGGCGAGCTGCTGCAGCGGCCCATTCGCGGGCTGGCGGCGCGCGCGGTGCTCGTCGAGAGCTGGGTGCCCGCGGCCGCGCAGCTCTACCTGGGCGTGACCATCGACCCGGCCGCCGGGTGCCCCGTCGCCATGCTGTCGCGCGAGGGCGGCACCGAGATCGAGACGCTGGCCTGCCAGCGCCCCGCGGCGATCGCTCGCCGGCTGATCGATCCGTGCGGAACGCTGGCACCCGACGAGGCCAGCAGTCTGGCCGGTGCCGCGGGACTGGACGCCGGCATGGCCGCGGTGGCCGGCCTGCTCGTCCGCCTGTACGAGCTGTTCCGCGCCGAACAGGCGCTGATGGTGGAGATCAACCCGCTCGCCTGGCTGGCCGACGGCCGTCTGTGCGCCCTGGATGCGGTCGTCGAGCTCGACGATGCGGTCCCGGACCGGCGGGCGGGATGGGAGCCGGCGGCGCGGCTCGAGGATGACCGCGCGCGTGCGGCGCGGCAGCTGGGCATGACCTTCGTCGACCTGGGACCCGGCGAGATCGGTCTGATCTGCAGCGGTGCCGGGTTGGGCATGGCCACCGTGGACCTCATCGCCAGGGCCGGGGCGCGCGCCGCCAACTTCCTGGAGACCGGCGGCGGGCTCACCCGGGAGCTGATGGCCCAGGCCATGCGCCTGGTCCTGTCGCAGCCGAGCGTGCGCGCCCTCCTGATCAACCTCTACGGCGGCATCAACCCCATACACGACGCCGCCAGGGGGGTCGCCGACGTGCTGGCCGAGGGGCCCGGCATCCCCGTGGTGGCGAAGGCGCTCGGCAACCGCCAGGAGGAGACGTGGAGCCTGCTGGCGCAGGCAGGAGTGGAGGTGGTGACCGCGATGGACTCGGAGAGCGCCGTGCGGGCCGTCGTCCGCCATCTGGCGTCGCGTCGGTGAGATGGCCATCCTGATCGAAGCCGACACCCCCGTCTGCGTGCAGGGCATCACCGGGCGCGCCGGGCGGGTCCAGACCGCCTACATGCGCGCCGCCGGCACGCGCGTGGTGTGCGGCGTCACCCCCGGCAAGGGCGGCAGCGAAGTCGACGGCGTTCCCGTCTTCGCGTCGATCGCCGCGGCGGCGGCGAACATGCCCATCGGCGCCACGGTGCTGTTCGTGCCGGCCGCAGCCGCCGAGGAGGCGGCCACCGAGGCGATGGCGGCCGGCGTGCCGCTGCTGGTGCTGATCACCGAGGGGGTGCCGGTGCACGCTGCCATGCGCCTGCGGGCGCGCGCCCGGGCCGCGGGCGCCCGCCTCCTCGGGCCCACCACGCCCGGCGTCATCGCCCCGGAGCGCGCCAAGCTGGGGATCATGCCGGCCAGTCTGTTCCGCCGGGGTCCCGTCGGGGTGATCTCGCGGAGCGGCACGTTGAGCTACGAGATCGGCGGGTTGCTGTCCGCCGCCGGCATCGGCCAGAGCACGGTCGTGGGAGTTGGCGCCGATCCGGTGGTGGGCACCGATGTGGACGAGCTGCTGGCGCTGTTCGCCGCCGACCCCGAGACCGAGGCCGTGGTGCTCATCGGCGAAGTGGGCGGCGCGCAGGAAGAGCGGGCGGCCGCCCACGTTGCGGCCGGCTATCCCAAGCCCGTGGTCGCCTACGTGGCCGGGCTGCAGGCCCCTGCCGGCGTGCGCATGGGACACGCCGGCGCCATCGTCCAGCAGAGCGGCGGCAGCGCCCAGGCCAAGCTCGACGCGCTGGCGCGCGCCGGCGTGCACACGGTGAGCGAGCCCGGCGCCGTGGTGCCTGCCGTCCGCGCCGCGCTGCTTGCCCGCCCGGCGGTCGACCATGCCCGCTAGAGCCCGCTTCCGCGTGTACATCGACGCCCGGCTGTGCAAGGGCAGCGAAGGATGCGGCATCTGCCTGGCCGCCTGTCGGGCCGAGGTGCTGGGACCGGCGCCGGAGCTGTCCGAGCGGGGCGTCCATCCGGCAGCCGTGCTGCATCCGGAGCGCTGCACCGGTTGCGATCAGTGCATGCTTCTGTGTCCCGATCTGGCCGCGATCGTCGAGCACGGAGAGGCGACCGGACGTGAAAGCTGACAGCGGAGCGCGCCCCAGGCGCCTCTTCCTCCAGGGCAACGAGGCGTGCGCCGAAGGCGCGCTGGCCGCCGGCTGCACGTTCTTCGCCGGCTATCCCATCACGCCGGCCACCGAGATCGCCGAGCACCTGGCGCGCCGCCTCCCCGAGGTGGGCGGCACCTGCGTGCAGATGGAGGACGAGATCGGCTCGCTGGCGGCGGTGATCGGCGCCTCGTGGGCCGGGGCCCGCGCGATGACGGCCACTTCGGGACCGGGGATCAGCCTGATGCAGGAGAACATCGGCTATGCGGTGGCCACCGAGACCCCGTGCGTGATCGTCGACGTGCAGCGGGGCGGGCCCAGCACCGGCATCCCGGCGGTGCCGTTTCAGGGCGACATGGTCCAGGTGCGGCGCGGCTCTCACGGCGACTACGAGGTGGTGGCCTTCGCCCCCGCGTCCGCCCAGGAGATGTTCGACCTCACGGTGACGGCCTTCAACACCGCGGAGAAGCTGCGCGTGCCGGTGTTCGTCCTCGCGGACGCGGCCGTCGGCCACATGCGCGAGACGGTGGACATCCCGGCGCCGGGGGGCGTCGCGCGCCTCGATCGCCGGCTGCCCGAGCCGCCCGCAGCCGGCGCGCCGGTCCGGGGTTTCCTCGACGAGGACGTGGCGCCCATGCCGGTGTTCGGGCGCGGCTACCGGGCGCACGTCACCGGCTCCTGCCACGACGAGTTCGGCATGCGCAACGTCGTGGACGCTCCGGCTCTGGACGCGTTCGTGCGCCGCCTGGCCGGCAAGGTGCTCCGCCATGCGGCCGAGCTGACCTTGATCGACAGCGAGCAGACGGCGGACGCCGAGGTGATCCTGCTGGGGTACGGGCTGGTGGGGCGGGCCGCGCGCGCCATCGCCCGGCAGGCCCGCGCCGAGGGGCTGGCCGTGGGCTCCGTCCGGCCGATCACCGTCTGGCCGTTCCCGGGCGAGGCGCTTTCCGCGGCCTGTGCAGCGGCGGCCGCCGTCATCGTGATGGAGAACAATCTCGGGCAGATGCTTCCCTTCGTGCAGGCGTCGCTCGGCCGCCAGCGGGTGCGCGCCCTGCCGCCGGGGGTGCTGGGCACCCTGCATCGGCCCGAGCACGTGCTGGCGCACGTCCGCGAGGTGCTGCGATGACCGTGCCGGCGCATCCCATGGCCAGGTACTTCCGGCCAGGCTGCATGGCGACCACCGCCTGTCCCGGCTGCGGCAACGGCATCGTCGGCCACTGCGTGCTGCGCGCGATCGACGCGCTCGGGCTGAGCCTGGACGAGTTCGTCTTCGTGTGCGGCATCGGCTGCGCCGGGTGGATCCCCAGCCCGCACTTCGCCGCCGACACGCTGCACACCACCCATGGCCGGCCGGTGGCCTTCGCGACCGGCGTGAAGCTGGCCGCTCCGGAACGACGCGTCGTCGTGATCAGCGGCGACGGCGACCTGGCCGCGATCGGGGGCAACCACCTGATCCACGCCGCGCGCCGCGACGTGGGCCTCACGGTGTTGTGCGTGAACAACCGCATCTATGGCATGACCGGGGGCCAGGTGGCTCCCACCACTCCCCAGGGCATGCGGACCGCCACCACCCCGCACGGCAATCCGGAGCGCGCCTTTGACCTGTGCCGCCTGGTCGAGGCAGCGGGCGCCACCTTCGTGGCCCGCTGGACGACGGCCCATCCGCGCCAGCTGGCGGCGGCGATCCGGGCGGCCTTGCGGCACCCGGGCTTCGCCTTCATCGAGGTCATGAGCCAGTGTCCTGTGCAGTACGGCAAGCTCAGCCAGGAGGGCCGGGCGACGGACATGCTGGCGCTCTTCCGCCAGCGCGCGGTGCATGTGCGGCGCGCCCGAGACCTGGCCGCCGGCGAGCTGGCGGGGCGTTGGCTCGTGGGCACGCTGGTCGGCGCCGAGGCAGAGGAATGACGGGCAAGCAGCCGGTGCAGGTGCGGATCGCCGGGTACGGCGGCCAGGGAGTCGTGCTGGCCGGGGTGCTGCTCGGGCGAGCGGCCCTGGAAGACGGGTTCTTCGCCGTGCAGAACCAGTCATACGGGGCCGAAGCGCGGGGCGGGGCAGCGCGCGCCGAGGTCCTGATCGGCCAGGAGCCGATCGTCTATCCGGAAGTGACCGCGCCTGGCATCCTGGCCGCTCTGTCGCAGGCGGCGCTGGACCGCTACGTGGCCGATCTGGCCGGCGGCGCGACCGTGGTCCTGGATGCCGACCTGGTGCCGCGGGTCGCCGCCGACCTTCCCTTCCGCGTGCTCCGCGGGCGTTTCACCCACCTGGCCGTGCAGGAGCTCGGCCGGGCCATCGTCGCCAACATGGTCATGTTGGGCTTCCTGGTAGCCGCCACCGGCCTGGTGCGCCTCGACGCGCTGCGGCGCGCCGTCGCCGGCGGCGTGCCTGCGGGAACCGAGGAGCTCAACCGCCGGGCGCTGGAGCTGGGAATCGGCCTCGGCGGGCCGCTGCCCGGCCCGGCTGGCGCGGCAGCCGGCGGCGGCGCGGCATGATCCGGGCCGCAGCCCTGGCGGCCGCCAGGCAGCAACCGATTGCCTAGAGGCAATTCGAACAAGCAAAC
>CAZPXM010000137.1:0-7692 GCA_964591015.1 uncultured Gemmatimonadaceae bacterium
GGCCGGCGGCAAGCGTACCCACAAAGCGCATCCACACACCTGCGATGGTGCTGTCATGGCTGAGTCGCCTGTTGTGGTCCTGGACATCGGTGCCTCCAAGGTCGTCTGCCTGGTGGGCGAAGAGCACGAGGACGGCGAGCTGCGTCTCCTCGGCTGCGGCTGCAGTCCGTGCGCGGGCCTGCAGCGCAGCCGCGTGGTCGACATGCCGCATCTCGTCGAGGCCATTCGCGCCGCCGTCGGCGAAGCGGAGAGCACCTCAGGACTGCGCATCACCGGCGCGTACGCCGGTCTGGGGGGGGCGGAGATCCGCGCGCGGTCGGCGCGCAGCACCGTGGCCGTCGGGGGCCAGTCCAGGCCGATCGATGACAACGACGTGTCGCGCGCCATGACCGCTGCCGAGCAGGCGGCGCCGACAGAGGGGGAGATCCTCCTGCACCGCATCGTTCAGCGTTTCGCGGTGGATGGCCAGCCGGTGAACCGTCCGGAGCGGCTGTACGGCAGCAAGCTGGAGGTGGAGACGCTGACGGTGTCGGCGCCACGCCAGGCCTGCACGATGCTGCAGGACGCGGCCGATCAGGCGGGCATCGAGATCGTCGGGTTCATCCTGGAGAGTCTGGCCGCCGCCAAGGCGGTCATCTCTCCGGACGAACGCGGCATGGGGGTGGGTGTCCTCGACATCGGCGCGGGTTCGTCCGGCCTGGCGGTCTTCAGCGATACGGTGCGTCAGGTGGCCGACATCCCGCTGGGCGGCGACGATATCAGCCGCGACCTGTCGGTGGTCCTCAGCATGACGCTGCGCAATGCCGAGCAGGTCAAACGCGAGTACGGCGGAGTCTGCTGCCCTGCGGAGGAGGGCGAGGAGACGGTGACCTTCCAGACCACGGCCGGGCGGAGCCGAACGCTGACGCGGCAGCAGCTCGACGAGATCATCGAGGCGCGGCAACGGGAGATCCTCGAGATGGTGCGCGACAGCGTCCGGAGCGTGGACCAGGGGCACAGACTGGCCGCCGGCTTCGTGATCACGGGAGGCGGGGCCCTGCTGCGGCGCCTGCCTGAACTCGGTGAGGAAGTCCTGGGCATGCCGGTGAGGATCGGGGTGCCCCAGCACGTCACGGGGAGCGACAGCATGCTCGACCCGCAGTACGCGACGCCGATCGGGCTGATACGCTGCGCCCTCGAGCAGGACATGCAGGATACCGTCACGACGCCGGTCTCCAGGCCCGCGGGCGGCTGGACCAGACGCCTGTCGCGATTGCTGGGATTCGTCTGATCGCCGGCGCTCCCGGCTGATCGGCACAGCGGCAGCAGCGCGACCCGCGTCGGACCTGCGTCGGCTCGACGACGGCCCGCAGGTCGCCGCGTCCGGGGCGAGGTCGCCATGCGCGCGGTGCGTCAGCCCGGCGGTGGCGCAGGCATGGCGCCGCAGGCGTGGCGCAGGGGACGAGGGGCACAGGCGGATGCCGCAACGGTCGTCGCGCGCGGCCCGGCCGAGAGGTTGACTGGCGCGGTTCCAGCGGCTACATTCAGCCGCCGTCTCGCGGGGGAGGCATATCGCTGACAGCCACCCTAGCTCAGTTGGTAGAGCAACTCACTCGTAATGAGTAGGTCTCCGGTTCGATTCCGGAGGGTGGCTCCAAGTCCGATCGCAGGGCGGCGGGCCGCAGGGCGTGCGCACGGTCCTGCGGCCCGTATTCTGGCCCGGACAGGGGTCGCGGGTTGCCCGTGCCGGCGGCCCGCCAGTCGTCCACCCCGCGCCCTGCAACCCGCCGGGGGCGCGCGCTGCGTCCTCGTCTCTCACACTTCCAGGCCATAGGTGGCGACGGCCGTCCCGGCGAATACCTGGGCGCGCGCGGTGGGTCCGCCGGCGGCGACGGCCTGCTCGACGAGCTGCACCCAGCGCTGGTAGCTGATCGCCTGCAGGCTGACCGGCCAGTCGCTGCCGAACATCAGCCGCTCGTATCCGAACGCCTCGATTGCTACGTGGATGTACGGCAGGAGATCGGCCGCGACCCAGCGCCTGTGGTCGGCCTCGGTGGCGACCCCGGAGAGCTTGCACACCACGTTGGGGCAGGCCGCCAGGACGCGCAGGTCGTCGGCCCAGGGCTGCATCCGCCCCGCGGCGATATCGGGCTTGCCGAGGTGGTCGAGCACGAAGCGCGCCTGGGGAACGGCCCGCACCAGCTCGATCACGGCCGGGAGCTGGTAGTGGTACACGCAGATGTCGACAGCGAGATGCCGGCGCGCCACTTCGCGCACTCCGGCGATGAACTCCGACCGGGCGCAGAAGTTCGGGTCCGGCTCCTGCTGGATCAGCCGGCGGATCCCCTTCAGCTGCGGCGGCGTGCCCAGTTCGTCCAGGTATGCCGGCAGCGACGGCGACTCTACCGGCGCCCAGGCCACCACGCCGGCGATGCAGCTGCCGCTCGCGGCCAGCGACAGGGCCCAGCGGCTCTCGTCCAGGCCCTGGCGGGGTTCGGTCTCCGCCTGCACGAAGACCGAGTGCTCGATACCACACGCCGCGCTGGTTCGCTCGTACTCCTCCAGGGTGAAATCGCGGTCGAGCACCGGATGCCCTGCCAGCCACGGATAGCTGAAGCGCGTACGCTCCCACAGGTGATGATGGGCGTCGATCACGGCGCATCCCCCTCCTGGTGGAACCGGCAGCAACGTAGAACGCCAGGCAGCGGGCGTCAACGGAGCGCCTCGGCCACGGGCGTCCTGGAAGGCTCGCCTGCCTCCCGCTATATTGATAACCTTCCCGACAGCGCTGATTCGCTCGCACCCGACACGATCGTCGCGCCAGTGAGCATGAGCAGGCCGGATTGGCAGGTGTCTGTCTGTGCCGCGGTCCTGTCGCTGGGGCTGCTGAGCGGCGCCGCGGCCCTGGCTGCGGCCGCGGCTGCGCTGCACCAGAACCGCCCCACCGGCAGCCAGCAGGTGCAGCGTCTGGTCATCGAGACGGGAACCAGCGCACGGGCGATCGGCGGCATGCTGGAGCGCGAGGGGATCATCCGCAGCGCCGACCTGTTCGTGGCGCTGGTCCGGCTGCAGGGGTTGGGAAACAGGCTGGCAGCAGGGGCGTACGAGCTGGACGGGACGCGGCCCACCACGGCCGTGATCCAGACCCTGCTGAAGGCTCCTCTGCCGGCGCTGCGCGTCACTGTGCCAGAAGGAGTTACCCGGTTCGAGACCGCTTCGCTGTGGGCACGCGCGGCAGGGATCGACTCGGCGCGCTTCGTCTGGCTGACGGCGGCTCCGGATTTCGTCCGCAGCCTGGGCGTCGATGGACCGGACCTGGAGGGGTTTCTGCTGCCGGACACCTATTTCGTGGAGCAGCCGACCAGCGAGGAGGCCGTGATCCGGCGAATGGTGACCGAGTTTCAGCGAGCGCTCAACGATTCGGCGGCGAGCCGCCTGGAACAACTGGGTCTGAGCCTGCGCCAGGCAGTGATACTGGCCTCGATCGTCGAGCGCGAGGCCAAGGTGGAAGGCGAACGTCCACTCATTGCGGGGGTGTTTCTACGCCGCCTGCAGCTCGACCAGCGCCTGGAGTCCTGCGCCACCGTGGCGCATGCGCTGGGCGTGCAGAAGGCCAGGCTGACCAGCGCCGACCTGCAGGTGGACTCACCCTACAACACGTATCTCCACCCGGGCCTTCCGCCCGGGCCCATCGGCAACCCCGGTCGTGCCTCGCTGCTGGCGGTCCTGTACCCGGCCCGCACCGACTACCTCTACTTCGTCGCTCGGGGCGACGGCACGCACATCTTCAGTCGGACCTACGCGGCGCACGAAGCTGCCAAGCAGGCCGTGAGGCGCGAGCGCTGATGCGGCGCCGCGCCCTGTCACGGATGCCGCGTCCGGCGCGGGCGTGGCGGCCGGACGGTCGTCGCGCGCCGCGGTCGGACGGCACCGTGGGAACGAGCATCCCCAGTGGCGGCGTCTGCGCCGCCGGTAGCCCGGCGGCGACAGGAGCCTGATGTCGATCCTGGACGACCTCAATCCCCCGCAGCGCGACGCCGCGGCGAGCGTCGACGGCCCGGTCCTGGTGCTGGCCGGCGCAGGATCGGGAAAGACCCGGGTGCTGACCTACCGCATCGCCCACCTGATCGAAGAGCTGGGCGTGCCGCCGTGGCACGTGCTGGCGGTGACGTTCACCAACAAGGCGGCGGGCGAGATGCGCGAGCGCGTGACGCGCCTGGTGGGCGAACGCGCGGGAAGCGTCTGGATCGGCACCTTCCACTCGATCTGCGCCCGTCTGTTGCGCCAGGACGCGGCGGCGTTCGGCCTCGATCCTCGCTTTACCATCTACGACGAGGACGATCGGCTCGCGCTCGTGCGCAGGGTGCTGGAGCTGCACGGCATCGGCGAGCAGACGCTGGCGCCGCGCGCGGCGGTGGCGCAGATCAGCCGCGCCAAGAACGCCATGCTGGATCCGCAGGGACTGGCCCGACAGGCCGGCGCCTCCCCGGCGCGGCGGCAGGTTGCCGCCGTCTTCGCGACCTACCAGCAGGAGCTGCGCCGGCAGAACGCCTTCGACTTCGACGACCTGCTCACCGAGGTCGCGCAGCAGCTGGGGCGCCACCAGGAGGTGCTGGCCAGATACCAGGAGCGGTTCCGCTTCCTGCTGGTGGACGAATACCAGGACACGAACCGGCCCCAGTACGTGCTGTGCCGGCAGCTGGCCGGCGCGCGCCGCAATCTGTTCGTGGTGGGCGACGACGACCAGTCGATCTACCGCTTCCGCGGCGCCGATATCCGCAACATCCTCGACTTCCAGCAGGATTTCCCGGAAGCCAAGGTGGTACGCCTCGAGCAGAACTACCGCTCGACCGGCCGCATCCTGGCCGCGGCGAACGCCGTCATCCGGCACAATCGGTCGCGGATGGGCAAGTCGCTGTGGACCGCGGCGGCGTCGGGCGAGCCACTCGTCGTGGTCGAGTGCGACACGGACCGAGTGGAGGCGCAGTACGTCGTGGACAGGCTGCGGGAGCTGGTGGCGTCGGGACGGTACCAGCCACGCGATGCGGCGGTGCTGTACCGGACCAACGCGCAGTCGCGAGCGCTGGAGGAGGAACTGCAGCGCTCGGGGCTCCCCTACGCGATCGTCGGCGGCATCCGCTTCTACGAGCGCAAGGAAGTCAAGGATATTCTCGCCTATCTGCGGCTGCTGGCCAACCCGGCCGACGACACCAGCTTCCTGCGCGCCATCGGCGCGCCGCGCCGCGGCATCGGCGAGGTCTCGCTGCAGAGACTGCGCGCGCGCGCAGACGCGGCTGGCGTGCCGCTGTGGGCGGTCGTGGAGCAGCTCGAGCAGGCCGACGAACTGCGCGGGGCCGCGGGCAGAGGCCTGGGCGCCTTCCGCGAGCTGCTCCGCGAGTTGCAGGCGGCGCGCCAGACCGAAGCGCTGCCCCGACTGGGGCAACTGGTGTACGAGCGGAGCGGCTACCAGCAGATGCTGGCGGCCGAGGGCACGCCGGAGGCGGAGGCGAGGGCCCAGAACATCGCGCAACTCGTCGCCTTCATGACCGAGTTCGCGCAGACGCGGGAGGAAGCGACGCTGGAGTCCTTCCTGGCCGAAGTGGCCCTGATGGCGCCGGTCGACGAGGTGCGGGCAGACGCGAATGCGGTGACGCTGATGACCCTGCACAGCGCCAAGGGACTCGAGTTCGCCGTCGTGTTCATGGCCGGGATGGAGGAAAACCTGTTCCCCACCTCGCGCGCGGTGCAGGCCGGCGACGATCGGCCCGAGGAGATGGAGGAGGAACGGCGTCTGTGCTATGTCGGCATCACCCGTGCCCGCGAGCGGCTGCACTTGACCTATGCGCGACAACGGTACGCCTTCGGCTCGCTGCTCAGCGCCGAGCCGTCGCGGTTTCTGGCCGAACTGCCGCGCGAACTGCTGCGCACCGAGTACCGGGGCGAGGGCAGCCGCACCAGGTCGCCGAGCGCCGGGGCCCGGGCGACGTGGAGTCGGCGGCTCTCGCGTCCGGTCACGGACCCGGCGCAACGGGCCGCCGCCGGGCCAGTACAGGCAGCGGCCCGCGGCGTGCATTACGAATGGGATGAAGCGGCAACTCGGGATCGCGGCCCGTCGACCCCGGCCGGCGGCGACGCGGCGGGGGCGCCGCTGGCTCCGGGTCGGTGGGTCGTCCATCCCACGTTCGGACGGGGCCAGGTGCTGGCGTGCACGGGCCGCGGCGCCGACCTGAAGGTGACCATCCAGTTCGGCGCCCAGACGAAGATCGTGATGGCGCGCTATGCGCACTTGCAGCCTGGTTGAGGAGCGTGCCGGCGGTGCTGCCGGGCGCGGAGCGCCGCAGGAAGCGGCTGCCGCTGGGACGCGCGCGCCGCGCCCGAGGGCAGCCGCGACGGGCGCGCCGCTGGAGGGCGGACCCGTGCGGGTGGCCCTGCACAGCGTGGGGTGCCGGCTGAACGCCGGCGAGACCGAAGCGCTGGCCAGCATCCTGCAGGCGCGCGGCTACCTCCTGGTCCCGTCTGGCGACGCTGCAGACGTCTGCATCATCAACACCTGCACCGTGACGGCGGCCGGCGACGCCGATTCGCGCCGCGCCATCCGGCGCGCCCGCCGGCGCAGCCCGGCAGCGACCGTGGTCGCCACCGGCTGCTACGCCCAACGCCGGCCCGCCGCGGTGCGCGCGGCCGGCGCCGACCTGGTTGTGGGCAACCGCGACAAGGCCCGGCTCGTCGACCTGCTCGAGGCGTTCCTCGCCGGGCGGCGCGGTGCGCAACTGCGTCGTTCGCGCGCCGGCTCGGCGCGCTTTCTGCAGATCCAGGGCCCGGTGCCGGGCGGCCGCACGCGTGGGCTGGTCCAGATCCAGGATGGCTGCGACCAGCATTGCTCGTACTGCATCGTCCCCAGCGTCCGCGGCAGGAGCGTCAGCCGCCCGCCCGCGGAGATCCTCGCCCAGGCGGCGCGCATGGTGGAGATGGGGTACCGCGAGCTGGCGCTGACCGGCGTCCAGGTGGGCAGCTATGGCCGCGACTGGGGCCATCCCGAGGCCCTGCTCGAGCTGCTGGCGCAGCTCGAGCGGATCGACGGGCTGGAGCGCATCCGCCTGGGCTCGGTCGCGCCGGGGTTCGTCACCGACGCGCTGATCGAGCGGGTGGCTCGCTCGGCGCGGATCTGTCATCATCTCCATGTGCCGCTGCAGAGCGGCGCGGACGCGGTGCTGCGCGACATGGGGCGCAGGTATACGGCCGCCGAGTATGGGACGCTCGTGGCGCGCATCGCCGCGGCCATGCCCGACTGCGCCATCGGCGCGGACGTGCTGGTCGGTTTCCCGACCGAAGGCGACGCCGAGTTCGAGCGGACGTTCGACCTGATCGCCGGCCTGCCGCTGGCCTATCTGCACGTATTCGCCTACTCCCCCCGCACGGGCACCCCGGCCGCTCGCCTGCGGGTCGCGGCGGGACCGGCGGTTCTGCGCGAGCGCGTTCGGCGTCTGCTCCAGCTGGGGGCAGCCAAGCGCCTGACCTTCCATCAGCGGCACCTCGGCCAGGTGCTCGAGGTGCTCGTCGAGGGCCGCGCGAAGTCCTCCGGGGGCATGTGCACCGGGATGTCGGGCAACTACATTCGCACCTTCTTCGCCGGGCCAGCGCCGCCCAACCGGGTCGTGGGCGTGCGCGTCACGAGCGCGCGCACCGAGGCTGTCGAAGGGTGCGTGGAGGCAT
>CAZPXM010000137.1:7792-10578 GCA_964591015.1 uncultured Gemmatimonadaceae bacterium
GGCGTGCGCGTCACGAGCGCGCGCACCGAGGCTGTCGAAGGGTGCGTGGAGGCATGGAACGCCGGCGCCGAGCCGGCTTCGCGGCCAGCGGAGTGCCAGGGGCGGGTCTGCGGCTGTCGTCGCGAAGGCGGCCGCTCGGTGTACATCGAGACGTACGGCTGCCAGATGAACCTGGCCGACAGCGAGCTGGTCGCCCGCATCCTGCACGAGGCCGGGTACGCCCTGACGGACCGCCCGGAGGATGCCGATGTGATCCTCCTGAACACCTGCGCCGTCCGCGCCCATGCCGAGGACCGGGCGCTGGGCCGGGCCGCGCAGCTGGGGGGACTGCGGGCGCAGCGGCCATGGCTGACCATCGGCATCCTGGGATGCGTGGCGCAACGTCTGGGGGCAGCGCTGCCCGGACGCACCCCGAGCGTCGACCTGGTGGTGGGCCCGGACGGCTACCGTCGCTTGCCGGCACTGCTGGCGCGGCCACGGGAGCACGGCCTGGTGGACGTGCGCCGCGATCGCCGCGAGGCCTACGCCGACCTGGTGCCGCTGCGCCGAACTCGCACGAACGCCTGGGTCACCGTCAGCCGCGGGTGCGACCGGTTCTGCGCGTTCTGCATCGTCCCGTTCGTGCGCGGCCGGCAGCGGTGCGTCCCGCCGGACGAGGTGCTGCGCCAGGTCGAGGAGGCGGCCGCGCGCGGGTACCGCGAGATCACGCTGCTGGGACAGACGGTCAGCTCGTACGTCTTCGGCGACACCGCCTTCGCCGGGTTGCTCCGCCGGGTGGCCCGCGTGCCGGGCGTCGCTCGGGTGCGCTTCGTCTCGCCCTATCCCGCCGATTTCACGCCCGAACTCGTCGAGGTCATGGCCAGCGAGCCGGCGGTGTGCGCCGCGCTCCACCTGCCGGTCCAGAGCGGCTCCGACGCTCAGCTGGCGCTCATGGGCCGCGGATATGACGTCGCCCAGTACCGCCGCCTGGTGCAGCAGCTGCGGCAGGCCATGCCCGGGATCGTGCTGACGACGGACGTGATGGCGGGGTTCTGCGGCGAGACCGCAGCGGACTTCGCGGCCACGCTGGACCTGCTCGAGACGGTGCGCTTCGATGCGGCCTTCATGTTCCGCTACTCCCCCAGACCCGGGACCCGTGCCTGCACGCGCCTGCGCGACGATGTCCCCGAGGAAGTGAAGATCGCTCGCCTCGAGCGCATCATCGCCACCCAGGAGCGGATCTCGGCGGAGATCAACCAGGGGCACGTCGGGGCCGAGTTCGAGGTGCTGGTCGAGGGACCGTCGCGGCGAGGGGTTGGCTCGGAGCAGCGCTACTTCGGCAGGACCGAAGGCGGCAAGGTCGTGGTGTTCCAGGATGCGGCCCCGGCGAACTCGCTGGTGCGAGTACGCATCAACGGTGCGACCTCGCACACGCTCTTTGGCGAGTTGGTGGGTGGGCCTCGGGCATGAACGTGGCCGCCGCGACAGCCCGGCGTGGGCGTCCGGCGCCGGTGCGTGTCCGGGAACGGGTGCCCTCTCGCCGGGGCATTGGCTAGCGGTCGCCAGGCGCCTGGGAGGCAGCGCGCGGGGCCCTCTCGATGCGCTCGATGCGGCTCAGCAGCTGCCTGGGGCCGTCCAGCCAGGGATCGATGTGGAGGGCTGCCCGGGCGTGCTGCTTGGCGCGCGCCAGGTCGCCGCAGTGCAGCAGCGCCAGCGCGACGTTGAAGAGCAGGGTGCGCGATTCGGGGGCCGTCCGCGCCGCCTGCTCGTATCGTTCGATCGCCGGCGCGATCTGGCCCTGCGCTCGCGCCCTCTCCCCGCGCATGAACCAGACGTTCGCCTGCAGCCGGCGCAGCCAGGGGTCGGCAATGGTCTGGTCGAGCAGGCTGTCGTACCGGTCGGAAGGCATGGGCAGCTCGGCGGCGCTGTCGCGGGGCACCGCGCGGTAGAGCAGGCCGTACGGGATGACGGTGTAGTCCGCGGGCAGGTGCAGGTCGCGAGCCGCCACGTAGAACACCCCTCCTCGGGTGGCGTGCACCAGCTCGCGCTCGCGCGCGCGCCGTAGCTGGTGCCGGCTCGCCAGCGGCAGCCGCCGCTCGCTTCCATGCAGCAGGTCCGTCCCCAGGCCGTCCCGGTTGTACAGCGTCACGTCAGGCCTGTGGCGCTCGACGCGCAGCAGGTAGTCGAGCACGAACGCGGTCTCGTCGCCCTCGGCGAGCAGGACCGCTCCCTCCGGCAAGGTGTCCAGCAACGCCATCCCGTACTCGTGCGCCAGGCGAGCCTGCCGGCGGTCGGCGTCATCCCAGTTCGCCAGCAGTGCCGCCAGAACCACCAGGCCAGCGCCCGCGGCTGCGGTCCGGCTGCCGCGGCGCCGCGCCACCCAGTCGATCCCGAAGGCCGCCGCGGCGGCGGCGACCAGGAAGGTGGGTAGGAAGAACACGGCGATGCCGTTCGGATCGCGGTGGTAGTTCAGCGCGGTGAGCAGGTTGAGCAGCAGCAGTCCGCCCAGCACGCCTGCCAGGGCTCGGTCGCGACGCCACATGGACGCTGCGCCCAGCGCCATCAGCGGCAGAGCCAGCAGGCCTGATTCGGCGGCCAGCGCCCGCAGCCAGCGTGCTGCGTTCCCCAGCATGGCCGCTGGCGGCAGCGCGAAGAACGAAGACCGGTAGATCGCTGCGGTCAGGTGGTCGACAAGCAGAGAGACGCTGCCCAGGTCGCTCCAGTGAAAGCCCGACCCGCGGCCGTTGCGCAGCGGCAGATAGAGGACGAGGCTGTAGCCGGCCGCTGCGGCCAGCGCGATGCGTGCC
>CAZPXM010000138.1:0-1394 GCA_964591015.1 uncultured Gemmatimonadaceae bacterium
TGCCGGGCGGCGGTGTACGGGGCGCTGGTGCCCGCGTCGCAGTTCGTGCCGGAGAACGGACCGGACAACAAGAAGCAATCCCTCGGCCGGGCCAACGCCGCCAAGTTCGTCACGGACCTCTGCAAGTACCGCGGTAACCCGAACACCATCAAGAAGGCGCAGGAGCACATCCTAGAGGCGCATGCAGGGCGGCTGACGGCGGAACTGGCCGAGGCGGCCAAGACCGACACGTGGCCCGCGTGGGTCGAGGAGTTCAGGTGGCCGAAGGACAAGCCCAAGGTCACACGCGCGGACATCGAGGCGGGCCGGGCGCCGCGGGCGCGGGTGCTCGACATCTTCGCGGGGGGCGGAGCGATTCCAGTGGAGGCCCTGCGCCTCGGCTGCGAGGCCTACGCCCTGGACGTCAATCCCGTGGCCCACATCATCGAACTCTGCACGCTGGTCTATCCGCAGAAGTACGGCAGGCCCGACCCGACGGCGCGCGGCATGACAGGGCCGAAGAATGACAAGGGCGAGACGACCTGGGGCGGCTTGGCTGATGAGGTGCGGTACTGGGGCGAGTGGGTACTGGAGCGGGTCCGCGGGGAGATCGGCGACCTCTACCCGCCCATTCCCGACCCCTGCTACAAGGGCAAGCGCCCCGAGATCGAGTTCGACCGCAGAACCGGTTGCTGGGTGGCCAAGGGCGATGCGGGCAAGAGGAACAACCTCCTCGGCGCCGAGTACGGCCGTCCCGACCTGCCGGAGGGGTACTTGACGCCTGTCGCCTACCTCTGGACGCGGACGGTCAAGTGCAAGAACCCTGCCTGCGGGGCGACTGTGCCGCTCGTCAGGCAGACGTGGCTCTGCAAGAAAAAGGACCGCTGCGTCGCCATGAGGATGGTGGCGCCTCGCGGAAGGAAGGAAGCCCGTTTCGATGTCGCGCAGGCCCCGACGGAGAAAGGGCTGGGATTCGCCCCGGAGGCGTTCTCCAAGGCGGGGAATGCGACCTGCCCCTTCTGTGGGACCGTGGCGGACAGCGACTACGTCAAGGCCGAAGGCCGCGCCAGGCGCATGGGAGAACAACTCATGGCCGTGGTCTGCACGCGGCCGGGCAAGAAAGGCAAGGTCTATCTCGCCGCCTCCGATGCGCCCCAGGCCGCACCGGACAATGAGGCCATCAACCGCCGCATCGAGGCCCTCTGCAAGCGAACAGGCCTCACCATGCCGGACGAGGCGATCGAGGCAAGAAAGACTGGTGGTATTTGCCTTCCCTACGGCCTGACTTCATTCGGCCACCTGTTCAGGCCCCGGCAGATGCTCTGCCTGCTCACCTTCGCCGCCGCTGTGCGCGAAGCTCATCAACAAGTGCCCGGCCAGGACGAACGAGCAAGAGCGGTGGGGACGTATCTGGC
>CAZPXM010000138.1:1494-2981 GCA_964591015.1 uncultured Gemmatimonadaceae bacterium
CCCTGGCCTGACTGCGCCATGGACGCGGTCATCACCGATCCGCCGTACTATGACAATGTTGATTATGCGCGGCTTGCGGACTTTTTCTATGTCTGGCTCAAGCGCACGATCGGCCACCTTTACCCGGAGCATTTCGCCGCGGCCGGCACGCCCAAGAAACAGGAGGCCGTGGCGGATCCTGTTCGGCACGGCGGCTCGAAGGAGAAGGCGCGCCGAGCCTACGAGAGCATGATGGCGCAGGCGTTTGCCGAGGCGCACCGCGTGCTCAAGCCGGGCGGCGAACTGGCGGTCGTCTACGCCCACAAGACCACGCTCGGCTGGGCCACATTGGTCGATGCGCTTCGCTCCACCGGGTTCATCGTCGCCGAGGCCTGGCCGCTGGATACGGAGATGAAGTCGCGGCTTATCGCAATGGATACCGCCGCCCTCGCTTCAAGCATCTTCCTCGTCGGCCGCAAGCGGGACGCGAAGGCCGGCACGGGTGGCTATGAGGCCGACGTTCGGCCCGAACTGGAAGAGATTGTTCGCGAGCGGGTGAAAACCCTCTGGGCGCAGGGCATCACGGGTGCTGAGCTGGTCATCGCGTGCGTGGGTGCGGGCCTGCGCGCCTTCACGCGCTACGAGCGGGTTGAGTATGCCAATGGCGAAGAGGTCGCCGCCCAGAAATTCCTGGCGGAGGTCGAGACGGTCGTCTTGGAGACCATCCTGAACCGCCTGTCCAAGGAGGTGGGGGGCAACGGCAGGCGCGAGCACAGCCTGGCGGGCGTGGACCCGGCCACACGGTTCTACATCCTCTGGCGTTACACTTATCGCTGGGCGGAACTGGACGCGGGCGAGGCCATCGTTTTTGCCAACGGCACCCACGTGGAACTCGACGGCCCGGGGTCGCTATCCTACGGCGCGCGGGCACTGGTCGAGAAGAAGAAGGGGAAGTACCGGCTTCGGGATTTCCGCGAACGGGGCGAGGACGAGAAGCTCGGCCTCCCCGGTGACAGTGGCCCCGCCCCACTCATCGACGCGTTGCACCGGAAGCTGTGGCTCATGGAGAACCGCCCGCGGATCCTGGCCGGTTTCCTGCGCGAGAGCCACGTGAACCGTGAACAGATGCGCCTGGTGGCCCAGGCCCTGGCCGGGCCGGCGCTCAAGGGCAGTGAGATGGCGGATGTGTCGCCGACGAGCGAGTTGGCGGCGCTATCCAAACTCACCGCCAACTGGCGGGCCGTGGTGGAAGATGGGGTGCTGGAGCTTCCTGAGCGCAAGGAAGGTGAGGAGAGACGCGAGTTGCGTCAGCCCGCATCGCGCGAACAGGCAGGCAAGGAGCAAAGCGCATGACCGGCGGTGCCAGCACGCCAACGCTCTGGGCGGTGACGCCGGAGAGAATCCAGGAAGCGATGCGTCGTATCGTGCAGACAGCGCATCCTCGGGCAGTGCTCCTGTTCGGCTCGCATGCACGCGGGGATGCCAAGCCGCACAGCGACATAGACCTC
>CAZPXM010000138.1:3081-10313 GCA_964591015.1 uncultured Gemmatimonadaceae bacterium
CTGGACGAGGTGCTCAACTACCTCATCAGCGCGGGCGGCGTAAAGGTCGAGAAGACCACGCTGCGCGACGAGACGCTGACGTTCCTTCAGCGGTTGACCGTGGCTGTCGGCAACACCAAGAACACGGCGCTGGTGTTCTCGCTCCAATCGAGCAAACGCGAGAGCCTGGAGTACGTGAACCTGCTCCAGACGGTTGACCACCTGGCCGCACGCAAGGACCAGCGGCGAGAGCCGGTCGAGGGCAACGAGATTCTTTCGGTGATCCAGCGGCGACTGCTGGGGCGGAGTCCCAGCGCCGAGGAGGCCGCGCCGGCGGCGACTGCCTACCAGGAAGTCTTCACGCAGATGCGCCGGGGCTACGCGGAGAGCAGGGCCGAGGCCAAGCAGGCCGAGGAAGAGGGTCTGGCCCTGCGCGACCGGGTGCGGTCGGCGTATCCGTTCCACCCGGCGCTCATCGACCTGATGCGCGAGCGTTGGGCGGCGATTCCCGACTTCCAGCGGACGCGCGGGGCGCTGCGGTTCCTGGCCGCGTGCCTGCGCGCGACCCACCGCGAGGGCCGCAGCCGCACGGTGCTGGGACCGGGCGACGTGCCGATGCACGACGCGGAGGTGCGGCTGGCGTTTTTCAAGGAGGTCGGCCAGCAGGCAGACTTCCAGGCGGTCCTCGAGCACGACCTGGTCGGGGCAAACGCCCGGGCGCGGCGGATAGACGAGCGCCGGGCCAAGGAGACGCCCGCCGAGGCAGGCAAGCGCCCGGCCACGCGGCTGGCGACGGCTATCCTGATGTATTCGTTCGGCGGCCTGCGCCGCGAGGAGGCCAAGGAGACATTGCCGCCCGGCATCTCCGAACAGGAACTCCTCTCGGTCTGCGTCGGGCCGGACCTGGACAGCACAACGGCGCAGGCGTGTCTGAAGGAACTCAAGGAGCAGTGCCTGTACCTGCACTTCGACGGCGTGCGGTACTGCTTCAAGAAAGACCCGAACGTCACGCTCCTGGTGGAGCAGGAGGCGGACTCGGTTGCCCGCGACGAGAGCCGCGTGCGGCAGAAGATCAAGGAGATGCTGGAGGAGCGGCTGGCCGGACATCATGAGGCGATCGTCTGGCCGGGAAAGACGAGCGACGTGCCGCACGACGACCCGCGGTTCCTGGTGGCCTACATGCCGCTGGAGTTCGGCGGCGAGCCAAAGCCCAAGCAGGAAGAGAAGGCGAGGGAGTTCTTCGAGAAGTACGGCGACCGGCCGCGGAGATTCCGCAACGGCCTGGGGCTGGCGATTCCGTCCGACGACCAGATTGAGGTGCTGCGCCGGTCGGTGCGGTATCTCCTGGCCATCGAGCAGGTGAAGACCAAGGCCAGGCAGCTCAACCTGACCGACGAGCAGAAGAGCCAGCTCAGGGAACGGGAATCGACCGAAAAGGCGGCGGCAGAGGCCGCGCTGCTGCGGCTCTACGTGGAGGTCTGGCTGCCCCGCGCGGAAGCGGGCGGCATTGCCATCGACACGGTAGCCGTGGGCGGCAGGCCCCTCCAGACGACGCTCAACGACAAGAAGGAAGCGGCGATCCACGAGCGCGTCATGGAGCTGATTACGGTGGTGAACAAGCGCGTGTTCGGCAGCCTCGCCCCGACGAAGATCGTCGAACTGTTCAAACTGGGCGAAGGCAAGCCCCCGCGCCTCGGCATGCGGCTGTCGGAGGTGGTCGAGGGGTTCTACTCGTTCCTGGGCTTCACGCGGCTCACGTCTCAGGACGTGGTGCGCAAGGCCATCGCCCGGGGCGTCCGAGAGGGTATCCTCGGGTACTACTCGGGCGCTGCGCCGGACCTGGGCGACGACGGCAAGTTCAAGGTGGCGCTGGAGCGGGTGCGGCTCGGCGCAGATGTGGCCGACGACGAGATCGACCTCGACGCCGGCTTCATCATGCTGCCGCAGGCCGTGCCCCAAGCCGCGCCGGTGACCCCGCCAGGACCCGTTCCACCCGGTCCTGGGCCCGGGCCAACACCACCAGGCCCCGGACCCGTTCCGCCGGGCCCCACACCGCCGGGAGCGACCCCGCCCGCAGAGACCGAGAAGGTCGTTCAGATTTCCTTCTCTGCCGACCGCAACGCGCTCTTCACGGCATGGAACGCCGCCGCGAACCTGGCGGACATGGCCGGGAAGGTCAACGTCACGCTCCGCGCTGAGTCCGACGCGGGCTTCGACAAAAGCAAGCTCCAGAACGGCGTCATGGAGCCGTTGCGCGAGGCGGACTTGATCGAGTAGAGGGACGCGGACGGGTCACCTTCGGCCCGGACAACTACCGCGAACCAGGAGATGGCGAGGTGTGGTCGAACTCCTCGCCGCTGGTGCGGGCCGGCCGCCGTGCAGTCGCATCGCAGCGGGTCAGGAGCCGGCGCTCCGCGGTGCGTCGGCCTGGCCGCGCTCAGCGCGCCGCGGGAGTGCGCTGCGCCAGGATCTCCTGCAGGTAGCGGGTGGTGTTGGCCCAGGACACGCTGCCGACCTGCCCCGAGTACAGGCCGACCAGCAGCCCGCTCTCGTCCACGATGGGCGCGCCGCTCAGATGCCCCACGTCGGCGTTGCCCAGGTCGAGCAGGAAGGTGTACTGCATCGCCTGGACCACCCGGCCGCGGTGCACCACCTGGCGTCCGGCGTCGTCCCAGCCCACCAGCAACACCGGCTGGTCGGGCCGCGGCTGCGGGCCGGGCCTGAGCGGCTGGACTCCGGGCGCGGCGCCGGCCAGCTCGAACAGCAGCCAGTCCCGGTGCACGACGCGCGACTTGTCGAGTTCCTCGCCGGGATCGGCGTTGAGCAGGCGCCGCACGGCGGCCGAGTCGGCGGGGGCATCGCGCCGGAAGACGGTCCAGCTCCAGGCGAGTCGGCCGAAGTCGACCGTGCGCAGGCTGTCGCTCCGCAGCGACAGCAGCAGGTGCTTGGGGGCGGCCACCAGCGTGTCGCTGCCCGCCCGCACCAGGAACGCGCCACCCTTGGCCGCGAAGCTCTGCTTGCCCACGCGGATGCGGTTGGCCAGCGTGAGCGGCGGCCACGCAGCCGGCGGCTGACTGGCCCACGGCTCCGGCACAGGAGCCACCGCGGGCCGCTCGCAGGCCCAGATGGCCAGCGCGGCCGCACCCAGGCCGAGGACCAGCCGGCAGGCGGCGCGCGTCTGCCGCAGCGGTTGCCGGCAGCTAGCCATCGGCGTCGGGGGCGGAAGGGCCGTCAGGCAGCAGGGACGCCGGCCGGGCCGACCCGGCCCGCGCCTCGTCGGTCGCCGCTGCCTGCGGCACGTGAAGCTGCAGGGCGGCCGCGAAGCCCCCGTCGGCGAGGGGCGGCACGAGCTGGATGCCGGCGGCGCGCGCCGCGGCCCGCACGGGCGCGGCAGCGCTGCCCATGAGCAGGCCGCGGCCGGCGCGCTGCAGCATGGGCAGGTCGTTGTTGCCGTCGCCGATGGCCAGAGTCTCCGCGAGCAGCACGTGCAGGGCGGCGGCCAGCCGGGCGAGGGCGACGCCCTTGTCGACGCCCGCCGGCATGATCTCCAGCAGCTCCGGATCCGCCCAGGCGATGCACGTCGCGGGGCACAGGCGGCTGTGCAGTTCGGCGGCGATCTGCTCGCTGAGCGCCGCCGGCACGAACAGCATCGCCTTGGGCGCCGGCGGCAGTTCGCCCCGGACGAGGCGCGCGACCAGCCCGGGATCCTGCACGTACCCGGGGCCGCGCCAGTCCGCGGTGCTGGCCCTGCCGTCCAGGCTGCCCGAGTAGCGGTATTCCTCGACCAGGTGTCCGTCGCACTCGTCGCAGCGGCAGTAAACTAGGTCGAGGCCGCGGGCCGCGGCGTACTCGGCGAGCTGGCGGAGCGACTCGGCGGGCAGCCGCTCCACATGCACGAGTCGCCGATGCCCGTCCGCGACTGGCTCGACGGTCACGCCGCCGTTGTACCCGCACAGGTAGAGGCGCTCGGCGAGGTCAGGGAGCGGCGCCAGCGCCTGCAGGCTCCGGCGCACGCTGCGGCCGCTGATGGCGGCCGCGTACACGCCCCCGGCGAGCAGCCGGCGCACTGCCGCCGCGGCGTCGGCGGGCGGCACGCCGCGGTCGTCGAGAAACGTTCCGTCCAGGTCGAAGGCGACCAGACGCACGGGGGCCGCTGCCGCCTCGGTGACACTTGCGGACGGTTTCCTCGTCGCTTTGCCCATCGGTTCGTTCCGGCCCTGGGCCCAGCCCTGCGGGCGGTCCTCCGCGTGGCCCTGCGGGCGGCCCTGCGCGCGGCCGTCGCGCCGGCCGCCCGGCCCGCGGTGCTGTCGATGGCGTTGTCCGGTACTTAGCTTGTCGCCCGTGGCCAGCGGGCCACGGCAGCCAAGGAGCATGGTTTCCGGGCCGCATCGCGTCAACTGGCGCGATCCTGGCCGGGGCACAGGAGAGCGAGCCATGGTACATCCACTGGAGGACATGCGCCCTGCAGCGGTGACCGCGTCCCGTTTCGAACAGGGCTTCTGGGGTGCGCGGCTGGACACCAACCGGCAGCGCACGCTGCCCAGCCAGCATGCCCAGCTCGCGGCCACGGGACGCATCGCGGCGCTGGATCCGGACCACCGGCCCGACGATCCGCGGGCGCGGCACATCTTCTACGATTCCGATCTGGCCAAGTGGCTGGAGGCGGCCTGTTACAGCCTGAGCGTGCATGCCGACGCCGTGCTGGCGCGGCAGGTCGAAGAGCTGATCGCTGCCTTCGGCAGGCTGCAGCGCGCCGACGGCTACCTGAACAGCTGGTTCAACATCGTCTGTCCGGAGAAGCGCTGGCGCAACCTGCGCGACGAGCACGAGCTGTACTGCGCCGGCCACCTCATGGAGGCTGCGGTGGCGCACCAGCAGGCCACCGGCCAGGGGCACTTCCTGGCGATGCTGTGCCGGTATGCCGACCACATCGCCGCGGTCTTCGGTCGGGCTCCAGGCCAGCGGCGCGGCTATCCCGGGCACGAGGAGATCGAGCTGGCGCTGTACAAGCTCTATCGCGCCACGGGGCAGACGCGGTACCTCGATCTGAGCCGGTACTTCATCGACGAGCGGGGGCAGTCGCCGCCGCACTACTACGACGTGGAGGCCAGAGCGCGCGGCGAAGAGCCGCGCGGGGCGCCGTACGACTACTGCCAGGCCCAGGCGCCGGTGCGCGCGCAGGACCGCGCCGTCGGTCACGCGGTCCGGGCGATGTACCTCTACAGCGGCATGGCCGACATCGCCCGCCACGACGCCGACGAGGGGCTGCTGCAGGCCGGGCTGCGCCTGTGGGAGAACGTGGTGCACCGGCAGCTCTACGTCACCGGCAGCGTCGGCGCTTCCGGGCAGGGCGAGCGCTTCACCACCGACTACGACCTGCCGGAAGAGACGGCCTACTGCGAGACCTGCGCCGCCATCGGGCTGGTCTTCTGGGCCCAGCGCCTGCTCAACATGTACGGGGAGGGGCGCTTCGCCGACGTGATGGAGCGGGCCCTGTACAACGGCGTGCTCGCGGGCGTCTCGCTGAGCGGCGATCGCTACTTCTACGTGAATCCGCTGGCCAGCCGCGGCGACCACCACCGGCAGGAATGGTTCGGCTGCGCCTGCTGTCCGCCGAACATCGCCCGCCTGCTGGCCAGCCTGGGGACCTACGCCTACTCCGAGGGCCAGGCCGCCTGGGTGCACCTGTACGCTGCGGGCGGCGCCGAGCTGGAGGTCGAGGGGGGCACGGTGCGCCTGGACGTGGCGACCGAGTACCCCTGGGAAGGCGCCGTGGCCATCCGGGTGGATCCGGGGCGGGCGCGGGAGTTCGCCCTGTGCCTGCGCCTCCCGGGCTGGTGCCGCCAGGCCGGCCTGCGCGTCGCGGGCGAGGAGGTGCCCGTCGAGCGCGTGACGCGCGACGGGTACGCGCGGCTGCGGCGCACGTGGCAGCCGGGGGATCTGGTGGAGCTCGAGCTGGCCATGCCGGTGGAGCGCGTGTGGGCGCACCCGGCCGTGCGTATGGCCAACGGCAAGGTGGCCCTGCAGCGCGGTCCGCTCGTCTACTGCCTCGAAGAGGCCGACAACCCGTTCGTGCCGCTGGCGAGGCTGGCCCTGCCGGCCTCGGCGGAGCTGCGCCGGGTGCGGCGGCCAGACCTGCTGGGCGGCGTGGACACCATCGAGGGCGAGGCGCTGGTGGCCGAAGTCGCCGACTGGCAGGAGACCCTGTACCGGACCCGCCCGGCGCGCACGCAGGCGGTGCGGATCGCGGCCGTGCCCTACTGCGCGTGGGACAACCGCGCGCCGGGACAGATGCTCGTGTGGCTGCGCTCGCTGTGAACGCCCGCGGGGCGTCCGGCCATGCTGCCGCGCGCGGCGCTGGCCGGGCCGAGCGCGCTCACAGGTCGGGCAGGCGCTGGCAGAACACGCGCGGAGCGCCGGCCTGAGTGAGATGCCCGGCTGCCCGCGCGATGTCGTCGTCGGTGGCCTCGGGCAGGTCGGCCAGGGGGTAGGGGCGGCCCAGACGCTCGTACTTGCCGCTGCCGAGCCGGTGGTAGGGCATGATCTCCAGACCCTCGGTCGGGCGCAGGCGGGCGACCAGGCGTCCCAGCGCCGCCAGTGCCGGCGGCTCGTCGGTGAGCCCCGGCACGAGGGGCAGCCGCAGCAGCAGGCGAGCCGGCTGGCGCGCCAGCCGCTCCAGGTTGGCGCAGATCCGCTCGTTGCCCACGCCAATGAGTTCGCGATGGCGGCCAGAGTCTGCGTGCTTGATGTCGCAGATCCAGTAGTCCACCAGCGGCAGCAGCGACTCCAGCAGCTCCCACGGGGCCAGGGCCGCCGTCTCCAGCGCCGTGGGGACGTCTGCCTGCCGGCTCAGCCGCAGCAGCGCCGCGGTGAACTCGGGCTGCGCCAGCGGCTCGCCTCCGGACAACGTCATCCCGCCCCCGGAGTTGGCGTAGAAGGGCCGGTCGCGCGCCACGACGGCGAACACGTCGGCGGCCGTCCGCGTCTGCCCGAGCCGCTCCATGGCACCGGCGTAGCAGGTGTCCACGCAAGCCCCGCAGCGCACGCAGCGGTCGGGGTCGTACGCGTGGGCGCCGGCGGCGGAGAAGCGGTGTGCGCCCTGCGCGCAGGCGGCCACGCAGGCCTGGCAGCCTATGCAGCGGGCCGGATCGTAGCTGATCTCGGGCGCGCGCGTCAGCCCCTCGGGGTTGTGGCACCACAGGCAGCGCAGCGGGCAGCCCTTCAAGAAGACGGTCGTGCGGATGCCGGGGCCG
>CAZPXM010000139.1:0-10224 GCA_964591015.1 uncultured Gemmatimonadaceae bacterium
CCCCCATGCTCAACCGAAGCCTCCCCGCTGTCGCGCGACGCTCACCGATTGGAGAAGAACAGGTACACGAGACCGCCCAGCGTGGCCGAGGCGACGACGGGCTCGACGAACTGGCTCCAGCTCTGCGCGGTCAGGTTCATCTTGGCGATGCCCGGCTCGCTGCCACCCGCGATCTCCACCTGGTCCTTGGGGATCCGGTCGTGCACCACACCGCTGAACTCCTGCTGCCACACCAGCGCGCCGCCACGACTGACCGCCAGAGCCACGGTCGCCTCGGCGCTGCGCTGGACGCTGCTGGTCAACAGGCTGCTGCGGCCCACGACCCGCAGACCGAGGATGCGGTAGGTCAGGCGGTCATCGCCCGCGCCGGTGACCAGGCTGTCCAGAGTCACCCGGAAGCCGCGCTCCAACAGCCGGTCCGCCAGCGCGTGCTCGACCAGCCAGTTGCCCTGGTGCCGGGTCCCTGCCTGCAGGAGCAACAGACCACCGGTGGGGGCAGGCGCGATGCCCATCTCGCCCAGCGCTCGCTCGACCGCCTGGGTCACAGCCTCGCCGACCAGCTCGATGTTCGTGGGCCAGGCCCGGCCCGGCGTGGCCGCCGCGCCGACGCCTGCCACCAGGAGCACCGCCGCCAACGCGGACCGACAGGCAAGGGCGGTGCCGAGACCAGCGCCCCGACGCGCGCCGACCCGCTCCTCCACCCCGCGCCGCGCCCGCCGCTGCCCGGCGCCCCGCAGGGCACGGCGAGCGCCCGCCTTCACCAGACGCGTCACCGGCCCCGAAGTTGCCGCATCTCGCTGCGAGCCGCGGCTGCGTATTCGCTGTCCGGGTACTCGTCCAGCAGCTTCTGGTAGGCGCTCAGAGCCCGCTCCTGTTCGCCCAGGGCTGCATAGCAGCGTGCCGCCTTCAGTTGTGCGTCATCCGCCTTCTCTGTCTCGGGATAGACGAAGACCTTGGTGAACTCGATCAGCGCCTGACGGTGGTTCTGGAGGCCGTAGAAGCACTCCCCGCGCCAGTACTGCGCGTTGTCTGCCCACTCGCTCTGTGGGGCCTCGGTCAGCACCCGCGAGAACGCTGCCAGCGCCTCGTCGTATCGCCTCGCGTTGAACAGCGCCAGACCCTGCTGGTAGACCACCTCCACCGAGGCGGCCGGCACAGCGTCGCGCTCGCGCGCCCCGCCGTCATCGGCCGGTGCCGTGGCGGTGGACGGCGGCAGTGCAGGGGCCGCCGCCTGCGCCCGCAGTGCCAGCAGCTCCTGAGCCAGCGCTGCGTTCTCCTCCTCGAGCTGCCGGATACGTGCCGCCGCATCGCGCTCGCGCAGGTAGGAGGCCTCGACGGCCGCGCGCAGCGTCGCCACGGACTCGGCGGGCGGCGACCCGCGGCCGGTTCGCCTGCCGGGCGCCTCCCCCTGCTCTCCCGCGGGGCAGGTCGTGGCCGCGCACGCTGCCACCAGGACTGGCACGCACAACAACGTCAGCGTCCGGCTCAGGCCGGAGCGCGATCGGCGCAAGTCGGACCGCAGAGCCATCTCCTTACCCTCTCCGAAGCATGCGTGGGGCGTAGCTGAATCGCTGGCGGTGGGAACAATATAGCCAAGCTGCGCCCTGCCCGACAAACGGGATCCAGGGCCCACCCCTCACTTCGTCCGGGCCCGGAACACGAGATCCGCAGGCGGAGTCTGGGCGTACTCCTCGCAGCGGTCCGCGTACAGCGCGGACGGGCCGTCGGAGGGCAGGACCGCCAGTGCCTGCAGGAACAGCTCGCGCGCCTTGCCGAACTCGTAGCGGTCGTACAGCTCCAGGCCCCGGTTGTACAGCTCCAGGACGCGCATGCGCGCCTCGTCCAGCTCGCCCTTGCGTTCCAGGATCTCGTACGCCGTCACCGGCTCGACCTTGCCCACGACCTGGATGAAGTCGAGTCGGCGCATCACCACTTCGTCGGCCACCGCGTCGTGGATCGCGTCGTTGGCCATGATGCTCGTTCCGTACATCTTCTGGGCGCTCTCGAAGCGGGACGCCAGGTTGACCGTGTCACCCATCATGGTGTAGTCCACGCGGGTCCTGGAGCCCATGTTGCCGACCACCATCGGTCCCGCCGTGATGCCCATGCGCACATGGGCGAACACGCGCCCCTGCTGCTCCCACTGCTGCCGCAGCTCCTGCAGTCGCGGCGGCAGCGAATCGCCGACGGCCCACTCCTGGCGCATCTGGCGCAGGCGGCGCTGCTGGTCGATGCACGCCAGAACAGCCCGCCGCGCATGGTCGTCCAGATAGATGGGGGCGCCGAAGAAGGCGATGATCGCATCCCCCTCGAACTTGTCGATCGTGCCGCCGTAGGACTCGATGATCGCGCACATCTCCGTCAGGTAGACGTTGATGAAGCGCACCAGCTCGGAGGGGCTCAGGCACTCCGAGATGGTCGAGAAGCTGGCGATGTCGGAGAAGAACGCGGTCATCACGCGCTCCTCGCCGCCCAGCTGCTCCACCATGGTCGGGTTCGCCACGATCTGCTGCACCACGGCCGGGGACAGATAGTGCCCGAAGGCGCCCTGAACGAACTCCTTCTCGCGCTCCTTCATCAGATAGCCATAGATCGTCACCACCAGGTAGCCGCCGACCATCACGGCCAGCGGACCGACCAGCTCCAGACGGATGTGCAGGTGCGCGAACAGGAGCACGGCCGTGAGCGCGTACGCGCCCAGCAGCAGACCCACGACGAGAGCCCCCTGGAGAACCCTGAGGCGGGTGACCACGAGCCCCATGAAGACCCCCAGCACGATCAGCAGGACCGCGTTCGACCAGGACGGAGGGCGCCTGATGAACGAGCCGTGGAGGATCGTGTTCAGGACGTTGGAGTAGATACCCACCATGGGGAAGTCACCCTGGAACGGCACGACGCTGAGATCGGTGCTGCCCGTCGAGTTCTGGCCATAGAATAGCACCTTGCCGCGGAGGCTCTCCGGCGTGATGGCCTTGCCCTCGTGCATGACGTAGGGGAAGCAGAACAGCGGTCGCGCCCCCGGCAGCAGCCCGCTCGGCCCCATGCGCGCGCGCACGTAGGCGACCCACTGGCGAGCCATGCACCTGTCTGCGTCCGCCAGGGACTGCAGCAGCTCCGCGTCGCCAAGATGCGGGTCGCGCTCGAGCGCGGCGGCCACCCGGTTGGCACCCGCCACCGCCGCGAACATGCTCAGGTGCTCCGCCCCGGGCTGCGCCAGCCCCCTGGACTGGTAGAAGGCTGCCGCCGTGAGGGCGGGGTCCTCGTGCAACGCTGCCTCGATCATGCGCGCCTGGTACCAGGTCCTCACCGCCCGTTCGTTGGCGGCCTCGTCTTCCAGACCGCGCGCGCGCATGGCGTCCAGCAGCGCCCGGCGGTCGCCGGCCAGCGCCGCATCCGCGGCCACGATCTCCTTGAGAGCTTCCAGGCGCGCCTGCCGTTGCTCGCGCAGGTAGGCTCGGCGCAGGGCGATGTGCGAGAAGCGGGCGAACGTCTCCTCCCAGCGCCCCGCCCAGTTGACGTCCATGTTGCCGTACTGGTCGATCGGGATCTCGATATCCACGACCGAATCGGGGCGCAGGCGAGCCTGCGGCAACCGCACATGACGGCCCGGCCGAACCTCGACCGCTGTCAGCGGCACGTCGAGCAGGTCGCAGACCATGCTCAACGCGATCGACGGGAGCACCACGTCCTCGTACTGGTATACCAGCGGAAAGCGCCGGCGCGCGCCGTCCAGATCGGGCACGGTCTGCGCATAGGCAAAACCGCGCGCCGCCTCCCGCAGCATCCGCAGCGGCGGCTCGATGTAGTGAGCGCGGTTGAGCGTGCTGGCAGCCGCAGGCACCATCAGACGCGGCGCCCGGGCGCGCAGGACCTGGTACGCGAGCTCTTCGTCCGCGTCACGAGCCTCCACCTGCCGTGGCGCCTCCGCCCGCTGGATCTCCCGGTTGACGATGCCCAGGTAGAGGGCCAGGTACACGTTTCCGGCTGCCCGTATCGCCGCCTCGAACTGACGGTCCGCGTCCACGCGGGAGAACACCGCCTCGACGGCGGCGCGATCGATCACCGGCAGGCTCAACAGCTGCTCCGCAGCGACGACCCGCGCGCTCGGTTCGATGAAATACACATCGAAGCCGACCAGGCGCGCGCCGGAGAGGTGCAGCAGGTGCAGCACGTCCGCGTACTTCTCGCGAGTCCAGTCCTGGAAACGCCCCTCTGCCTCCACGCTCTGATCGTCGATCTCGATGGTTCCCAGGCGCGGATCGATCGGCGGGACGCCGACGAGGCTGTTGCGCAGGTGGAAACGCCAGTCGTAGGTCACCAGCTCGGCGCGGCGGTAGAAGCCCGTGAGAGAGAGGGCCAGCACGACCACCGCGACGACCAGACCGAGGGATGCCTGCATCGCAGGGCCAGCGTGCCTGTGCTGTGCCGCCATGCCAGTCGCCTCCGGTAGGCGCGAACCGGGCACCGCCGAGCGACGCACCGCTCGCGCCAGCGTGTCTCGACGCAGAGCCACTCACGCGGGAAGTATACGCAAAAGCGACGGGGACCGACGCCATGGACGTCGGCCCCCTGTCTCACCTGCCCGATCGCGCGCCGCGGCTCTTCCCTGGCATCACTCCCCCGAGCTCAGCTCGGCGATGCGGCTCTGCGACTTCTCGGCCCAGCGCGTGTCCGGGTAGCTGCGGGCCACCAGGCGGTACTGCGCCACGGCCTCCGCGGTCTGCCCCAGCTTCTCGTGGCACTGCGCCACGAAGAACCGCTGCTTGGGCACCTCGGGCGAATCGGGACTCTGCTCGATGGCCTTGGTGAGCGTCTCGATCGCCTGCCTGAGCTTGTCCTGGCTGGGGTACCGCCGCCCGCCCTTGTAGTACAGCTTCTCCAGCAGATCGTCTTCGGCCTCCGCCCCACGCACTCCGGCCACGGTGACCGTCTCCTGGGCCTGATGGTCCTGCTGCTGAACCATCTCGTCGACCTGAACCCAGACCGTGTTCAGCCAGTCCTCGTCCTCCTGCCCGACAGCGGCAGGCGCAGGCTCCCTGGCCGCCTCGCCCGGCGGCGCCGGCTCCTCGGCAACGGCGGCAGTCCACGCGAACACGGCCGCCAGCACGACTGCCATCCTCACCCTGTTAGCACTGGCCATCGGCAAGAACCTCCGCGAAATGGTGCCTCGGCACCGGTGCGACAAGCCGCCATCGAAGATCGTCACCCGTCGGCGCGAGCGGTGTGACCGCAGTCACATGCGCCCAGCTCGGCACCCACGCATTCAACGCTCCGCCCCCGACTCGGTTCCGTCCGTTCCCGCGTCCTCGCGCAGGAAGTCCATGAACCCGTCGTAGCTCGGCTCCATCCGGACCACCTGCTCGTAGATCGCCGCTGCCTCCTGGCGGCGCCCTTGCAGGTAGCGGATGATGGCCATGTTCAGTCGCACGCCAGCCTGTTCGGCGCCGGCGGCAGCCGCCGCTTCGAACATCGAGAACGCCTCGTCGTAACGGCCCAGGTTCGCCAGCACGACGCCGCGCGCGTTGTAGGCCTCGCCCATCTTGGGGTCGGCCTCGAGGGCCCGGTCCAGACGCTCCAGGGCCGGTGCGAACTCGCCCTGACGCATGTACGCAGTCGCCACCCGGTAGTTCTCGTCGGCCGACTCGAGTCCGGCCAGGAAGTCGAACAGACCGGCGTACGCGTCGTCCACCGCCACGATCTGCTGGTACAGCGCGTCGGCCCGCTGCCGGTCGCCGAGCAGGTAGTGCACCAGCGCCACGTTCAGCCGGAACCCCAGCTGCTGCGGATCGAGCTGGACGGCTCGCTCGAATCGCTCGAGGGCAGCCTGGTACTTGCCCTGGCGCGTGAGCACGACGCCCAGGGCGTTGACGGCATCGGCGAACTGCGGATCCGCTTCCAGGGCTCGCTGCAGGAGTTCTGCCGCCGCCTCCAGCTGCCCCTGCCGCAGGTAGCCCACGGCCAGGTCGTAGTCCTCCTGGGCCGCGCCCACGCCGGCGAGGAAATCGAACAGCTCGGCATAGGTGTCGTCGGCCCTGGCGACCTCCTGGTACACCTGATCGGCCGTCTGTCGCTCGCCCATCAGGTAGTAAGTCAGCGCCACGTTCATACGCACGCCATTGTCATCCTGCTGCTGCAGAGCCCGGCGATAGCAGGCCAGCGCCTCCTCGTACCGCCCCTGCCGGGTGAGCACCACGCCCCTGCCGTTCAGCGCATCGGCATGCTCGGGGGCCAGGGCCAGGGCCCGGTCGAACATCTCCAGCGCCTTTTCCAGGTGGCTCATTCGCAGGTAGGTCGCGCCCGCGTCGTACAGACCGTCCGGCGTGTTCAGGCTGGTCACCGCCGCCAGCGCGATCCGATCGACCCGCTGGTCGAAGAACTCCAGATCGCGGGCCAGCAGGCTGTCCATCCAGGCATTCTGCGGCACGGCAGCCCGCACCGGCGCCAGGGTGGCCGGCTTGTACCTGGCCAGCCACTCCTGCACGTACAGCTCGCCGATCATGCCGTTGGGCTTCAGGCGCGCGTACTCGCCGGCACCGGTGCGCCAGGCGTCCGCGAAGGCATACCCCATCATCGTGGTCTCGACGGGGATCCAGATGCGCCCGGCCCAGGCCACGTACTCCGACCTGCTGACGAAGTGATCCTCGGCGTCGTCGGGGGTCAGCCCCGAGTCGAACATCAGGAAGATGTGACCCCGCCCCGGTTCGTTGGCCTCGAGGAGGGCGGTGTCGATGCTCAGGTTCTCGAGCAGCGAGGCATAGAGCACGGTCAGGTCGTCGCAGTCCCCTACCTTGGTCTCCTCGTTCTGCGGCTTGGCGAGCAGCTCGCTGGGGTATTGCACCGTGTCGAAGACCGTGCGGTCGGCGGCGATGCTGGCGAAGGGCGTCTTCTGGTCCGCCTGGTAGCGGATCTTGTACGCACCCAGGGCATCGAAGACCAGCACCGCCTTGCCCAGATTGGAGCGATCGAACTTCGCGGTGAGCACGGCGTCGTAGCGCTGCACCACGCCTCGCGCCAGCTCGGCGACCGCCAGATCCTCGGGAGTGACGAACGCAGCGACCATGCCCGGCACCCCCCAGCTCAGCTTGCCCTTGCCCGCGACATACACCCGATCGAGCTGCTTGGCCTCCTTCTCCTCTTTCCGATTGCGCGTGTGGACGACCTCGACGGTAGGGATGACGAACTGGTCGTACTTGGCCTCCGGCGTGTTGAACAGCTCGGGATCGAAGGTGACGCCGAAGGCGAACTCGCGGTTGCTGAGGGGCGGCAGCGTCACCGTCTCCTGGTGGGGCGTGCGCATCACGCGGGGCAGCATGACCCGCACGCTGGCCCGCACCGGCTCCTCCGAGGCGTTGCCCAGCACCACGTCGACGAAGTCCGACTCCTCGTAGTGCCGGTAGAGCGAGCGGTAGACCGGACTGGGCTTGATCGCCGCACTCTTGATCGTCACCACGTGCGGCGCGTAGTCCAGCGAGAGGCCGAAGTGATGCGTCGGCGCCAGCACCGGGTGCCGCTCGTAGGCGTAGTCCAGTTGGGCGAAGCGATACTTCAGGCCCAGGCCGACAGCCAGACTCGTGGCCTCGCCGAAGTTCTCGGGCGTGTGCAGTTCGCTGTGGAGGCCGGCGCGCAGTGCCAGCATGCCGCGCAGCCAGTACTCGGCCCCGACGCGCACCTCGTCATCCCGGTCGGCGGCCACGGTCAGGCCTTCGACCGGCCGTGCCGCGACCCCCACCCGGCAACGGGTCCGAAAGAGCGGCTCCGAGATGCCGCCGCGATGGCGCACCGACGTGCCGCCCGCGTCCTGGATCACCAGCGCCGCGCGCATCCGCCAGGGCAGCGGCACCAGCGCGCCGAAGTCCCACCCCCAGCCCGTCGCGCGCATCACCTTGCGGGCGTCCAGACTCGCCTCCTGCGCGTTGTACCGGGCGGCGACCCCCACCGCCGTGTTGCCGACATAGGGCCGCAGCAACGCGCTGGCGTTGCGGTAGCCGTAGCCGAAAGCGAAGACTTGACGGCGGTAGTCCAGCTCGCGATCGCCGTAGCCCTGGTAGTGCCAGTCCAGCCCCAGGGCCTGGTTGTCGCGCAGGGGCAGCACGTACGCCAGGTAGGAGCTGTTCAGCCCCACGGCGTAGCGATCGGCGTAGGCGAACGTCACCTCCTGCCGCTGGAGGCCGGCCACGGCGGCGGGGTTCCAGCTCACGGCGCTGGCATCGCTGCCCACGGCGGCGAAGGCGCCGCCCATGGCGATGGCGCGCGCACCCGCGGCAGGCCGGGCGCCGGCAGCTGCCTGGACTTGCCGCGCCGCGCCGTCGAGGAGCGCCAGAAGAAGCGCAATGCAGGCGATTCTGCGCACGTTGACAGCCCCGACGTCTATGGTTCGGGTTCGGTCACGATGACCCCCTCGCCGCCCCGCGCATCCGCGGCGACCTCCACGGTCGCCACCCGCCCCGATCGCGGGTAGCGCACCGCCAGCCGATAGGCCACCCCCGGTGTCGCGCCGAAGTGCAGCAGCGGCGCGCCGCTGCCGCGCTGCACCTGCTGGTACCCTCGCAGGCGCCCGCCGTCGGCCTCGAGCAGGCGCACCTGCGCCCCGACGGCATCGGTGCACGTGCCCCCCCGCGCCGCGCCCAGACCCCGGACACCCACGCGCACGAAAGCCGCACCGGGCGTCCGATTGCGGAAGACCCTGCTGCCGTACCCCCAGCCGTCGGTGAGGTACAGATCGGGCGAGCCGTCGCCGTCCAGGTCCGCCCAGACGGCGTCGCTGCGCGTCGAGCCGCCGGCAGGCAGGCCCGCGGCTGCTGTCGCGTCGGCGAACGAACCTGCTCCGTCGCTCGCCAGCAGCACGTCCGGCTGGCTCTGCCGGTCGCCGCCGTTGGCCAGGTACAGATCGAGATCGCCGTCGCCATCGTAGTCGGCCCAGGCAGCGCGCACGGTGATCCAGCCGGCGGTGCTGCTGCGCACGCCAGCAGCGGCGCCCACCTCGACGAAGCCGGCAGGGCCGTCGTTGCGGTACAAGGCGTTGGGACCGACGTTGGCCACGAGCAGGTCGAGATCGCCGTCGCCATCGTAGTCGGCCCAGGCAGCGTCCTGACCGATGCCATGGTCGTCCACGCCCAGCAGCGCCGCTGTCTCCGCGAAGCTGCCGTTCACGTTATGGAACAGCGTGTTGGCCTGCTCGCGGTTGACCACGTACAGGTCGAGCCAGCCGTCGCCGTCGTAGTCGACCCAGTCCACGGCATGCGTGTCCCGCGGGTCGTTCACGCCCAGATCCATCACCGGCTCGAAGGTGCCGTCGCCGCGGTTGTGGTACAGCTCGTTGCGATAGTAGTACTTGCCGATGTAGATGTCCGCCCACCCGTCGTTGTCGTAGTCGCCCCAGGCCACGCACGTCTCGGCGCCCTGCCGCACCATGTTCACCGTGCCGCGCGTGCGCCCTACCTCGACGAAGGCGCCGCCTTCGTTCTGGTACAGATAATCCTGCTCGTAGAAATCGGCCACGTACAGGTCCAGATCCCCGTCGTTGTCGAAGTCGGCCCAGGCTGCCGCGGCGCTGTTCCCGATGTTCGCCACCCCGCGGGCAGCAGCGACGTCCACAAAGACGCCGCCGCCGTCATTCTCGTACAGCGCGTTGGCCGGCGCGCCGGCGCCCCAGTTGGTCACGTACAGATCCAGATCGCCGTCGCCATCGTAGTCGCCGGGGACCGCCCCGGTGCAGTACATCGCTGCGTTCCGCGCCCCGCTGGTCGCCGTGACCTCCACGAACACCTGGCCGCTGGCCAGGCCGGGCAGCAGCAGCAGCGCCCACGTCTCAGCAAGCCGTCTCATAGGGCTACCTGATGACCGCCACGGTCTTCTGGGAGCGCACGCCACCACCCTCCACGACGACGATGTACAGCCCGCTGGGAACCGGGTCACCATCCGCGCCCCGGCCATCCCACTGCACGGAGACCCGGCCAGGCGCCAGCGGCAAGGCGCGTGCAATCACTCGCGCCAGACAGCCGGCAGCATCGTACACGCGGACGGTGACATCGGCCGCCCCGGTCAGCTCGAACGAGATGTCGGTCTGCGCTCTGCCGGTGCGGCCGCTGGGCGCGAAGGCGCGCGGCTGGCAGTCCAGGGCGCGGATGGCCAGCTTCCCCACGGGCGCCCCGCTGTCGGCGAACAGCGCGAAGACCCCCAGCTCGTCGACGGCGGTGCGCACCGCCGTCGACGAGCTGGGGGTCT
>CAZPXM010000140.1:0-10132 GCA_964591015.1 uncultured Gemmatimonadaceae bacterium
TGTTCCGCGGCCGCTACCTCATCGAGACGGTGGTGGCGGATGCGGGCGGCATCCGGCGCGGCGACCCGGTGCAGATGCGCGGGGTGAATATCGGCCGGGTGGCGTCGTTCCGGATCGTGCCCGCGGGGGTCGCGGTGGCGCTGGAGATCGAGGGCCAGTACTCCATCCCCGCGGACTCGCGCATCGAGCTGGTGGCGAACGGCCTGCTGGGCGGTCTGGCCGCCCGCGTGGTTCCGGGCACGGCCGGGCACGACGTGGGCTGGGGCGCGGTCCTGCCGGGCGAGAGCCAGACGGGGATCTTCGACCAGTTCGGCACGCTGCAGGCGCAGGCCGGCGAGGTGCTCGCGCGGGTCCAGGCGCTGGTGGACGAGCGGACGGTCGACGACGTGCACCACAGCAGCAGCCAGCTCCGCGAGCTGCTGGCCACGCTGAACGACCTGGCGTCGCGGCAGCAGGTCGAGCTGGAGGCGACCAGCCGGCACCTGCGGCGCGCGGCCGAGAAGCTCGATCGCGCCACTGCGGGCCCGGAGATCGAGCGCTCGCTGCAGCACGTGGCGGCGCTGACCGCCAGACTGGACGAGATCGTGGCGTCGCTCGGCCGGTCGAGCCAGTCGCTGGAGGGCATCCTGGGGCGGATGGACCGGGGCGAGGGCGTGCTCGGACGGCTGAGCCGCGACGAGGAGCTGTACGCCAATGCGAGCGCGGCGGCCGCCAGCCTGCAGCGGGCCGGCGACGAACTGGCGCGGCTGGCGGCGGACGTCCGCGAGAACCCGGGTCGGTACATCAATCTGAAGTTCTTCTGACGCACACGCAGACACACCGAGGCGAAGGGAGCATTCCATGGCAGAGAAGGCCTGCCGGGTACGTGCGGTGCGGTGCGACCACCGCGCCACCGACGCGGAGATCTACCGGCAGCTCGAGCGCGTCACGGAGCCGCTGGAGCGGGCCTGGGAGCAGCTGGCCCGGGCCCGCACCGTGGTGCTCAAGTTCAACCTGATGGGCACCCAGCCGCCCGTGTTCGCCGGGCGGCTGCGCGAGCTGGTCGACCCGTCCGTGGCGCGGGCCGCGCTCCGGCTGCTGCGCAGCCGGACCACGGCGCGCCTGATCGCTACCGATACCACGGTGTACCACGGCGACTACCGGACCCCCGATGACTTCAACTACCGGCCCGTGCTGGACGAGTTCGGCGTGGAGTACGACGACTCCAACATGCCGCCCTTCGCCACCTACGAGGTTCCGGGCGGCGGCTGCATGTTCACCCGGTACACCCTGAGCGGCGTGTTCCGCGCGGCCGACGCGGTGGTCTCCATCGCCAAGATGAAGAACCACCTGTTCCAGGGTGTGACGCTGAGCACGAAGAACCTGTTCGGCCTGCCGCCCATGAAGCCGCCCGAGGGCCGCACCCGCAGCTACTACCATCATCTGATCCGCCTGTCCTACGTCCTGCCCGACCTGGCCATGATCACGCGGCCCTGCCTGAACATCATCGAGGCGTTGGTCGGGCAGGCGGGGCGCGAGTGGGACGGCCGGGGGCGCGTCGGCAACGCGCTGATCGCGGGCGATCACTGCATCGCCACCGACGCCTGCGGGGCGTACCTGATGGGCCACGAGCCGACGGCAGACTGGCCGACCCCGCCGTTCCGCCGCGACCGCAACCATCTGCTCATCGCCGCCGAACGCGGCTTCGGCACGGTGGATCTGCGGCAGATCGACTTCGAGACGGAGGTGGAGCCGCCGCTGGCCGACTTCGATGCGGACGAGATCGACCCGCCGCAGACCGTGGCCAACTGGCGCCGGACAGCCTGCGAACAGGGCCTGTTCTACCAGGCGAACCAGCAGCGTCTGGTCAGCCAGTACGCCAACGAGTTCATCTACCTGCAGGACGGCGAGGTGGTCTGGCACGGCGCCGATCCGGCGCACCTGGAGAGCCGGCGCGTGCTCAGCGGCGAGCGCAAGGACAGCGCGCTGTGGCTCAAGCTGGTCGATCCCGACGAGAGGGAGGGCGAGCACTTCGAGGTGTACGCGGAGTGCCTGCGCCTGGCCGGCTGGCGGTGAGCGGGAGCCCGAGGGAGCGCCAGGGGATGAAGATCATTCGCGTGGAGGTGCTCGCCGCGGACGTGCAGCATCCGTACGTCTTCGTCAAGCTGCACACCGACGCCGGGCTGTGCGGGTACGGCGAGCCGTCGCTGATCGGGAAGGAGCATGCGGTCGTCGGCGCCGTGCGCGACCTGGAGCACTATCTGCTCGGCGCCGACCCGTTCGCCATCGAGAAGCTGTGGAATCAGATGTACCGGACCGTGATCTGGCGCGGCGGACCGGTGCTGATGGCAGCGCTCAGCGGCGTCGAGCACGCGCTGTGGGACATCAAGGCCAGGGCGCTGGGCGTGCCGGTGTGGGAGCTGCTGGGCGGCAGGGTGCGCGAGCGCGTGGAGGTGTACGCCTGGATCCACGGCGACACGCCCGAGGCCTGCGCCGAGGATGCCCTGCGGCGGCTGGAAGAAGGCTTCCGCACGGTGAAGTTCACGCCGTTCGCGTTCACGGGTCTGGGCTACAGCGTGGCCGAGGGCAAGCGCGCGGAGGCCAAGGTGCGGGCCGTGCGCGACGCGGTAGGCGACGAGATCGGCATCGCCATCGACGCCCACGGCGTGCTCAATCCGGTCAACGCCATGGAGATGGCCAAGCGTCTCGAGCCGTACGGCATCCTGTTCTACGAGGAACCCGTGCATCCGGAGAACGTGGACGCCATGGCGGAGATCCGGCGCGTCGCCCGCATCCCCATCGCCACCGGCGAGCGCCTGTTCGGCCGGCATGCGTTCAGGGAGCTGCTGGTGCGCAGCGCGGTGGACGTGATCCAGGCGGACGTGGGCAACGCCGGCGGCATCCTCGAGGTCTACAAGATCGCCGCCATGGCCGAGTCGTTCTACGTGAGCATGGCGCCGCACAATCCCTGGAGCCCGTTGACCACCGCGATCTCGCTGCACCTGGACGCAGTGCTGCCCAACTTCCTGATCCAGGAGATACCCACGGCTGCGGCGCCGCCGGATCGGCACCGGCTGCTGTGCCAGGCGATCGAGCGACCGTGCGCCGGCCACCTGGACATCCCTGCCGGCCCCGGCTGGGGGGTGGACCTGGACGAGGAGTTCATCCGGGCCCATCCCTGGGATCCGGACCAGCCGCGGCCGCGGCCCTGGCTGCCGCTGCGGCCGGACGGGGGGCTGGCGCACACCTGACCTCGGCGCCTCCGGCCGGCTAGGCCTGCAGTTGCCGGTAGTACTCGATCAGCCCGTTGGTCGAGGCGTCATGGCCGGCGACCGGTCCCTGGGTGCCCAGTTGGGGCAGGATGGCGTCGGCGAGCACCTTGCCCAGCTCGACGCCCATCTGATCGAAGGAGTTGATGTCCCAGATCACCCCCTCCACGAAGATCTTGTGCTCGTACAGGGCGATGAGCGCGCCCAGCGTCGCCGGGGTGAGCTGGCGGAAGAGGAGCGTGTTGCTGGGCCGGTTGCCGGGGAACGTGCGCGCCGCGGTCAGCAACTCGAGCTGGTCGCCTGTCACGCCCTGGCGGCTGAGTTCGGCCCGCGCCTCGGCCGCGGTCCTGCCGCGCATCAGCGCCTCGCTCTGGGCGAAGCAGTTGGCCACCAGTTTGGCGTGATGGTCGCCGAGCGGGTGGTGGCTGCGCGCCGGGACGAGGAAGTCGCACGGGACCAGCTTGGTGCCCTGGTGCAGCAACTGGAAGAAGGCGTGCTGGCCGTTGGTGCCCGGCTGACCCCACAGCACCGGACCGGTCTGGTAGTCCACCGGTTGCCCCGCCCGGGTCACCCCCTTGCCGTTGCTCTCCATGTCGGCCTGCTGCAGATAGGCGGGGAGTAGTTCCAGGTGCTGATCGTACGGGAGGATGGCGTGGCTCTGGGCGCCCCAGAAGTTGTTGTACCAGACCCCCAACAGCCCCATGATCACCGGCATGTTGGCCGCTGGAGGCGCGGTGCGGAAGTGCTCGTCCACCGCGTGCGCGCCGGCCAGGAACTCGGTGAAGCGTTCCCAGCCGATTGCCAGCAGCAGCGGCAGCCCCACCGCCGACCACACCGAGTAGCGGCCGCCCACCCAGTCCCAGAAGCCGAACATGTTCGCCGGGTCGATGCCGAACCGCGCCACCCGCTGCGCGTGGGTCGACACGGCGACGAAGTGCCGGGCCACCGCTGCCTCGGCGCCCGCGTGGCGCAAGAACCAGGCGCGCGCGCTGTGCGCGTTGGTCATCGTCTCCTGGGTGGCGAAAGTCTTGGAGGCCACCACGAACAGGGTCGTCTCGGGGTCCAGCCCCTGCAACGCTTCCGCCAGCTCGGTCGGGTCCACGTTGGCCACGAAGCGGACGCGCAACTGCGGCGCGGCGTAGGGCGCCAGCGCCCGCACCGCCATCCGCGGCCCCAGGTCCGAGCCGCCGATGCCGATGTTGACCACGGCCGCGATCGGCTTGCCCGTGAACCCGGTCCAGGCGCCCCGGCGCACCGCCTCGGCGAAGGCGCGCATCCGCTCGAGCACCCGGTTGACCGCGGGCATGACGTCCTCGCCATCGACGAGGATGGGCCGATCGGCGCGGTTGCGCAGGGCCACGTGCAGCGCGGGTCGCCGCTCCGTGGCGTTGATGGGCGCGCCGGCGAACATCGCCTGGATCCAGCGGGGCAGCTCCGCCGCTGCGGCCAGGTCGAGCAGCAGCCGGAGCGTCTCGGCCGTGAGCAGGTTCTTCGAGTAGTCGAGGAGGATGTCCTGGTGGCGCAGCGAGAACCGTGCGAACCGCTGCGGATCGGCGGCGAACAGGTCGCGCAGGTGCACGCCAGCCATGGCGCGCTGGTGCGCCGCCAGGGCCTGCCAGGCAGGGGAAGCGGTGAGCCGCGACATGCAGCGTCCTCCAGGTGTGGATCGGTCGGTTGGCCGGCGCCGCGCTTGGCCGGCGCCGCGATCGCCTGCCGCGTCCGCTACCAGCTGAGCAGCAGGCTTCCGTGGGCGGGCAGCGTCACGCCGCCGCCCACGGAGACGGGCTGGTCGGTCCACACGTCCCGGCCCGCCGTGGGCGCATCGACGCCACGTGGGACCTCGACGCGGGCCGGCGCGTCGTCCCAGTTGAACAGCCCCAGCGTGCCCCCGCCGCGCTCCTGCCGCCCGATCCATGTCTGGGCCGTGGCCGAGACGAACAGGTCGGCGGGTCGCGCCGCCTGGCGAGGCCCGGAGAAGAGCCTGACCAGGGTAGCGAGGCCCAGTGGGTTCAGGCGCGGGATCGAGTCGCTGACGAACAGCGAGCCGCCGCTGAGGTAGACCAGCGCCAGCCACGTCTTCAGTTCCTCGAAGGAGGCCTCCGGGCCGGCCATCCAGTGACCGCCTCCCGGCGCCAGCGGGTGGCGCCGGTAGGGGATGTTCAGGTACGGATCGGCGCTGGTGGCCCGGCTGCGGACGATGGCGAAGTCCGGATCGTTCTCCCACAGCCTGCCGTGCATCCAGTAGGCGGAGGCGAGCTGGGCGGCGTTCGCCTTCACGTGCGACCAGAAGTTGTGGATGTCGGTGCATATCCGGGCGCTGTCCGCCAGGCCGAGCGCACTCTCCAGGGGTGCTCCGCAGGACAGCAGGTGGCTCTCGTCACCGATGGCCGCGCGGATCGTGGCCAGCAGGGAACGGATGGCCGCGGCCTTGCCGACGGCTGGATCGTGGAGCCTGGCGATCGCGTCGATGTACTGGCGGTAGATGTAGTCGATCTTGAAGAACGTGAAGCCGGCCGCGCGCAGTGCCGCGAAGACCTCCGCCCAGTACTGGCGGGCCTCCGGGTGCGTGGGGTCGAAGACCGCGTTGGCGGGGCCGCCCGGCACCACCGCCGGCTCGCCGTCGTCGCCCACCGCCAGCAGCTCCCGCCGGTGGCGGATCGACGGCAGGTACACGCTGGCCTGCAGCGGCGCCGTCCAGATGCCGGGCTCGAAGCCGGCGGCACGGATCTCGGCGGCGATCTGCGCGTGCGTGTCCGGGAACTTGCGGTTGGGCCGCCAGTCGCCCCACGCCTGTTCCCAGCCCATGTCTATGCACACATGGCGCAGCCTGCCTGCCAGCGGCGAAGCGGCGATCGCCGCCATCTCGCTGCGCACGTCGTCCATGGTGACCGACGCGGCATAGTAGTCCCAGCTGTTCCAGCCCGTGACGCGCGCGCCGGGCCGGCGGCCGTACCGACCCAGCAGGTCGCCGTAGCTCTCCAGCAGGGCGAACGGATCGGCCGCCGCGCCGGCTGCCAGCTCGTACTCCGCGGCTGCGGCGCCGGCCAGCTCCCGGTCCACCTGGAAGCCCAGCTCGAGCTCGCGGCCGTCGGTGCGCGCGTACGGGTAGTCGGGCACGGGGCCGCCGATGCCGAGCAGGAACGCGCGCGCCGCCGCGGCGCTGGCCAGCGCCACGGCGAAGCATGGCGTCCGCTCTGCCTCCCGCAAGCGGGCGAGCCACTGCCCGACGGTGACGGCGCTGGTCCCCGGCGTCGTCTGCCCGCCCAGCGTCAGGACGCGGCTGTCCGGGTGCAGGAGGGTCGAGCCTCCGTTCCTGGGCCGCAGTCTCAGGAAGAGCTGCCGGCACCACCGCCGCTCGCCGGTCCCGATGCGCAAGGCCAGCGAGCGGAGAGGATCGGCAGCCGGCCGCACTTCCAGGCGGACCTGCCACGGACCGGCTGTCCCCGCGCAGTGCCCCTCCGGGCCGGGCGGCTCCCATTCGCACGTCTGCAGTCCGGCCTCATCCTCGAGCAACAGCTCCGCATCCCACAGCGGCTGTGCCTGCGGTCCGGCGAACTCCAGGGCGCGCCAGCTCCTTCTGACGGTCGGCATGCCTTGCCCTCCTGCTCCATCGTGGTCGTCCCGAGGCCGGTACGGCCGCCCAGGCGTGCGACAGCGGCGAGCGCCGGGCTGGCGCCGGTGCGCGCCGGATCTGGCTGGACCGTGGTGCTGGCCTGCCACGCCTCCCATGTGGATAGGCAATCCAGACAGGCCGGGCAAGGGCGGGCGGGTCGGCCGGAGCGCCGGCTGACGTGGGCAGAGCAGTCCCGCGCAGACCGTCGCGAGCGCGGCAGCCGACGCAGAGCGGGCCGCCGGCAGACCAGACGCGGTCCACGGCGACTGCCGAGGTCTGCCGGGGATGGCGCGTTGCCGCGGCGTGGAAGACGGCGGCGCCGCCGTCGCTGTGGCCGGCGCCGCGGCGCCGGTGTTTCTTCTCCTCGGCCGGGCTCACGAGCCGGCCGCGCGCGGCAGCGTTGCCGCATTCGCGTCGCACACCCGGGCAGCCCGCCCGCAGGCCAGCACCCAGAGGAATGCGGCAGGCGGAAGTGCCCGGCGTCCGGCATCCAGTGGCTTTGACCATGGGCGAGATAGGGATGGTCCTCGCGTGCGCCGTCGCCGGCGTGGTGGCCGGGTGCGCCGTGCCCCGGTCCGCGACCAGGCCGGGCTGGATGCGGATCTCGGCGGACCAGCAGGGCTTCGTGGACAGCCGGACCGGCGCGCCATTCGTACCGTGGGGCTTCAACTACGACCGCGACCACCAGATGCGGCTGTTGGAGGACTACTGGGAGGCCGAGTGGCCGACCGTGGCAGAGGACTTCCGCGAGATGCGGGCCCTCGGCGCGAACGTGGTCCGCATCCACCTGCAACTGGCGCGGTTCATGGCGGCGCCCGACCAGGCCGACAGCCGGGCCCTGGCGCAGCTCCGCAGGCTCCTGGATCTGGCCGAGGCCGCCGGTCTCCACCTGGATCTGACCGGCCTGGCCTGCTACCGGAAGGCGGACGTGCCTGCCTGGTTCGAGGCTCTCGGCGAGACCGAGCGCTGGGAAGTCCAGGCAAACTTCTGGCGGGCCATCGCCGGCGCCTGCGCCCACAGCCCCGCCGTGTTCTGCTACGATCTGATCAACGAGCCGTTCGTGCCCACCGCGCCGCGCCAGCCGGGAGAGTGGCTGGCCGGCGAGCTGTCCGGCTTCTGGTACGTCCAGGCTCTCGTGCTCGATCCGGGCGGCCGCTCGCCCGCGGAGATCGTCGGCCAGTGGGTGCGGCGACAGGTCGCGGCGATCCGCGAGCGGGACCCGCGACACCTGATCACGCTGGGCTTTCTGCCCGACAGCGACGGACCGTTCGTGCAGGCAGCCGCGCAGCCACTCGACTTCGTCTCCGTCCACATCTACCCCAGATCCGGCGAACTGCCGCAGGCACGCGCGACGCTGCAGCGCTTCCGTCTCGGCAAGCCACTCGTCGTGGAGGAGACCTTTCCGCTGGCCTGCCGCGCCGAGGAGCTGGAGCGGTTCGTGCGGGACGCGCACACGGATGTCGCCGGCTGGATCAGCTTCTACTGGGGCCAGACAGCCGCGGAGCTGGCGGCCGGGTCCTCCATGGGCGAGGCGATCACCCGCGAATGGCTGGAGTGCTTCCGCCGGATGAAGCCGACTCCGTGAGGAGTCCGGCGCCGCGCGGCAGCGCCGGCGGCAGCGGCCAGTGGCACCACTTCTCGCTGGCCACATCGCGGGATGGCGTCCACTGGGCCAGGTGCGGCAGGGACAAGGAGTTCGTCCAGGACGAGCGCTGGTACGAGCGGAACGGCCGGTGGGACTGCATGCGGCAGCCCCGTGCAGCCGGACGAGGACGCCCCGCCGGCCCTCCGCCAGCAGGCTGCCGGCGAACGTCGTTCGGCGGACTCTCCGCGCTCCCGGCCCCGGGTGGCTGTCGCGACGCTCCACTAGTCGGGGTGCAGGGGTCCCCGGTCCGGTGCCCCGCTGCCGTCCGGCAGGTATCCCCCTGCCAGCGCCGGGACCACGTGCTGGGCGTACCGGGACAGGTACCCGCGCGCCACCCGCGGCACAGGCGGCTCCCAGTCCTGGCGCCGGCGGCGCAGCTCCTCGTCGTCCAGCAATACCTCCAACCGCTTGCCGGGCACGTCGATGCGAACGATGTCGCCGGTGCGCACCAGCGCGATCGGGCCGCCGAGAGCCGCCTCCGGGGTCACCAGACCCACGAGAGGGCCGTGGCATGCTCCCGAGTAGCGCCCATCGGTCACCAGGTACACCTTGTCGTACATGCCCTGGCGTTCCAGCGTCCACCCCACGCAGGACTGCTCGGGCATGCCGGGGCCGCCCACGATGCCCTCGTTGCGGATCACCAGCACCTCGCCGGGCTGGTACTCCTTTCGGGCGACGGCAGCCATGGCCTCGTGCTCCGAGTCGAACACGCGCGCCGGGCCCGCGAACCGGAGCATATTCGGGAGCACGCCGGCGGAGCGGATCACTGCGCCGTCCGGGGCAAGGTTGCCGCGCAGCACGGTCAGCCCGCCGGTCGGGCGCAGGGGGTTGTCCAGGGGACGCAGCACGTCCGGGTGGGGCAGCTTCGTCCAGTCGATGCGCACCTCACGGAGATTCTCCCGCACGGTGCTGGCGGTCACGGTCATCGCGTCCAGATCGAGAAGGGGTTCCAGCACTTTCATGACCGCGGCGATGCCGCCGACGCGGTCGAGCTGGCTGAGGACGCACGGACCATTGGGGCTCAGGCTGCACAGGTAGGGGGTGCTGTCGCTCAGTCGGTCGAAGTCGCTGGCCGTGAGCCGCAGGCCTACCTGGTACGCGATGGCCGGGAGGTGGATGAAGGTGTTGTAGGAGCCCCCGATCGCCATGTTGACGCGAATGGCGTTCTCGAAGGCGCCGCGCGTGAGGATGGCGGAGGGACGCAACCCTCGGCGCACCAGCTCCACGACCTGCTGGCCGGCCTGCAAGGACAGGTGGCGGTGCGCCGGTGCGCTGGCGCACGTGGTCGCGGTGCGCGGCAGCGCCAGGCCCAACGCCTCGGCCAGGCACTGCATGCTCATGGCGGTGCCGAGGCCCTCGCCCGGGCACATCTGGTGTCCGAACCCGCCGCCCAGGAAGATGGCCGGACGGTCCACTCGCGCCAGGCCCATCATCGTCCCTGGATTGCTCTTGTCGCAGCTCGAGAGGATCACCAGTCCGTCGAAGTGGTGCGCTTCCGCCATCAGCTCGACGGCATCGGCGATGTTGTCGCGCATGGGCAGGATGTAGCGGTAGCCGCGGTTGGCGTTGCCGAAGCCGTCGCAGGGCGCCACACAGCCGAACTCCAGCCCGACGCCGCCGGCGGCG